>JAPLEF010000128.1 GCA_026391525.1 Sphingobacteriales bacterium
CAAGTTGCTGTTATTAGAATTATTTTTTTCATGTTAGATAATTTTAACAGAATGACGTACCAAAACCTGCCACAGCATCTCAAAGTCTTTACGCGTGTTTTACACACCCAAGCCTTATTGAATGGCTCACACACCTTAACAATACATTATTTTATTACCCACACTTTCTCGCCATTTACATGTTTAAAAGTACAGTTAATACGCAATGTGCCGTACCGGAGACATTGCTGAGAAGAAAGAATGGATGCTTATATCTCACAGCATAACAATATATCACTTTCTTCCCCACAGCTTCTCGCCATTGATATAAGTTGCCAATACTTCCGTTGCTAAAATACGCTCCGGCTTACAACTCATCAGATCGGTGTTCAACAAAATAAAATCTGCCGATTTACCTTTTTCCAAACTCCCCTTCTCATCTTCCTCAAATGCCGCTTTAGCCGCCCAGATGGTCATCCCCCTTATCGCCTGCTGCCGGCTCAATGCATCGGCCGTTTGAAAACCATTGCCGGGAAAACCTTTGCCATCCTTCCGGATTACAGCAGCATAAAACGTTTTGAACGGACTGATGTCTTCAACCGGAAAATCGGTACCCAGCGGCATCCATTGGTTTTGCTGCAATAACCTCTGGTAGGCGTAAGCGTTAGCCATCCGCTCAGTACCAAGCCTCTCTTCTGCCCAGTACATGTCGCTGGTGGCATGAGTGGGTTGTACGGAAGGAATGATGGAATAATCTTTGAAAAAATGAAAATCGTTTACATCCACAACCTGTGCATGCTCGATGCGCCAACGGCGGTCGTTTTTCCCTTTTAGCACTTCGGCATAAATATTCAATAGCTGCCGGTTGCCGCTATCGCCAATTGCGTGTGTGCATAACTGTAAGTTCGACTGGGCAAGCATACGGGCAACTGAACGGAAATAAGCAGAATCGCTGAGCAGAAAGCCCTTCGACCCCGGCTCGTCGCTATAATCGTGCAGTAAACACGCCCCTCTTGAACCTAATGCCCCGTCGGCATAAAGTTTGAAACCGCCCATATGTAGCCTCGCTGTACGGTACGCGCCACGCTTGATCCAGGTAGGATAATACCGGGCACTGTCGGAAAGCAAAGCAAATATTTTCATCTTCAGCCGGCCGGCCTGTTGTTCCTCATCCACCATTTCCAGGGTATGCTCTCCGATTCCACAATCGTGCACTCCGGTTAAACCAACGGCAAAGCATAGCTGCTGCAATTCATTGTAATATTGTTTAGCCAGTACATCACTTAGCAAAGGAATTTTGGTATCTACAAGATCCATGGCATTATCAATCAGGATGCCCGTGAGCTTCCCATCTTTCATTTCAATACTGCCTCCTTTAACAAGTGTGCCGGCATCAATACCTGCAAGATCCAGCGCTTTCTGATTAACCAGGGCTGCATGTCCATCGATCCGTTTTATGAATACCGGTCGGTTAGGAAATAAACTATCGAGGATATGCTTATCAGGATATTCTTTCCCGGGCCAGTCATTCTGATCCCATCCCCTGCCATAAATCCATTCCATCGGGGCGTTTGTGGCATAGGCTTTTATTTTCTCTACCACTTCCAAAAAAGAGCGTGTACCTGTTAGGTCGCATTTCCATCGGTCGGTGGCCATACCCGTAAAATGGCAATGTGCATCGATGAAGCCGGGAAAAATAGTTTTCCCACCGGCATCCAGCATCGAATCGGAAACATAAGTGGCCATAATATCTTTATCCGATCCGATGGCCAGTAACTTTCCATTTTCAATAGCCATCGCTTCTGCAGTACTGAAGGCGGAATCAACGGTATAGATTTTTGCATGGTGAACGATAAGGGCTACCTTTTTTTTAGATTGGCAGGAAGTGAATGCCAGTAAACAACACAAAAAAACTGGCAATGAGATGAAGGGAATTTTTTTATTGCCTCGAAGAAATACGTTTAAACAATACATGAACAAGCTTTTTTCAAATGTAGGCCAAAGCAATCAAAACCATTCTATGAAAAAAGAGTAGTTTATAATGGTACTGGTATAGAAAGATTACCAAGCAAAATGATAACTTTGAAACAATCCCCATCGCATGATGTACACAGCAGAACAAGCAAAAATTCTTCAGCACGAAACCCTAAACTGGTTGCAGGAATCTGGCTCAAATTTTATTACAACAGCTAACCTTGAAGCGTTCAGGAATCTGCTCCGCTTTCATGAATACCGATATTATGTGATGAACGACCCACTAATCGCCGATGAAGAATACGACCGGCTGTATACACTTCTGGTAAACTTTGAAAAAACACACCCGGAATCGATCAGTAAAGATTCACCAACCCAACGCGTAGGGGCCGGGATGATCAAAGATTTTCCCAAAGTGCAACATCTGGTGCCGATGCTTTCTCTTGAAAATTCGTACAATGCAGACGACTTATACGATTGGGACCGTAAAGTGCGTGAACGTTCCGGGAAAGAATTGCCTGAATACACAGTAGAGCCGAAATTTGATGGAGCCAGTATTTCATTGAGGTATGAAAACGACCTGCTGCAACTCGGCCTCACCCGAGGCGATGGTGAAACCGGGGATGACATCACCCCGAATATCAAACAGATCAGATCAGTTCCATTATCAGCACCATTTTCTGATTACGGTATCCAACAGATCGAAATCAGGGGTGAAGTGCTGATGAATAAAAATAATTTCCGCTTATATAATGAATCGCTGATGGAAGAAGGTTTGCCTCCCCTGGCCAATCCACGCAATGCTTCCGCAGGTTCGTTGCGCATAAAAGATACGGCAGTGGTTGCCCGCAGAAACCTGGAAGCTTTCCTTTACCATGTGAGTTATATCCAAACTGCCAATCAACAATCAAATCAATTACCCATTCCGCAAACCCATAGTGGCATTCTACAACTGCTGTGGAATATGGGTTTCAGAACCCCGGTACAGGAAATGAAAGTGGTGAAAGGCATAGATGCGGTTCAGGAAGTTATTGAAGATTATGAAAAAAAACGTGATCAACTTCCTTATGAAATTGATGGGATGGTGATCAAAGTAAATGAACTTCCCTTACAAGATCAGTTGGGCATGACGGCACATCACCCGAGATGGGCGATCGCTTTTAAATTTAAAGCACGTCAGGCCAGCAGCAGGTTGCTGGATGTTCAGTTTCAGGTAGGCCGTACCGGTGCCATAACCCCTGTTGCTAAAATACAGCCTGTACAGGTTGGTGGTGTTACAGTAAGCAGTATTTCCATACATAATGAAGCTTATATCGGTGAAAAAAACCTGATGATCGGCGACCAGATTCTGATTGAACGCAGTGGCGATGTTATTCCCCAGATTGTAAAGAGTATGACGGAAGTAAGAACCGGTGATGAAAAAGCCATACAGTTCCCTACCCATTGCCCTGCCTGCGGCGACATCTTATATAAACCCGAAAATGAATCGGTTTGGCGATGTATCAATATCAATTGTCCGGCTCAGGTTTTAGAACGGATCATTCATTTTGTGAGTAAAGATGCCATGGACATCCGAAGTTTTGGAGAAGCCAATGTGCGAAAATTCCATGAGATGAAACTGATTACAGATATACCTTCCATCTATCAATTTGAGGTGAACCAGCTTTTGGGTAGAGAAGGATTTGGTGCCAAATCGGTTGAAAACCTTAAACAAGCCATTGAAAACAGCAAGGATCAACCCTTACACCGGCTGATTTATGCACTGGGTATCCGCTATGTGGGCGTCACCACTGCAAAAACCCTGGCCCAGCAGGTAGATGACATCTTTGCCTTCCAGCATTTTAGTGAAGAAGAACTTCAGCAAATGGAAGATGTAGGCGATAAAGTATCGAAAAGCATCTATGCGTTTTTTCATAACCCGGATAATATTACCATGCTGGAGCAATTGGCCGGTGCCGGTTTACAAACCAAAAAGCCCCTAATGCTACCCGTTGATGGCAACCTGGCCGGACAAACTTTCCTGTTTACCGGAACACTATCCAAACTTAAAAGAACGGAAGCCGAAGAACGCGTAGAACGCAATGGTGGCAAGCTGCTCAGCGGAGTAAGCAGTAAACTCAATTACCTTGTTGCAGGTTTAGATGCCGGAAGCAAACTGGAAAAAGCAAAAAAAATTCCCGGTATTATAATCATTGATGAAGAAGAATTTTTAAAAATCTTGCCGGGGTAGTGTAAATTTTATTTATATTTATAACACATCAACCCTTAATCAGATTGACTGATCATCAATTTTACAACTTAACATTAAAATCAACCCAACATGATTAAAAAAATTCCCGGTGAGGTTTGGAAACAAATGCAATTCTCCGGTTACAAACAGTTAAGAAAAAAATATGCAGTTTCTAATCTGGGCCGGGCTGCCAGTTATTCCACTTCTATCGATGAAGATGGCAAATTGCTCAACGGCTCGCTTACTTCAGGTTACCGAACACTCAACCTCCATGTTGAGGATGGAAACGGAACCATTTATATCCACCGTGAAGTAGCTAAATTATTTTGTAAGAAAAAATCGCCGAAATATAAATTTGTAATTCACAACAATCATAAAAAAACCGACAATACGGCAAAAAATCTGCTCTGGGCAACGCTCGAAGAAGTGAGTGAACATCAGCAAAAAAGCCCGATGAAAATTGCATACAAAAAGCGCCAGGCAAACCGTACAACCGGTTTGAAACTAACAGCCACACAAGTAAAATCTATCAAAGACGCCATCAATAATCCAAAAAGAAAACTCACTTACAAACAGATGGCAGAAAAATACGGCGTAAGTGAAATGACCTTGTACCGCATCAGAAGCGGCGAAAACTGGGGAAGAATTTGATTCCTATTTTATTTCATACAAACCGGCCAACAAAGCCGGTTATTTTTTTGTTTGTTCATTCAATTAACCATCGGTATGCTACAGAAAAATGTTTTGCCATTTTTAACGGCGTTGAAAAAAAATAATAATAAGGCCTGGTTCAACGAACATCGAAATAATTACGAAAACGCAAAAGCCGATTTTTTAATTTTTGTTGGGGCATTGATAAAAGAAATTGCTTCATTTGATAAAAGTATCGGCGAGCTGGAACCCAAAAATTGTACGTTTCGGATTAACAGGGATGTACGTTTCAGCAAAAATAAAAGCCCATACAAACAAAATATGGCCGCATATTTCAACAAAGCTGGTAAAAAAGGTTTAGGAGCAGGCTACTATGTTCATATTGAACCGGGCAGTAGTTTTATTGCCGCAGGCATTTGGATGCCCGAAGCGGAACATCTGGCTGCAATTCGTCAGGAAATTGACTACTATTATGATGATTTCAAGAAAATTTTAAATACTGCAGCTTTCAAGAATAACTTTCCAAAAGGCCCCAATCAGGAAAATAGTTTGGTTCGTCCGCCAAAAGGTTACGATGAAACCAACCCTGCGATTGCATTCCTCAAGTTGAAGAGTTTTGTGGTTACAACTGCCTATCCCGATAAACAACTTCCTGAGCCATCTTTACCAAAAGAAATAGGCAAAACCCTCAAATCTGCTGCTCCTTTTGTAAGTTTCCTTAATCGTTCGCTGGAATAAGGGCACAAAAATGGCCAGTGATAAAAATCACCGGCCTTGCTTACCTCTGAAACCACAAGAAAAAAGTTGAGGCTATACTGAATAAGTCTGAATTACTTATTTAATTGAATTGGTCAAATAATACCGATTGAACAAACAATATAGTCCAATATCGGCTATCGCCTCATTGTACTATTTGTTTGATACCATCGGCATTCACTCCCGAAAGCATTCGGGATAAGATTTATAAAATATTGGCATATTATATAAATCACATTGGTATAACGGGATTTTCTTTGCAGGATATGCAATTCTTGAGTGAGCTTTAAATAAGATAATATTGGAGGAGCTTAGGTTGGGAGTAGATGGTAAAATTAGTACTTTTTGTTAACTAACATAATTTTTTTTCAACTATTTGTTCATCTTTTTTAATTCCTGACCGGCCAAACGGTATAATTTTCCCTTTTTTTGGTTATACCACCATTCGGGGGCTGTTTTTTTCATCATCGTATCTATTCCTCTCATACCGAATAGTTTCCATAAGCCATTGAGTTTACCTCCTATACCATTCTGCATAGCCCTTAAACTCATGGCAAGGCCGGCTTCAAGGTACTCCATATGGTGCCAATAACCTGCGGGCATGAATAAGGTATCCCCATGTTCGAGGATTACTTCGTAACCTTTTGCCAGCTTTACAGCGGGAAAATTTTCATAGTCGAAGCTCTGGGAATAATTGGCATAATTGGCCATACTCAGTACTTCCCAGGGTTTTCGATAAAGTTTGTACTGTTCTTCAAATGGGAAAAGCAGCACCTTTTTCTTGCCGATAAACTGGGTATGTAGGATATGGCTCATGTCGATATCGAAGTGCATATGCGTGATAGAACCTTGCCCCCCCACAAAAAGCATCGGGTACTTTTTGATAAAACCTTTCATCAGATGATCGGGCCAGGTGAAATCTTTAGTAATGCCCGGTGCATGTTCAAAAATATTAAAGAGGAAAATGCGCAAATCGAGAGGTCCGGCTTTAGCACGCCTCAGGTATTCGCCAAAAAACATGTATTCATCAGCAGTGTTGATGGCAGTATAGGCATCACTTTTTACATTGTTGTAAACCCCAACCTCTTTATCTCCCACCTCTTTTATAAAAAAATCCCAATCCCATTTGCTGTAAGCCGGCCAGTTTTTGGCTAACCCGGAAATGACTACTGGCTTTCGGGGCACATAATAATTTTTGTGAAACGCTTCCGCACTGATTTGATCTACCTTTTCAACTGCTTTTAATTGCATAGCTATTAAATTACCAATAAAATTAACCACATTTCCAAATTTACTAAGAAGAAATGCTTCAAAAAAACTAATATGCGTTAGTTTTGCTGGGTAATTGTATGTCTAAAATTATTCCAGCCCGCAACGGCACTAAAAAAGACGCTATCATTTTAAAAGCGGCCACTTTATTCCGGAAAAAGGGATATGTAGCTGCATCGATGCGTGATTTAGCCGAAAGTATGGGGGTAGAAGCTTCGAGTTTATACAACCATATCGGCTCAAAGCAAGAATTGTTACAATCCATATGTTTTAAAGTTGCCTTGAAATTTAACAATGAACTTACTGCCATCACTTCGGCAAAAGGAAAAGTAGTTCCCCGTTTGGAAGCCTTGATCCGCTTTCATATCCATATGATGATAGATGCCTATGATGAAGTTCATGTGGCCAACCATGAATGGAAACAACTTCATGAACCTTACCTCGGCAATTTTTTACAGGAACGAAAAGCCTACGAAAACAGTCTTATTGCTTTGATTGAAGAGGGAACTGCGGCAAAAGAACTGAAGCCCATTCATCCTCATGTGGCAGTACTTACGCTGCTATCGGCAGTGCGTGGCCTCGAATTCTGGCAGCGCCACAAAAAAAGCGTAACAGCCGATGAACTGGAAACAGACATGATCAACCACTTATTAACAGGACTCATACAATAATTTATGGCAGTACATTTTCATCCTTTGGTAATTAAAAGTATCCGTAAAGAAACACCTGAATGTGTTACGCTTTGCTTTGATGTTCCGCAAGCACTTGAACCCGTTTTTCAATTCAAGGAAGGGCAAAATCTTACCCTCAAAAAAAATATCAACGGCGAAGAAATCAGGCGCAGTTATTCTATCTGTGCTGCCCCCCATGAAAATGAACTTAGGGTTGCCATCAAAAAAGTACCCGGAGGAAGTTTCTCCGGTTTTGCCAATGAAGAGCTTAAAGCAGGTGATACCATTGAAGTGCTGCCACCTTCCGGAAAATTTACGTCAAAAATCAGCTCCGAGCCCGATGCAAAATATCTTGCAGTTGCTGCCGGAAGTGGCATCACACCAATCATTGCCATCATCAAACATACCCTCCAAACCCAACCGCAAAGCAGCTTCACGCTATTGTATGGAAATCAAAACCGGCAATCGATCATTTTCTTTGAAGAACTGGAAGCCCTCAAAAATAAATTCATCGGGCGTTTTCAGTTTATCAATGTGCTAAGCCGTGAAAGACTGGATGCGGAATTATTATACGGAAGAATTGATGATGAAAAGCTTAAAGCTTTCGAAAAAATCATTGATTATGCTAAAATGGATGCTGTATATCTCTGCGGACCGGAAGCCATGATTTTCACAGTTCGTAATTTTCTTGAATCGAAAGGTTTAGATCAAAGTAAAATCCATTTTGAACTGTTTCATGTACCCGGCCAGGCCAGTTCGGTTTCAGGCAAAAAGGAAACTTCTATTTCAGATGATCAGCCAAAGAGTAAGATTGAACTTACACTTGATGGCAGAACCATTCATTTCGAACTGGCTGCTAAAGGTTTAAGCATACTCGATGCTGCGCTTCAGCAGGGAGCAGATCTGCCTTATGCCTGCAAAGGAGGGGTTTGTTGTTCATGCAGAGCCAAGGTAACTAATGGTTCCGTTCAAATGGATGTTAACTATGCCCTTGAACCTGAAGAAGTGGAAGCCGGATATATTCTTACTTGCCAGAGTCATCCTACCAGTGAAAATGTAGTGGTGAATTTCGATCTCAAATAGAATGACCCAAACTTATTGTTGAAGAAAAGAAAATCTTTTATTGATAAATTACGAACAGTTGTTAGTTTTTTTTGATTTTTATCGCTACATTTATCATCTAAAATAATTGTGATGACACTACATGATCTCGAAAAATCCTTTCAGGCAAAGATTGATGCTGAAATAAAAATTGAGCCGAAAGACTGGATGCCGGATGCCTATCGCAAAACAAACCTTCGGCAAATCAGCCAGCATGCGCATAGTGAAATTGTTGGTATGCTTCCGGAGGGAAACTGGATTACACGGGCCCCATCGCTAAAGCGAAAAGCCATATTGATTGCCAAAGTGCAGGATGAAGCCGGGCATGGTCTGTATCTGTATGCCGCTGCTGAAACCTTAGGAACCAGTCGTGAACAGATGATTGATGATTTGCATAGCGGTAAGGCGAAATATTCTTCCATTTTCAATTACCCTACCCTTACCTGGGCAGATATGGGTGCGGTTGGCTGGTTGGTAGATGGCGCTGCAATACTAAATCAGGTAATGCTGTGCCGAACTTCTTACGGACCGTATGCCAGAGCAATGGTTAGAATCTGTAAAGAAGAAAGTTTTCATCAGCGCCAGGGGTTCGATGCTTTATTGGTATTGAGTAAGGGAACGCCCGAACAGAAAGCCATGTGCCAGGATGCCATCAACCGCTGGTGGTGGCCCAGTTTGATGATGTTTGGTCCGAAAGACAGCGAAAGCACCAACAGCGATCAAAGCATGAAATGGAAAATCAAACGAAAAACAAACGATGAGTTGAGGCAGCATTTTGTGGATATGATTGCAGAACAGATTAAATTATTGGGCATGACACTTCCCGACCCAGATTTGAAATGGAATGCAGAAAAAATGCATTATGATTTTGGCGAAATCAATTGGGAAGAATTCTGGAATGTGGTTAAAGGCAATGGTCCCTGCAATAAACAAAGGCTTGAAGCCAGAAATAAAGCCCATCAGGAAGGTGAATGGGTTCGGGAAGCGGCTTTGGCTTATGCAGCTAAGAAAGCGGAAAGGTTACAAAAACGCGTTGCTTAATTTTTATTCTTTAAATGATTATATCATGTCTATTCGCATACAAAAATTTTATTACGGCGATATCCCGGAAGAAAAATCCGGAGCTTTCATGCCTTCATCAATGGCCAATGAAGCTTCATCGGGTTGGCCCTTATGGGAAGTTTTTATCAGGAGCAAACAAGGCCTTGATCATAAACATGCCGGCAGTTTACATGCAGCCGATGCAGCCATGGCTATTGAAAATGCACGCGATGTATACACCCGCCGCCAGGAAGGCATCAGCATATGGGTGGTGGAAAGCAAGTATGTACATGCCAGTAATCCGGATGACGCTGAAAGTTTTTATGACCCCGCTTCGGATAAGGTTTACCGTCACCCTACCTTTTACGATTTACCGGATGAGGTGAAGCATATGTAGATTGGGGGGATTGGGAGATTAGGGATTAGGAATTAGGGATTGGGAATTAGGGATTGGGATTGGGAATTAGGGATTGGGGCTGCAACATGCTTCAATTTTTGAAAAAGAAATTTGCGTGTATATACCCGAGTTATTAGAAAAAAAAGTGCAAAAAGTAAATGAACCAATTTACTTATGATATATAAAGGTTATAAGGATCTGGAGTGCTATAAACAAGCAAGGCTACTAAGGATTTTTATTTCTGAAGTTTCCAAACTTTTTCCTTCCCATGAAAAATTTCTTTTAATCTCTCAAATAATTGATTGCTCCAGATCAATTACCCGAAATATAGCTGAGGGTTATGGCAGATTTACTTATGCAGACACAAAGAACTTTTTTATCATAGCAAGGGGCTCAGTGACAGAAACCATGGAACAATTAACAACTGCTTTTGATGAAAAATACATTTCCGAAAAAATACTTAATGAAGGTGAAGAAAAATGTGAACTAGTGTTTAAGCTCATAAATGGATACATTCATTACCTAGAAAAGTCGAAACAAAACAAATAATCATTAAACCATTATTTCCTTATCTGATTGAGAAATCAATTCGAAACCATAATCCTAAATTCCTAATCCCTAATTCCAAATTACCAATTACTAACATACTGAAATATGAGTATATCAAAACTAGATTTCCTCAAATTCCAAGCCGACTCCTCCCACATCCTCTCCCAACGCAATGCCGAACTTTGCGCTCATGGGCCGATTTTGGAGCAGGATATTGCCATTACCAATATTACGCTCGACTTGTTGGGGCAGGCTCGAAATTTTTATCAGTATGCCGCTACCCTTTCCGGTGATCCTGTGGTTACTGAAGATAGTCTCGCTTACCTGCGCAATGAAAGGGAGTACAAAAATCTCTTACTGGTAGAGTTGCCAGCGGCTGATTGGTCGTATACAGTGTTACGTCAGCTCTTCTACAGTGTTTATCAATACCTGGTTTTTGAGCAATTGGAGAAAAGCACCGATTTGCAAATTGCTGCCATTGCCACAAAATCGTTAAAAGAAACCACTTACCATATAAAATGGAGCAGCGAATGGGTAATCAGGTTAGGTGATGGTACTGAAGAAAGCCATTCCCGCATTAAGAAAGCATTAGTGGATTATTGGCCCTACACCGGCGAACTCTTCATACCTGCCCCATATGAAACAGAAACCTTATTGGGATTTGATTTATCCGCACTTAAATATGGATGGTTAAAGCAAATTAGTGCCGTATTTGAAGAAGCGAAGCTTTCTATCCCCGAAAATATTTTCATGCAAACGGGTGGAAAAACAGGCGTACATACCGAACATCTCGGATTTCTGCTGGCTGAGATGCAACATCTACAACGCAGCCATCCAGGAGCAATATGGTAAGAATGTATTTCAGGTTAATCATTACCGTTATTTTAATAATCAACTCTTAAATAATTTATAAATTTCTTCTATACAGCTGAAAATCATCAATTCACTTTTTCAATTTTATCATGGAATCTGGCAAAGCACATATCATGGAATGGCTGGAAGAAGTTTCCGATCCGGAAATTCCGGTATTAACGATTCTCGACATGGGTATTGTTCGTGATATTAAAGTTGAAGCTGATGCCATAGAAGTTTTTATCACACCCACTTATTCCGGCTGCCCGGCCATGGATGCCATTGCATTTGATATCAAACTAAAATTGATAGAAAAAGGTTTTAAAAAGGTGAAAGTGACGTCGGTTTTATCCCCGGCCTGGACAACCGACTGGATGAGTGAAAACGGAAAAAAGAAATTGCAGGAATACGGTATTGCGCCACCGCAAACACGCAGCCAATCTTCATCGCAACAAAGAATCAACCGCATGCTTTTTGCTGAAGAAGAGGCGGTTATTTGTCCAAGATGTAAATCAAATAATACACGCCTCCTCAGCCAATTCGGTTCAACGGCCTGCAAAGCACATTATCAGTGTAACAACTGTAAAGAGCCCTTCGATTATTTCAAATGTCATTGATACGATTACAACCTCAGATCGGGTTATTTGATAATGCTGTACAATTTTTCTTTAACCTTGTAGTGTAAAATATTTTCGCATGTCTACTATCTTATTGGAAGTGCAGCAACAGGTAGGTATTATCCGCCTCAACCGGCCGGAGAAATTCAACGCATTCAACAGGGAAATGGCATTACTGTTACAAAAACGGTTAGATGAAGTTGCCGAAAATCCTGAAATACGGGCCGTTTATCTAACCGGAAATGGTAAAGCATTTTCTGCCGGCCAGGATTTGGGTGAAGTAACCGGAGTTGATCCGGTTCCATTCACTAAGATTTTATCGGAACATTATAATCCCATCATCACAAGAATGCGGAATTTACCCAAACCCATAGTTTGTGCTGTAAATGGAGTAGCGGCAGGCGCCGGAGCCAATATTGCACTAAGTGCCGATATCGTTGTTGCCCATGAAAATGCAAATTTCATCCAGGCTTTTTCAAAGATTGGCTTGATTCCCGATAGTGGAGGTACATTTTTTCTGCCCCGGCTGATAGGATTTCAAAGGGCTGCCGCACTGATGATGCTTGGCGAAAAATTGTCGGCTGCTGAAGCCGAACGAATAGGTATGATTTATAAGTATTACAGCGAAACTGATTTCTTAACCTCTTCAATGGATCTGGCCAAACAGCTTGCTCAAATGCCAACCCGTGCGCTGGCGCTTACCAAAAAGGCACTTAACAATTCCATGCACAATAACCTGGAGCAGCAATTACTTGAAGAAGACCGCCTGCAATTTAAGGCTGCACAAACCAGCGATTATGCTGAAGGTATTGAAGCCTTCATGCAAAAACGCACGCCAAATTTCACCGGGAAATAAAAACTTAATATGTCTGATACAAACGATGAATTAGCAAAGAAAGTGGTGAGCCATATGATGGATCACGACGGATTCAGCAAATGGCTGGGTATAACAGTAATGAATATACGCGAAGGGTACAGTAAAATTGGAATGACGGTGCGGCCTGAAATGATCAATGGATTCGGTATTGTACACGGAGGCATCGCATTTTCGCTAGCCGATAGCGCTTTTGCTTTCGCCTGCAACAACCGCAACGTGCTATCTGTTGCCCTCGACACTTCCATCAATTTCATCAAACCGGTTCATGTTGGCGATTCGCTAATGGCGGAAGCCAAAGAAATCCATAACGGAAAATCAACCGGCTTGTATCATATCAGCATCCGTAACCAGAAGGGTCATGAAGTGGCTTTGTTCAAGGGCACTTGTTTCCGTACAAATAAATCGCTGATCTAAATCGCATCAAAGATGATTTATCGTTTTAAAACCCATATCCCGGTTATCGACCCTACCGCTTTCATTCATCCGCTGGCAACAGTTACGGGTAATGTGATCATTGGTAAAAATGTGTATATCGGTCCGGGTGCAGCCATTCGCGGCGACTGGGGAAAAATCGTCATTGAAAACGGATGTAATGTTCAGGAAAATTGTACCATTCATATGTTTCCCGGAATAACCGTTCATTTGATGGAAGGAGCGCACATCGGCCATGGAGCGATCATTCATGGAGCATCGATCGGGCGGAATTGCCTGGTAGGAATGAATGCGGTGATCATGGACCGTGTTGAACTGGGTGATGAATGTATAGTGGGTGCTTTATCTTTTGTTGCTGCAGACCAGATCATTCCAAAAAGATCGTTATTATTAGGGAATCCGGCAAAGATCATCAAAGAAGTTTCTGATGAGATGATCACCTGGAAAACAGCAGGCACTGCCATTTATCAGCAACTACCGGCAGATATGCATGCCTATTGGGAAGCTTGCGAACCTTTAACCAAATTGCCAGATAGCCAAACCGACAATCACCCCGATTACAAACCCTGGCATGAAACCAAATCCTGAACAAGGCAATCATTCACGCTAAAGTTGCATAGCAACAGAAAGCCTTACCAATTGGATAAAAATAGGCGAACTTTGCAGGAATGGAAAAATCAAATTTTGTAGACCAGATAAAAATTTTTTGTCGCAGTGGTCATGGTGGTGCAGGCAGTAAACATTTCATGCGCAATAAACTAACTGCAAAAGGCGGACCAGATGGTGGCGACGGAGGCAGAGGTGCACATATCATTTTAAAAGGAAACACCCAGTTATGGACTTTACTCCATCTCAGGTATTTTAAGAATATCCTTGCGGAAGATGGGGAAAACGGTTCAGGAAATAATTCTACCGGAAGGAATGGAAAGGATATCATCATCGAAGTTCCCCTTGGTACTATCGCTAAAGATGAAGATACCGGAATGTTGCTGGCTGAAATTCTTGAAGATGGGCAGGAAGCTATCTTGATGAAAGGAGGAAGAGGAGGTTTAGGGAACAGCAATTTCAAAACATCTACCAATCAGGCACCTGAATATGCTCAGCCCGGTGAAGATGGCGAAGAAGGCATCAGGGTGCTGGAATTGAAAGTACTGGCCGATGTGGGTTTGGTTGGATTTCCCAATGCCGGAAAATCGACCCTGCTTTCGAGCATCACAGCAGCTAAACCAAAAATTGCCGATTATGCATTTACCACTCTTGTTCCTCAATTAGGGATGGTAGATTACAGGGATTCAAAAAGTTTCTGCATGGCCGATTTACCCGGCATCATTGAAGGCGCTGCTGAAGGTAAAGGGCTGGGGCATCGTTTCCTCCGGCATATTGAAAGGAATTCTGTACTGCTTTTCCTTATACCCGCCGATAGCAAAGACCACCGGCAGGAATTTGAAATCCTGCGTGCTGAATTGGAAAAGTATAACCCCGAGATGTTGCAAAAAGATTTTGTGATTGCCATCAGTAAATCGGATATGTTGGATGATGAACTGAAAAATGCCATTGGTGCCGAACTGCCTAAAACAATCCCTCATATTTTCATCTCATCAGTAACCGGTTACCATTTAACAGAATTGAAAGACTTGCTCTGGCAGGCATTGAACAGCAAGCCTGTAAACTGATCACCCAGAAGTTACGCTTAGGGCTATGCGCATTAGTAATAAACACCTGTGAATAACCTCTGCTTGTTTAGTAATAAGGTAAGAAGTTAATTTGCAACAATGAAAACTGCAAAGTTTATGCTTCCGGAAGTACATCTTCGGATAACCCTATCCGCAATAGCTTTGATGGCAATTACCTTGCTTACCGGATGCCCTTTCAGCTCGCATTGCCAGTTAGATGAAACACCGATGGTTCAAACCGACCCTGCCTTGATGGGAAAATGGGCCGCCATAGCAACCGACGAAATGGGCAAACAATACCCGGTTAAGCTGATTATTAGTGAAAAAACGGATAAAATATACGACCTGGTATTCGTAGGAGACCTTAGTAAACTGAATGAATATGGTTTTGCTATGGATGACAGCCTCTTTGCTATCGGAAATATCAGTGTTATCGATAACCGGCAGTTTATGGATATCACCATTAAAAGTGAACATTACATTGCAGAAATTAAAATGGAAAACGGTAAGCTTTCATTTCTCCCTTTGAGTGAGCATTTTACCAACCGGATTGTACGATCAAATGATCAACTCAAACAGGCCATCTTCTACCACTTTAAAACAAGGCTTTATCCTTTGTACGAAGAAGCTTTTTGTCTGCGTGAAATGGTAAAAGTTAACTAACCGGTTGCCAAATTGCCTTCAAATGAAGTAATTTGCTTACATAACCGCAACCGATTACCATGTTATCTGCAAAAATCGCCGGCGTCGGACATTATGTTCCTGAACAAATAGTTAGCAATAACCACCTGACTGCCTATATGGATACTTCTGATGAATGGATTCAGGAAAGAACAGGAATTAAAGAAAGAAGATTTGCCGATCGTACCGGGGAAACCACCACCACCATGGCAATTCAAGCTGCCCGAGTTGCAATCGAAAGGGCTGGTACCACTGCTGAAGAGATCGACTTTATCATCTTTGCCACTTTAAGTCCGGATTATTATTTTCCCGGATGCGGTGTTCTGCTCCAGCGAGCGATGAAAATGAAAGAAATAGGTGCCCTCGATATCCGAAACCAATGCAGCGGCTTCGTTTATGCCTTATCGGTAGCCGACCAGTTCATTAAAACAGGCATGTACCGTAACATCCTTGTGGTAGGCAGTGAAAAACATTCTTTTGGTCTTGATTTCAGTACGCGTGGCAGGAACATCTCTGTTATATTTGGAGATGGTGCCGGAGCTGTAGTTGTTCAGCCTGCAGACCGGGAGGGACAGGGCATCCTCAGCACCCATTTACACAGCGACGGGGAAAGTGCAGAATTACTTGCCATGTTCAATCCGGGAACGCATGCCAATCATTGGACAAACGAACCATTAGCCAGTTTTGATGAAGCGCCCATCGGCAATATGTTCATGAGCCATCAAATGATCGATCAGGCTCAGCTTTACCCCACAATGGATGGCCCTGCAGTTTTTAAAAAAGCCATAGTGAAGTTTCCTGAAGTGATTATGGAAGCCCTGAACCGGCATCATTTGCAAACCTCCGATCTCAACCTTTTGATTCCGCATCAGGCTAATCTCCGAATTGCTCAGTTTGTTCAACAGCATCTCAAATTAAGGGATGACCAGGTTTTTAATAATATAGAAAAGTATGGCAATACCACTGCAGCTTCTATTCCTATTGCCTTGAGTGAAGCCTGGGAACTTGGAAAGATTCAAACCGGCGACCTGGTTTGTCTGGCTGCCTTTGGTAGCGGATACACCTGGGGTAGTGCGCTGATCAGATGGTAAATTATACTAACAGAAAGGCCTACATGCAAAGAAAATTCCTATACTTTATCAATCCAATTTCCGGAACGGTAAACAAAGCCCCGTTGATCAGGCTCATAGAAATTGAAACTGCGAAACAAAACATCCCTTACGAAATTTTGCCCACCCGTGAAGACGGTGATTATGCTTATCTGCCTGAAAAAATCATACAAGAAGGAACTACTGATGTAATTGTTTGTGGCGGCGACGGTACGGTTAGCCATGTGGTATCCTGGATTCTTGGGCTGGAAATAAATGTGGGCATCATACCCATGGGCTCAGGAAACGGACTTGCCCTGGCAGCAGGAATCGGCAAAGACCCTTCTGATGCACTTCAAGCGATTTTCAAAGGTAAAGCTGAAGCTATAGATGGTTTTCATATCAACAAACGTTTTGGCTGCATGTTGAGTGGAGTAGGCTTTGATGCACAGGTAGCCCGTGAATTTTCGCTGCAGAAAAAAAGAGGCTTTATCATGTATGCCAAACAGATTTTAAAAAATTATTTTCATGCGCCTACCTATCCCTTCGTGATTCATATCAATGGATCGATCTTCAGAACGGAAGCGCTTTTTATCAGCATAGCCAACAGCAACCAGTTTGGCAATAATGTCACCATTGCCCCAAAAGCGTCACTCACCGATGGTATGCTGGATATGGTGGTGGTAAAAAAATCTAACCGCCTGGTGATGATTTTTTCGATGCTCAAGCAAATCAGGTTAGGAAGAATTAGTATGGAGAACGATTATCAGTTGAGTAAAAAAGGGATCATCTATATCCAGGCCAACAAATTCATCATTGAAAATGAAGGTATGGCACCTTTCCATATCGATGGCGACCCTGTTGAATCATCCACCCGTTTTGAAATTGAAGTGATTCCGGGTGCATTCCGTTTGCTGCATCCTTAATGGTCAAGGGCATACAAGATCTGCTTCATGGCTAACTTATTATTTTCGGTGTAAAAGGAAGAGAAAATATCTCTTTTCTCCCTGGCAGAAAGGTGAAAATTCAATGCGGCTCCTTTTTCCAGCTTCTCTGGTGTGTACATGATCATCACCTTTTTGATCAAACTGTCTTTAGAGGCTAGATAACTGTATTGGTCGTTCTGTGCATAATCTTGAAATTTGAACCAATTGTGCTGAAGCATGGTTGCAGGCGTAACAAACATATCGCTGACAGAATTGGTTTCAAAAGGATATTGCCAGTTATCATTTGGGCGATCGCGGAACTGAACCAGTAAAACGCCTGATGTATTTTCAGCTATCCATTCCCGAAAGTTATCAATGAAGCGAAGGGCGGTTTCCTGTCCGAAATTATCCCTTAATCCCGCATCCATCACATCAACAACCGGGTTGCTGGGAAGCCACACATTAGGCAATACATAAGGAAAAGTAGCATTCATCCGCAAGGCGGTAAGCACCCTGAGGTTAAGCGGATCCTGCTTGGTGAAGAGGGAGTTGAAATCTACGGCATCCGGGCTTGCTTGGGTATCTGTAGCCTGGTAAACAGGTTTCATCATGAAACTCATCGGTTGGGTGCCAACATACAGTTTCCTGCCATCGCTCTTGATCACTGAATTGAAAAAAATGAGCGGTATCTTCCCTTCCTGCTCATCTTTTTTCAGATCTTTCAATTGGATGTTAATGATGCCGTTGGTGTTATCGGCGAGCTTTTTTTCAAATGCATAACCCCTGTCTTTCACATAATTCCGCCCATCAACTTCAAAATGCTGGATGGGGGCAAACAGATCGCGGGCAATCATGGAAGTGAATACCGGATTAAGCAGATCGCGTGCGATGGATTCGGTGTATCTACTATCGCTGATGTTCAAAGAGGGATTGATTAATTTCTTACGGTATAACTCACGGTAATAAGTAGCCGAAAGCATTCCTCCGCTTGCACCACTGATGAGAAAAGTCTGCTGCATCAATCTTCCACCTGTGATGCTATCCAGTTTCTGGATCGAATTCATCACGAAGGTTGCACTCCGTAAACCACCACCGCTTACATTGATGAAACAGATAACAGGTTTGGCACTTCGCTGCCGTTGTTTCCATTTTTCCAGAATGCGGATCATATTGGCCTTGTCTGCAACAATCTGATCGGGTGTGCAAAGTGCTTGTAAAGAAGCTTTGCTGTATGCAGGCCTTTCCGTCTTATTGAGATAATTTAACCCGTAAGCTTTGTTGCGAGGGTCGATCCATTCCATCCTATATAAAAAATTGAGCACTAAGATCAAAACAATCACTGCCGGCAGGCTCCAGCTTTTGAGAAAGTAAGTGAGCGCACCTATTACCGCAATCATGATCGAAAGAAAAATCAGGATACTTGCGGCAGCGGGCATTTCAAAGTAACGGTTTTCTAAGAGGAACCCGATCATCACTAAAAAAAGGAATGCAAGAATGATACTTAATATGGCAGCCATATGGTGCCTTTTAAAAATGGCATCCAGAAAATCCTGCCGGTAATGAACAACACTCCTGGCTTTTCGAAAACGCATTTTCCCAGTGAGATAATAAGAAACCTTCATCCCAAAAGCTGCATTGGGCTTCTCCTTATTGCTAAAACGCTTGTTAAACATTTCGGGGTTTCCTACAATCGGGGCGATGGTCCTGAGGATCTGCTTTTCCGCACCATAGAAGTATAAGAAGGTAAACAAAAGGGAAAGCAAACAACCAATCAGCAATCCGGATAGTATTTGTAAAATATCGGCACTGCTCATCAATTCACGGTAACCATCAAATCGAGAAAGCCTTATAAAGTAAAAAATCATGAACAGCAACGGAAAAACTGAATTGTTGATACAATATTTGAAAAACGGTTTGGTGGTAGTTGCCAGGAACTTGAACCGTTTGCTGTGCAGGATGAAAGTGGTGATGTTCCAGCTCATGAAAAAAAAGCCAAGTGCTGAACCGGTGATCAAAGCCCCTAAAAAATTTACGGCCCCAAGATATTCAGGTGCAAAGAATAAGGCATCCGTTCCAAATTTTTTTAAAAATCCACTATTTACGATACTGAACAGCAACCACCAGAAAATCAAAAGCACCTGAAATTTTCTGAAATGAAGCAGAAAAAGCTGGATCGGAAAGGCGTAATAAATGTCTTTGATCAGTTGTTTGACCATTGGGCATTGATGATGTGTACAAAAGGTAAGAATTTTCGGCTATCCTGCCATCATTTTATCTTTACGCACAACAAACCACAATACTGTAATACACATCAATAATAACATTGCTGTAAACTGATGCATTACACCTATCCACACAAAAGCAGTTGGTTGGGTTGCATTGATAAGGGCAAGAATCCCAAGCAGCACTTGTACAGTTACCAGAACGATGATGGCCTGCCTTGCTGCTGAAAACGCTTTTGTGGCGGCAATATTACGCGACTTCACATAAAAATAAAGGATAGCAGCCAGTAATACATAGGCAAGGCTACGATGAATGAAATGAATCAATAGCTTATTGTTTACCAGATTTTTCCAGAAAGGCGAAAGTTCATTAAAACTTTTCGGTAGCCATTGACCATTGATGGTTGGCCAGGTAGGTGCCGAAGCTGCCGCTTTTAATCCTGCCATAAAACCACCATAAATCAATTGAACAAAAAAACATACCGTAATGAACAACAACAGCCTTCGCAGTTTAGTATTGTAAACCTTCTTTTCAAAGGTTGGATTCAATTTCAAGGCGAACCAAAGTGTAAATGCGAGCAGAAGCAAAGCTGCTATGAAATGGGTGGTGAGTTCGATATGGCCCACATAAAATTTTTCAGGCACCAAACCGCTTTTAACCATGATCCAGCCGATTGCGCCCTGGATAGCTCCCAGAAAAAACAACAAAATAAAAGGTATCAACATTTTTCGGCTGAGCTTACGGGTTATCAGGAAGTAAACAAATCCAACCAAAAAAACCAATCCGATCAATCTGGCCCATACCCGATGAAACCATTCCCAGAAAAAGATGAACTTGAAATCGTGCATCGAAAAATTTTGATGCACGTATTTAAACTGGTCGGTATTCCGGTATTTATCAAACTCTACCTGCCAGTCGGCATCATTTAATGGAGGCAAAGTACCCGTAATGGGTTTCCATTCGGTGATGGAGAGTCCCGATTCTGTTAAGCGAGTGATGCCGCCCAGTAGTACTTGTACAATAATCATGGCTACCCCCAGCAACAACCAATTAGCCACTTGCCGGTTCCATTTCTCCCTTTCTGTTGTAATCATAAGGGCACAAAGGTAGTGCAGGATAAAATCTCAGCAAATGTTGAGGCTGCTTTTGCAAAGAAATACTGACATTTGTTGAACAAGCGATGTTAAGTAACTATAATGATGCATATAAATTTGAAGCCGGTGTAGACGAAGCCGGCAGGGGCTGTTATGCCGGACCGGTATTCGCTGCGGCAGTGATATTACCTAAAGGATTCTATCACCCCCAACTTAACGATTCGAAGAAGCTCAGTGTCAAACAAAGGGAATTGCTTCAACCTGTAATAGAAAAAGAAGCCCTTGCATTTGCAGTTGCTGCTGTAGATCATACCGAAATCGACCAAATCAATATCCTACAAGCCTCATTTAAAGCGATGCATCTGGCCATTGATCAACTCGGTATAAGGCCCCGGTTCTTGTTGATTGATGGAAACCGATTCAAAAAGTATGAAGGTATCGAACACCAATGCATTATTAAAGGAGATGGCAAATACGCTTCCATAGCTGCGGCAAGTATTCTGGCAAAAACACACCGGGATGCATTCATGTTGCAGCTCCACCGGCAATTTCCCCAATATGGATGGGATAAGAACATGGGGTATGGCACTATCATCCACCGGAGCGCAATCCAACAACATGGACTAAGCCCTTACCACCGCAAGAGTTTTAATATTGTTCCCGAAAGTTATCAAACAGCCCTTTCTTTATAAACTAACGTTTATCGATAACCGAACCATTGCGTTTTTTCCGAATTGAAAAGCCAGTAGATATTATTGGCAAAAGAAAAATTATAATTCAGCTTTACCGGCGTGGCTCGGGGAAGGATGAGTACCTTGCTGAGAAAACCGTCTTTCTGATTGTACAACTCAATCTGCTTTTTTTCTACATTCAGAAAACCTAATTCGGCGCCATTGATACCGGTATAGATCACTGTTGTATTATTGTATTCCTGAGGAGTTTGGGCTACCAATGATTCAAGCGGCGGATCAGATTTTGTTCTGCCCCAGTGGATGGTTAAAGCCTCTTGCTGTAAATTTCCCTTCTGATCATAATAGATCACCTGATCGAGATCTAAGAAAATGATCCGGGCTTTTGCCACATCATAATTCCCTGCGGCCTGATAGTTAGGTTGACTCATGCCCGTTTCGTGTGTGCTTACCAGTTGTGGCAATCCTTTATCATCCAGCTGATATTCAAAAAAGCCTTTGATTCCGAAAGCGTTTGCCTGAATAGTATTATTTTCTGAATTGAACCAAAGTCCGCGAAGGTCTATATTGCATTCCAAACTGTCGGCACTCAATCTTTTTCCCTCAACATCAAATACACAAAAAGGAAATTCAGCATTTCCAGCCATAGCGGAATAATATTTTTTTTGTTGCGGGTTCCAAACAACTGCAGCACCGTTGATGCCGCTCATTTGTTCATTGTTTGATCTGGACATCTGCAAAATTTGTACCTGCCGCAGTTTTTGAGTTTGTGCGTTCAATTGTAAACACATGATTAATAAACAGAAAACCAGCCCTAAATTTTTCATGTTATATTGTTGTGGTGAAAAATTGAAAATATTATTTCTAAGCTAGCCGGATATTTTCCCGGGTATCACTTAATTCATTGTACCAGAGAAATCAGGATTCATATACACCCAAACCCTGACGACGAATTTCCCATTCTGGCCCGGTACAATCAACAATGGTTGAAGGCACCATTCCACCGATTCCGCCATCAATTACAAAATCAACCTGAGCGCCCATTTTTTCGTAAATCACTTCGGGGTCGGTATACTCTTCCACCATCTCACCCGGAAGAGATGCACTGATCAATGGATTGCCGAGCTGTTCGAGAATGCTTTGGCAAATGCGATTGTTCGGTATCCTTAAACCAATTGTTGATTTCTTGCTTTGCAACATTTTAGGCACTTGTTTGCTGGCAGGAAGGATGAAGGTAAAAGGCCCGGGCAGATAAAATTTCAACATTCGGTACAAGGGCGTATCGATACTTTTGGTAAAATCGCTGAGATGGCTTAGATCGCGGCAGATAAACGACAACTGTGCTTTTTGCGGATCAATTCCTTTCAGAAGGCAGATCTTGTCAATGGCTTTGTGCTTAAAGATATCACAGCCTAAACCGTATATAGTATCGGTAGGGTAAATAATCACTCCGCCATCCCGAAGGCATTCTGCCACCTGCGAAATCAGTCGCGGTTGAGGGTCGGTAGGATGGATACGAAGTAACATGGCAGTACAAAATAACACAAATTACTCTTGCCGCTGAAAAAACGATTTATTCCGCTACTTTTGCAGCGATTTTTTCACCAATCATTCAATTAAAAAATATGTCACTGATTACCGTCGGCACCATGGCCTTTGACGCGATTGAAACCCCTTTCGGCAAAGTTGAAAAGATCATAGGTGGTTCTGCCACTTATGTTGCTTATGCAGCCAGTAATTTTATCAATAAAGTGCAACAGATTTCTATCGTAGGCTACGATTTCCCGGAGGATGAAATGCAGGAAATGAAAAAAAGGGGCATCATCATGGAAGGTGTGGAAGTGGTGCCCGACAAAAAATCTTTTTTCTGGAGCGGCAGATATCATCTCGATATGAATACACGCGATACCTTGATTACCGACCTGAACGTGCTGGAAGATTTCAATCCAATTGTACCCGAAAGTTACCAGGGTACAGAATTCCTGATGCTGGGAAACCTCATGCCGAAACTACAACTGAGTGTAATCAACCAATTGCGGGTAAGGCCAAAGCTGATCGTACTCGATACGATGAATTTCTGGATGGATATCGCACTGGATGATTTGAAAGCCGTATTGAAAAAAATTGATGTTTTGCTGGTAAATGATGGCGAAGCCCGGCAATTGAGCGGGGAAGTATCGCTGGTTAAAGCAGCAAAAGTGATCATGAACATGGGGCCAAGGTTTCTCATCATCAAAAAGGGCGAACATGGCGCCTTGCTCTTTCATGAAAACCATGTATTTTTCGCACCTGCGTTACCGTTAGAAGAAGTATTCGACCCAACTGGTGCAGGCGATACCTTTGCAGGAGGTTTCATCGGTTATCTCGCCAAAACAAAAGACATCAGTTTTGAAAATATGAAAACGGCCATCATCGTTGGTAGTGCAATGGCAAGTTTTTGTGTAGAAAAATTCGGTCCCGACCGTTTGAAAGAAATCAGCAAAGCTGATATTGATGAAAGGTTGAGTGAATTTGTACAATTGGTGAATTTTGATATAGACCTGGTTTAAGAAATTTACATGCTCGACATTATCATCCTTTATTTCATTTGCAAGAAGATGGGGCGCATCGCTACTGCAAAAGGCCTGAAACCCCTGAACTGGAAATTATTCACCATTTTCACCTGGATCTTGTTTGAGGTGATCGGATTCTTAATTGCCGTTAACCTTTTTGGATTCAGAAAAGATAATGCGATTGCTGTAATGCTCTTTGTAGTGGCTTTTGCATTTGGCGGGTATTTAATCGTACAGTTTGCTTTAGACCGAATGCCGGATCAAAAAAAGGATGGTTTTGGAGGTAGTATGTAAAATCAAAGTTTTGCCCCTTGTTAAAATAGTCGTTTAGAAAGGTTTAATAAAAACTGCCGAATTTTTATTTACAATCATCTTCTTTATCGTCATCATTCACTCCATCTTTTATGGTAGCAGATTAGTTTTAAAAAGTGATTCTTAAAATGAAATATCTTTTTTGGAGATATTATTTACGATTTCTTACCTTCAAACAATTATTATACCATCTATGGATAAATTCATATTCATGTCAAGAACATTCTTACTCTTGCTAATGGCATTGATAATTCAACAAGCATCAGCGCAAAAGAAACCATCAAAATATCCCGATGGCGTAATTATGAAAAAGGGTGTAAAATTTTCCGGCCTAAATTTTGAAATCAACAACAAAAAAACGGAAAATGAAAATCTATTGGTAACTTTTATAGTTGACGAAAAGAAAAAAGGGTTTAAAATTCGAATTGATCCAGGTTATATCATCAAAGAAAATTTGGGGGTAGGTTTAGGATTTTCGTATGGGTTTGATAATAAAACTATCCTTCAAAAAAATTCGGATGGTACACTTACAGATATCCGAAGTCTTCAACGTGAATTCGCCATTCGCCCTTTTGTAAAACAATTTATCCAACTTGGCCGTTCACATAAATTTTATATTGTAATACCAACTGAACTTCAAATTGGATATGAAAGTAAACTCACTGAATCAACCACACAAAACATACTTACCCGCAACTATAAGGAAACCCGTTTTTATGGTATTGAGATGCGACCCGGCTTACTTGCTTTCCTTGTTGAGAATTTTGGTTTTGAAGTTAATGTAGGAGCTTTTGGTTTGCGCTCTTCAGTTGAAAAAGGTAAATCAACCAATCAACCAGATAGCCGGGTACAAAAAAACGATTTAAGTTTACAAATAAATCTGCTTCAGTTAACGCTGGGCTTTTCAATTTACTTTTGACATGAAAAAGTGGGTCATTTATTGCTGCATAACGATTTGTTTCAGTGCATGCGTTAAAGAACAACAATTTGGCGCTTCCCGTTTCAAACAGATTTTTTACTTCAGTGTACCCGCGCAAGCAGGGATTACTGAAATTGATGAAGACAGCTTGATTATTCGTATCATAGTTGACGCACAAGCCGACCTTACACAAATTGCTCCGGATTCCATTCGGCTTAGTACATACGCCACTATATCACCGGCAACCGGCATAGCACAAGATTTTAGCCAACCAGTAATTTACACCGTTCGTGCTGAAGATGGCAGTACTGCCTCCTATAAAGTAATCATAACTAACGGTGCCGCCAATCCACAATTAGAAAATTCCAGTTTTGATCTTTGGTACACGCCAGGAGGGGTAAATTACCTGGAGCCAGGGTCTGACCAAAATACCATATGGGCAACCGGCAACCCAGGCGTAGTAACCATTGCAGCACCTAATGTAACACCGCTAACTATTTCCGGCAGTGATCTGGGAGCACAATTGCTTACGCGCGATTTAGGCACATTGGGTCAAATTGCCGGTCAACGAATGGCTGCAGGAAGCATGTTTACAGGTGATTTTGTACTCGACATAGCCAACCCTTTAAACTCTCCACGATTCGGTATTGCTTTCACCTCCCGTCCACAAAGCTTTACTATCAGTTATACTTATGCACCAGGCACACCATATCGTGCGGGTAATGGACAAATTCTCACCAAAGAAGATTCCTGTGATATCTATTTATTGCTCGAAAATCGTACTGGAAGTGTCACTAAAAGATTGGCAACGGGATGGTTTAGAAGTGGAGAAAGCCAATCAAATTTTACCAGTATTAACGTACCCATGATTTATGGAAATTTACCAGCAGGTTCACCATCTTATTTATTTCCTGTAAATGGATTATTTGGTTCATCCTCCGACCCTGTTACCCATCTCACTTTTGTAGCTTCTTCAAGTGCAAACGGCGCAATGTTTGAAGGTGGTACTAATTCTACTCTGGTATTAAATAATCTTTCGCTGATTTATTAATAAAACATGCGTTATATTTTTTATGATTTGAAATGATGAATTGAAGTTAACTACATTCGTAATCTAAAATTTCAATGGTTCGGTCATACAATGCCTTCGCTCTTTCGGGGCTGCTACCAACTGCTACCAAACCCAGTTTACCAAACTCAGATAAAGCTCCAACAAGATGAAACATCACGCCTTCCTGTGCTGCACCATCATACATGAGTTCATGATAAATGCTGATGTCAATAAGATCGTCGGGGGTAAGGCCAATATATTTGCTGCTTGATACATTATCAGAAGCCATGTAAAACCGCTGGTTCCCGCTTGCCGTGTGATAAGTACCCGATAAGGCATCATATACTCCATCTGTTAAAAACTGGAGGAGCAAAAATGGATGGGTTGTTCCACCCTTCCGAAGGTTGATTTCAATGGCATAATGTTTCCAAACGCCATCTTCCTGAAGTATCGAAATGAAGTCGATGGCAAAACGCCCTATTACCCCTTTCTTAATCAGCACTTTGGCAATTTTTTCACCTGCAGCCGCCAATGATTGATTGTAACCGGGATTAGCAGGGAATACAGCTCCTAAAAATATCTGGCCATCTTCACCCCCAAGCAGCTGATCGTGCGTACTCAGAATTTCTACTTTACCTGCCGGAGTAATCAGGCATTGTACCGAAGGAGAAGTTTTTATTTCGCCTTCTAAAAATACCTCAACGATACCTCCCATGCCCGTAAATTTTTCAAAGAAAAGTTGATGGCTCACTTCAGGTGATACGGGTTTAAAATGATCATCGAGTGTTGCAGCAATAGCTTCTGCAGTTACCCAACCCTGCCTATCTGAAGTATACGTATAAATAGCGTTTCCATCGCCACTGAAACCATCATTAACTTTCACTACTGCTTTGTGCAGCTCCGGATGTGTTTGTTTAAGTTGATAAAGGGCATTGCAGATGTCTTCTTTGCTGTGAAGATCTTCATATCCATCCGGGAATGGCACCCCACTTTCACGGAAAGTTTTTCGGCCGCCTGATTTGGATCCCTCATAATATTTATCCGGATCGGTGCCAAAAAGAGGAATACCTAAACTAACTGCCAATGTTTTTTCGAATGGCGTGATATTGTAACAGGTAAGATGTGCCGAATGCTCATCCGGAATCAATTCTTTGATACGCGCAATCAACCTTGGACGGTCGAGTACTTTTTCAGTTAACGATTTCACCGATGCATCATAACAACTGATCATCGCGAGCCTTTTGCGTGCATGGTGACTGGTAATGCCCGGGAGGAGATGGAGATAGTAATCTACAATGGTATCTTCAATCGGCATGCTGCTGATGTAAATGATTCTGGTAAGCGGCATGCGAAGCAACATCAGTAAGCACAACATCCTTTCTTCGTAATGAACAACTCCTTTTATTTTAGATAGGATATCCTGATCGAGCGTAAGGGAAGGGAGTATCACTACTGTTCGGGGTGCCAGTTTATCGGGAAAAACCTTTTCGTATTGTTCAGCAAAGCCTTTTTGTAAATGGGCAAATTGCTGTGTCTCTGCTTCTGATCCGGCAGGAAAAAATAGTTGACCAGGTTGAAAAGTTTTACCTCCCGGTAGATTGATGTACCGCATACATTTTATTTTTGTTATCGGAAAATTAAATAGAAAAATGTATTCAAAAAACTTAACGGGGCATCCCTTCCAAGGTTAATAAAAAAGCATATTCCCTGGCACGGTCTCTTAATGATTTAAAACGCCCTGACGCACCACCATGCCCTGCTTCCATATTGGTATACAACAGAAGAATATTATGATCTGTTTTATAATCCCGCAATTTAGCTACCCATTTTTGGGGTTCAAAATATTGAACCTGACTATCATGTAAACCGGTTGTAACCAACATATTCGGATAGGCTTGTCGGGTAACGTTTTCATAAGGCGAGTAGGATTTCATATAAAAATAACTTTCCTTATCGGCAGGGTTGCCCCATTCATCGTACTCATTGGTGGTAAGCGGAATGCTGGCATCACTCATCGTATTGATAACGTCTACAAAAGGAACGGCTGCAATAACTCCTTGCCATAATTCGGGCCGCATATTCACGATGGCGCCCATCAACAAACCTCCGGCACTTCCACCGGAAGCATATAAGTGAGCCGGCGAAGTATATTTTTCTTTTACCAAAAATTCAGCGCAGGCAATGAAATCAGTAAAGCTGTTCTTCTTCTTCATCATTTTCGCATCTTCATACCAATAACGACCCATTTCTTGTCCACCCCGAATATGCGCAATCGCAAAGCAAAAGCCACGATCCAGTAAACTTAAACGAACGCTGCTAAAGCTGGCATCGGTTGTGCTGCCATAAGAGCCATATCCATACATAAGCAAAGCTGAAAGGCCGTCTTTTTTATATCCTTTTCGATATACCAGCGAAATAGGTATCAATGTACCATCGGATGCTGTGGCATGAATTCTTTCCGCTACATAATTTGATGCATTAAAACCTCCCAATACTTCTTGTTGCTTCATCAATTTCTTCTCACGGGTTTGCATGTCATAATCAAATACGGTAGAAGGAGTTGTTAGTGAAGTATAATTAAAACGGATCACACGTGATAAATAATCAGGCGTACTCATGATTCCGGCAGTATATGTAGGTTCATCAAATGCAAGATAGTGGGAACTATGATCATCATTTTTAAAAATATGGATTTGCGATAAACCTTTACTTCGTTCAGAGATTACTAAAAACTCCTTAAAACAATCGAATGATTGAATCAATATTTTTTCATCGTGGGGTACTAATTCTTTCCATGCAGTAGCCGCTGTTTGGACTTCTGCACAAGTCATGATTCTAAAATTGCGGGCCGACCAATTGGTTAGGATGTAAAATTGATTATTGGCATGATTCACTTCATACAATACTTCTTTCATTCTTGGCTGAAACACCTGAAAAGTTCCTAATGGATTATCGGCTTTCAAAATGCGGGTTTCAGCCGATAGTGTGGCGAGTGATACGATAAATAGGTACTCATCCGACTTGCTTCTTTCTATATAAATATAATTGCTGGGGTCTTTCTCCTCATAAACTACTGCATCTTTCGTAACTGCATCTCCCAATTGATGCCGCATGATTTTTTCCGACAAAAGCGTCACCGGATTTTTTGAGGTGTAAAAGAAAGTCTTATTGTCTGCAGCCCAAACCGGATTGCCTTCAGTGTTTGAAATTTCATCACTGTAAATTTTTCCTGTTTCTAAGTTCTTCACATAAATTTTATACTGCCTGCGTGAAAGGACATCTATGCCATATGCCAGCAGTTTATTATCCGGACTAATATCAAAACCGGTAGCAGAAAAATAATTATGGCCCTCAGCCATCGCGTTAACATCAAGCAATACTTCTTCCGGAGCTTCTAAATTTCCTTTTTTCCTGCAATACAGGAAGTAATCTTTCCCTTCAACCACACGGCTATAATAATAGTAGCCTTTATTGTATATTGGAACAGATTCATCTTTCTCTTTGATACGTGCCTTCATTTCATCATACAATCTTTCTTGTATGCCTTCTGTTGCCGCCATCATTCCTTTATAATAATCATTTTCTTCTTCCAGATTTTTTATAACCATATTGCTGTCGGGTCCTTTCTTGAAATAGGCATTCATCCAGAAATAGTCATCAACTCGTGTATCACCGTGTGTTGTAAATGTGGTTGGTTTTTTTAAGGCTACCGGAGGCTTTGGTTGATCGGGCCATGCTGTTGGCGTATTCATGATTTTAACTTGTGCTTTTAGAGCACCAACACTTAGCAATGCTATAACTGAAAAAATAGCGGAAAACTTCATGTGGTAATTTTTAATGTAAAATGAAGTTATCGCTTTTTGGCCAGTACAATGCTGTTTTTATAACGCTTCGTATTTCCATCTACATTAAAAACTTCTGTAAACAGGATATATAAACCCGGCTTAAGTGGTGCATCATTATCAGCAAGCCCATCCCATTTGAAAAAACCATTTCTCCCACACAATGAATTTTTTTGTAATTGCCGAACCAGTCTACCTATTGCATCAAAAACCAATATACTCAAAACATTTCCGTCAGTTTCGAACTGATAGCCGATCATTGCGAAATCATCTCTGCCATCCTGATCGGGACTGATTATTGCTGGTGTAACTGTGATAAGGCCTGAGACATTTTCAATTTGGCTTGATTGCGAATTTTTATAAGTTGGAGTGCCATAACCAATATCTTTTGCAGCACTTTGCCAGTTGTTTTTATCCTGAGTTGCTGAGAAGTAACTGATCCGCTCCAATGAAATACCTTCATCATTATCTATTAAAGGGTGATGCCAGTCATCACTATACGATAATGCATCCATCTCCCGGCCTTGTGCATCTAAAAGTAAAAGATCACCGGCATCGTCGCTCATAGAAGGTATGGATGCAAGTTCAACTACAGACTGCAGATTTTTAACAACATAGGCAGCACTTAAAGATTGCTTATTAACAGTAAAGACCAAATGATCACCGGGGAAAAAAAGATAGGGGTTATTTGAACATGCCGTGATATCATCAATTTGTCCTGCATCATCTTTCCTTGCCAGATAGAGATTTTTAAGATCGAGAAGTTTACCACTCTTATTGTACAATTCAATAAAATCCTCCTGTTCAGGTTTGGGATTAAACAATATTTCATTGATCACCACATCAGCAGTATCAGTTCTTTCAGGAATACCCACCCTTACGGTATGCTTTGGCCCGATCGTATTCCCGCTGCAATCTTTTACTGATGTGGCATCAACCTGATAAATGATCCCTTTCTGCAAAGGCATAGGTAATTTCAGGATGATATCAGTGAAGAATGGCGGTATGGCAGTAACCAGCAATGGGTTGCCGATTCCCTGATCAATATGATAAGCCATAGGATTTTGAGCAGAGAAACGGTACAGACTTTCATCAAATTGCAAAACAAGATGCAAACTATCTGTAACGTATGCGCGAAGTAATTGAGGAGCTGTTGTATCGCTGTTCAATGCCGTAGTACTGTTTGATAATGATGGAGTGCCTCCCTGCGGATCGGTTGAAGCCGCCCAGTTAGAAGATCCGTTACAGGGATTGTTCACATCAATCATTTCTAACGACCAGCCACCTTCTTTCTTGAAATCCTGCTTATACCATTTATCGTTATAATCCACGGCATGTACAATGGTACTATCGGCAGCATGTAAAACCAGCGCAGTTCCACTATTGGCCAATGCAGGAAAACCTGTCACAGGCAAACCTGTACCTAAAGGAGCCAATAATTGTTGAGATGAAGGTGCGAAAATGATTATCCGGCCTCCTGCAGGAAAAAGATAATCGGTGAATCCTGATGAAACCGACTGACCGGCTGCAATACGCCAGTTCTTTAAATGGATATCAAATCCGGTTGTGTTGGTGAGTTCCACCCATTCTGCTTCGGGTAAACCTACTGGAGGACTGGGATCTGCAAATATTTCACTCATTACGATATCGAAAGGAAGTGGCCGGTATCGCAGAAAAACGGTAAACAGGTCATTGGAAATATTTCCATTAAGGTCTTCAATGAATTGCACTTTAAGCTGTATGTTCATCCGATAAGGGAAGGTATCGGGAAAAACCAGATGAACTAAGGATTGGTTCAGGCTGTCGGCTAAAACATAGGTAGGGCTTCCGATACCGTTACCTGCCAGGTATTTTTGTGCATCAGTAACGGATGAAGCCAAAACCGGTTCATTGAATAGCACAGATAGTTTATTATTACCGGTTACGAATACCCGAAGTATTCCAGGGGCTGTAACATCGGGTTGTAAAGTTCCAATGCTGATATCATCTGCATAATGCTTACCAAAGAAAGAAGCGGTGCTTTGTTTCACCAGCAATCCTGAAAAAAAAGAACCGCTGACGACTGCATCGGTGGCCTGTCCTTCAAAATAAACTGTGCCATTATTTGTTAGCCGCCATAAACGCCAAAGGTGAGCGCTATCGCAGGTTACCCGGAAACGAAAGTCGTTGTAGGATGAATTGAAAATCCCATTGATCCCATCAATAATCCTGATGATAGAATCGCCGGATTTGCGATAAAGACTCAGCTCATCTGACGCACCTCCTGCACGAATGAAATAGCCATTATTGGTTGATGCATTGAGGTTTGCTGAAGAAGCGGTAAGGAAAAAATCGATATAATTGGTGGAAGAAGGGTTAAAATCCATGATAAGTCTTGCCGACCATTCCGTATTAGTGCTCATCGTATTGGCAACAGACAAATAAAATATGCTGTTAGTTTGTTGATGATTGCTTTGCAATTGAAGCGAATCGTTGATTTTCCAGGAAGCTGTATCGCCCTGCCAAACTGGATTTGCAGTGAAATTACTATCGGAGAACGACTCAGTTAACTGGGCAATAGCAACATTGACCGCCAGCAGTTGAAGTAAGGTGATCAACATTAGTACATGCGGGATTTTCATGAATCAAAACTATTCCTCATAAAAAATCTTGAAATGCTGTTTCCCTCATGAACAAAAAAGTTTTTCCTGCTGAAAAGTGGATGGTTTTCTTGTGGTTTTTTGATAATGATTTTTTTGCTTTTTATCATCAGCCGGAATAAGTAATTTCACATTCAAAAGTTAGTTATGAAAGTTGCGCTAGTTGGTGCTACTGGTTTGGTTGGCACCAAAATGTTGCAGGTGCTGGAAGAAAGGCATTTTCCGGTAGATCAGTTGATTCCGGTGGCATCGGCCCTTTCGGTTGGAAAGAAAGTAAATTTTAAGGGAAAGCCATACACTGTTGTAAGCATAGCAGATGCCATTGCATTAAAACCCAAACTGGCTATCTTTTCTGCCGGTGGAAGTACCTCACTTGAATGGGCTCCGCAATTTGAAAAAGCCGGCATTACGGTGATCGACAATTCCAGTGCCTGGCGGATGGATCCTTCAAAAAAATTGGTGGTACCCGAAGTAAATGCTGCTGTGCTTACCGCTGCTGATAAAATCATTGCGAATCCCAATTGTTCCACCATACAAATGTTGCTGGTATTAAAACCATTGCACGATCGATACCGAATTAAAAGGGTGGTGGTTAGTACCTATCAGAGTGTTACCGGAACGGGAATTAAAGCCGTAACGCAACTGATGAATGAAAGAAAAGGCCAGGTGGGTGAAATGGCCTATAAGTATCCTATCGATTTAAATGCCATTCCACAAATAGATGTATTCATGGAGAATGGATATACCAAGGAAGAAATGAAGATGGTTAACGAAACCCGTAAGATCATGGGCGATGATTCCATTCAACTAACGGCAACCTGTGTACGTATTCCTGCGATGGGTGGCCATAGTGAATCGGTAAACATTGAATTTGAAAATGATTTCAATCTCGAAGAAGTAAGGAGTATTCTTTCTGCTGCTCCCGGAGTTGTTGTACAGGATGATCCGGATAATTTTGTATACCCCATGCCCTTATTCGCACAGGATAAGGATGATACTTTTGTTGGCCGGATCAGAAGGGATGAAAGTCAGGCCAATACCCTGAATTGCTGGATTGTAAGCGATAATCTCCGCAAAGGGGCTGCTACCAATGCAGTTCAGATAGCGGAATATCTGCTGGAGCAAAAATTGATTTGATTTTATCTGTTGTTTTGCTAGCTGATCGTCCAGGTTTCTCTGCCACTGAGTAATTTATTCAGATCGCCTTTTCCTTTCTGAGCAACCAGTTCTTTTATTTGCAATTCCATTTGCTCTTCATAACAGGCTCTTTCGGTTTCATAGAAAACACCAAAAGGCCTTGGCAAATGTCCTTGTAAGTGAGGATCGTCGAACATACGAATCAGGATCTGAGCTTTATAGAAGTCTTTTTCATCATGGATCCACAGCTCATCTTTCGAAGCTCCTGCTGTAAGATCAACGATTACTGGTTTGAATCCATCAAGTTTGATGCCTTTGTTAGCAGAAGCGCCAAAAACAAGCGGCTGGCCTTGTTCCAGAAAGAGTACTTCTTCTGCTTTGGTGCTTTTTTCGGTAAAAATTTCAAATGCGCCATCATTGAAAATATTACAGTTCTGATAAATTTCCAGAAATGAAGCTCCCTGATGTGCATTAGAGCGAAGCAGCATGGCTTGCAGGTGTTTGGGGTCCCGATCCATTGAACGGGCGATAAAACTGGCATCTGCACCCATGGCCAATGCGAGTGGATTGAAAGGATGATCGATACTCCCAAATGGTGTACTCTTGGTAACCTTATGGGCCTCTGATGTGGGTGAATATTGTCCTTTGGTCAATCCATAAATCTGGTTATTGAACAGCAGGATATTCACATTAAAATTTCTGCGAAGCAAGTGTATGGTGTGGTTACCTCCAATGCTGAGCCCATCGCCATCTCCGGTAACAATCCAAACACTTAAATCGGGCCTTGCGGCTTTTAATCCGCTTGCCACTGCAGTTGCCCTGCCATGGATGCTGTGCATACCATAGGTATTCATATAATAGGGGAAGCGGCTGCTGCAACCGATGCCGGAAATGATCACTATATTTTCACGCGGGATACCCAATGTAGGCATCACTTTTTGTACTTGTGCCAGAATGGAGTAATCACCGCATCCCGGGCACCAGCGTACTTCCTGGTCGGTTGCGAAATCTTTGGCGGTAAGCGGGGCTGTAATGGTATCTGGCATATGATATGTTTAACTGTATAAAGTTATTGAATTCCTCAGAATTCAAAGGAATATTGAACAAGGAACAGGGAATTTTGAATTTTGAACAGGAAACAAGGAGCAGGGAATGATGAACAAGGAACAGGGAATGATGAGCAAGGAGCAGGGAATGATGAACAAGGAACAGGGAATGATGAGCAAGGAGCAGGGAATGATGAACAAGGAGCAGGGAATGATGAACAAGGAACAGGGAATGATGAACAAGGAGCAGGGAATGATGAACAAGGAACAGGGAATGATGAGCAAGGAACAGGGAATGATGAGCAAGGAGCAGGGAATGATGAACAAGGAGCAGGGAATGATGAGCAAGGAACAGGGAATGATGAACAAGGAGCAGGGAATGATGAGCAAGGAGCAGGGAATGATGAACAAGGAACAGGGAATGATGAACA
>JAPLEF010000018.1 GCA_026391525.1 Sphingobacteriales bacterium
AAACAAATAGTACAATGAGGCGATAGCCGATATTGGACTATATTGTTTGTCCAATCGGTATAAATGCCGATGGTATCAAACAAATAGTACAATGAGGCGATAGCCGATATTGGACTATATTGTTTGTCCAATCGGTATTAACTCAACAAACTGCCTTTACGCTTGTTTTATTACTATGAGAAAGCATAGCCTACTTCATCGATGGATAGTAATAGTATTGGCTCTCAGTACGTTGAGTAGTTTTTATGCCTGCACAAAAGATAATGCCCCAAATAATACTTCTGTAATAATCGATAGCAATTCCGTTCCAAACCCTCCCGTAGTACTCAAAAAATTACTTGCATTAGGTGATAGTTACAGCATCGGACAGGGAGTAAGCAATACAGAAAGGTTCCCCAATCAAACCATAAATAAAATAAGGGCCAATGGCATCCTTATGGATTACCCTGGCAGCATTGTTGCCCAAACCGGTTGGACTACCCGAAATCTGCTGAATGGTATCAGCACTGCAGCTCCTAATCTTCAGCCGCCTTATGATCTGGTTACTTTACTTATAGGGGTAAACAATCAATATCAGCGGAGAGACACCAATGAATACAAGATTGAATTTTTAGAATGCCTGAACAAAGCCATAGCCTATAGTGGCAACCGGCCGGGAAGAGTGTTCGTACTCAGTATCCCCGATTATGGTGTAACACCTTTTGGAATGGCGAATGCAGCACAGATTGCTCTGGAAATAGACCGTTTCAATAGAATCAATAAAGAAATATGTATCAATAACGGTATTGATTACACCGATATCACCACATCTACCCGACTAGCAGCCAACGATCCGGATTTGATCTGTTCCGACAGCCTTCACCCATCAGGCATCGAGTATGAAAAATGGGCTGAATTATTGGCTCCTAAAATGATACCCTTACTGCGCTAAATCAGCGTATATCCTCTTCCGTTGGTATCGGCAAGTTCCATCCCCTGGGCTGAAAGTATTGTGCAGCAACGGTTTCATAAAACCAGGTGACATCGTTGAGATGTAAATGCCCATGCGTATCTGCCAGCTTGAATAACAGCAGATAATAAAGGCCAATACCGGTATTGGGATCAATCTTATGGCTGATATAATGCCATTTATCCTCTGCTGGTTCATCACCGGTAATGCTGAATTCGCGGAACAATCCATAGGAAATATCATGCAACTCTACGGTGCGGTATATACGCATTCGCTGATGATCATCCATAGGCACCTCCGAAAAAATTTCCATAGCCGCCATTAACGCTACAAGTCCATGCCTTTTATGTGCAGGCTTTCCGGTAAGCGGATGGGCAATCACCAGCGATTTATCTTCAGCAGGCTTGCCGATATCGTGCAACAATGCCACAATCTTCAGCTCATCGGCTACATTATTTTTTTCCAGATTAAAATCACTGAGCATTTTAAAAAGCTCCTTATAAAATCCTGATTCCGGTTTTTGGAATAGCGCGGATACATTGGCATGAACCGCTTCCAAATGATCGGTAAGCATAATACCTGATTGATTATTATAGTGGTTATCTGGAGTAATTGCAGCTTTTTGCCACCAGGCAGAATCCCGAATGCGTTGCTCAACTCCGTTTGGAAAAAAACCTTTTATCATCGTATGATTAAAATTACATCTTATTATTAGCATCCCTTTGTGAAGAGGAGGGTAATAGGTATCAAACGATTAGCTAATTCCTGTCATTAAAATCGTGGCAAAAAAAAACAAGGTTTGCTTTTCAAAATGTAAAGGCCGCTACAATCCCGATAAAACCAATGCATACTATCTGTATATTTAGGAGAAGCTTATTGGCAATGAACATCACCATAAATGATAGCATGGAAATAATCTATAACATGAAGGTTAGATGCGAACCTGGTTAACCCAATTATTTACTGCCAGTTCTGTAGCACAACAATTGTGTTATATGCAATGGTAATCGCTGTAGGTATCGCATTGAGTAAGATACGGATTGCCGGTATTTTCCTTGGCGCAACCTGGGTGCTTTTTATGGGCATCAGCTTCCTGCCATATGTGGTGATGAAAATCATCGCATCAAAATTTTTCAGGAATACCTATTTTGAAATTTATGAATTAGTAGAAGGTGCCTGTACCGATCCGCCGGCACTTTCTTTCGCCCTTTAGATAGCCGGTAACGATATCCCTTCAGGAACCTATGCCACGGTATATCCCCTGGCGATGATTTTACGGATCCTGGCAGCTAACTGCTTATCTTGTTTTTTGCCTGAAGGAAGTAAGTAAAGCAAATTGAGTTTTTTGTACTTAAAAACAATAGATTTGAAGTGAGTAAAATTGAAGGCCATCTTTAATTCATGTAATAAAGATTTTATGACAGAACACAGTAAATCCTATAAGGTAAAAGTAAACCAGTTTGAATTTTCATTTACAGAAGAGCAGGTAGCCGCTGCCGATATCAGGCAGGTTACTGATGAGCATTTTCACCTGATCTATAAGTATGCAGGTGTAAACGGCCATCTGCTTGAAAGCAGTGATCAACTCAACAGACAATCCTGGGAACTTGATGGAGAACGTTATGATATCGAAATAAAAGATGAACTCTACCTCATGCTCGAAAGCATGGGCTTTGGCAAAACAACCGGGAAGCAAATTAAAGAAATCAAAGCGCCAATGCCCGGCCTGGTGCTGGAGATCTCAGTAACTGAAGAACAGGAAGTTGCTGAGGGCGATAAACTATTGATCCTTGTAGCTATGAAGATGGAAAACAGCATTCAGATCCATACCCAGGCAAAGATCAAAAAAATACATGTGAAAGTAGGACAGGCAGTAGAGAAGGGGCATGTACTCATTGAGCTTTATTGATTCAACATTTCAAATCACGCAATCATGCAAAAGATACTAGTGGCCAATCGTGGAGAGATCGCCCTTCGCATCATGAAAACCATCCGCAAAATGGGCATCCGTTCCGTAGCTGTTTATTCAACGGCCGACAGAGATGCTCCTCATGTACTTTATGCCGATGAAGCCGTATGCATCGGCGAACCAGCTTCTGCTGAATCTTATCTGAATGGCGCTAAAATTATTGCCATTTCAAAACAACTAGGAGTGGATGGTATTCATCCCGGTTATGGGTTTTTGAGTGAAAATGCAGATTTCGCCCGGCAGGTGGAAGATGCAGGTATTACTTTCATCGGACCAGGGCCGGAAGCCATGCGCATCATGGGCTCCAAACTGGAAGCCAAGGCCTGTGTAAAAGCATATGATATTCCGATGGTGCCCGGTATTGATAAAGCCATCGAAGATATTGCCATTGCGCATCAAACCGCCGCAAAAATTGGTTATCCTATTCTCATCAAAGCATCGGCAGGCGGTGGTGGAAAAGGCATGCGTACGGTAGAAAGAGAAGAAGATCTTGAAGAACAGATGCAACGTGCCATCAGTGAAGCCAAGGCCTCTTTCGGAGATGGATCGGTATTCATCGAAAAATTTGTGCGTTCACCAAGGCATATCGAGATACAGGTATTGGCTGATAATTATGGTAACGTAGTTCATCTTTTTGAAAGAGAATGCAGCATCCAACGGCGCCACCAGAAAGTAGTGGAAGAATCACCCAGCTCTATACTTACCCCTGAATTGAGGAAACGGATGGGAGAAGCGGCAGTAATGGTTGCAAAATCGTGCAACTACACCAGCACGGGAACCGTTGAATTCCTGATGGATGATAAACTGGATTTCTATTTTCTTGAAATGAATACCCGGCTGCAAGTAGAGCACCCGGTAACTGAAATGATAACGGGTATCGACCTCGTTGAAGAACAGATCAAGATAGCAAGGGGAGAAAAGCTTGGGTTCACCCAGGAAGATCTGCACATCAACGGGCATGCCATTGAACTTCGTGTATATGCCGAAGACCCGATGAATAATTTCCTTCCTTCTATTGGTACACTTAGCCGTTACCGAAAGCCTGAGGGGGTTGGTATAAGGGTAGATGATGGTTATCGCGAAGGAATGGCCATCCCCATCTATTACGACCCTATGATTGCCAAATTAGTGGCACATGGTAAAGACCGTACAGAAGCCCTCTCCCGAATCAAACAGGCCATACGTGAATATACCATCGAAGGATTGGTGACTACCATGCCTTTCGGGATTTTTGTATTTGAACATGAAGCTTTCATCAGCGGTAACTTCGATACACAATTTGTTAAGAATCATTACACGCCGGAACTCATTCGTGAAAAACAGAAAGCACATGCCGAAATGGCGGCAATACTTGCCCTCCGGCACAAGCTCAATGAAGAAAAAATAACCCATCCCATCAACCCTAAAACCACCAGTTGGAAAAGAAGGCTTTCATCCTAACCATCAGGCATAAACGAATTTGAAAGAGTAAATAGATTAACACCAACAAATGCATTAATAAGATCATCATGAAATCGAAATCAAATCTGTTACAAGAAAAAATTGAAGCGGGAAAATTAGGGGGCGGCGAACAAAGAAATGCCACACAACATAAAAAAGGCAAACTCACCGCAAGAGAACGTATCAGCCTGCTTATGGATCCGGGCAGTTTTGAAGAGATCGGAGCCCTTGTGCTACATCGTACCAAAGATTTCGGGATGGAAGAACAGCTCTATTATGGTGATGGAGTAGTAACAGGCTATGGTTCGGTGAACGGGAGATTGGTTTATATTTTTGCACAAGACTTCACCGTTTTTGGTGGCGCCCTATCTGAAACCCATGCCGAAAAAATATGTAAAGTGATGGACCTTGCCATGAAAACCGGTGCGCCCATGATCGGGCTCAATGATTCAGGCGGGGCAAGGATACAGGAAGGTGTGCGTTCCTTAGGCGGATATGCGGATATTTTTTACCGCAATGTATTAGCATCAGGTGTGATTCCGCAACTATCCGCCATCATGGGGCCTTGTGCAGGAGGTGCAGTATATTCCCCGGCCATCACCGATTTTACGTTGATGGTTGAAAACAGCAGTTATATGTTTGTAACCGGTCCGAATGTAGTAAAAACCGTTACCAATGAGGAAGTGAGTTCCGAAGAACTGGGCGGTGCCTCTACCCATTCCACCAAATCGGGGGTAACTCATTTTACTGCCGCTAATGATATGGAATGTATCTTGCAACTGAAAAAACTGCTGAGTTATATTCCACAGAATTGCGAAGATGTAGTGCCTAAACTCGACTATACAGCCGTTGATGAAACAAGAGTACAACTTGAAACCATCATACCGGAAAGCACCAATCAACCCTACGATATGCGTGCGGTGATTTCCGGGATATGCGATACCGATAGTTTCTTTGAAGTGCATGCAAACTATGCAGAAAACATGGTGGTGGGGTTTGCACGAATTGCGGGCAGAAGTATCGGGATTGTTGCCAATCAGCCGATGAGTTTGGCCGGAGTGTTGGATATTGATAGTTCAAAAAAAGGAGCACGGTTTACCCGGTTCTGCGATTGTTTCAATATCCCCTTACTGGTATTGGTGGATGTTCCGGGTTTTTTACCGGGCACCGACCAGGAATGGAATGGTATCATCACCAACGGAGCAAAACTATTATATGCGCTTAGTGAGGCAACGGTGCCGCGTGTAACAGTGATTACTAGAAAAGCTTATGGTGGTGCTTATGATGTGATGAATTCCAAACATATCGGCGCCGATATGAATTATGCCTGGCCCTCAGCAGAAATTGCAGTGATGGGTGCAAAAGGCGCAAGTGAAATCATATTCAAGAAAGAAATTGCAGAAGCTGCAGATCCGGTGGCAAAATTATCAGAGAAAGAAGCCGAATATGCCGAAAAATTTGCAACGCCCTACCAGGCAGCCGAACGAGGATTTATTGATGAAGTGATTGAACCAAAAGACACCCGGAAAAAACTGATTAAGGCATTTGCCATGCTTGAAAATAAAGTGGCTAAACGGCCACGGAAGAAGCATGGGAATATCCCGCTGTAAGTTCATGAAACGAAAACTACTTATTTTCCTTTTACTCCTGAGCTCATTGTTGGGTTTTCTGGAATGGGGTGGTGACCATCATGGTTTTCTTTTTGAGCTTGAAGCCGGGTTGTTTAAAACAATCTTTAAAAATCCCTTGGCAATGCTTCATCCTATAATCTTGTTGCCATTAGCCGCACAAATCATCCTGATTGTTTTATTGTTTAAAAAACCGGAAAGGATTCTAATTTACCTATCCATTGGAGGAATCGGTTTACTGATGATGATGATTTTGCTGGCTGGTATATTGAGTAAGAATATGAAGATGGTTATTTCTACCCTGCCCTTTATAGTGGTTGCTCTGATTACCTTGAAGGAAATAAAGAAAGAAAAAAGTTTATAAAAAGTACTCGGTAAACAATTCTTCAGCAAAGCATTAATATAAGGAAGCAGGATAAATGTATTACCTTACAATTGCTATATACTAAATTCAAAATACCTCATGGATTTCATCGACTACTATAAAGTGCTGGGAATTGAGAAAGATGCAACAGATGAAGACATCAAAAAAGCGTACCGCAAATTAGCAAGAAAACTGCATCCCGATTTGAACCCAAACGATAAGAATGCGCATAAGAACTTTCAACAGGTGAATGAAGCCAATGAAGTATTAAGTGATCCTGAAAAAAGAAAGAAATACGACCAGTATGGTAAAGACTGGCAACATGCCGAACAGTTTGAACAACAGCGCCAGAAGCAAAGCCAATCCCGCTACGCATCCGGACAAAATTTTCAGGATGAGCAAAGTGATTTTTCAGATTTTTTTGAATCGATGTTTGGCAGGTCATCGAACCGGAGCCAGGCCAAATACAGGGGGCAGGATTATCAAACAGAACTGAAAATGAATCTGCAGGATGCTTTGAAAACGCATCCGCAAGTACTTACCGTAAATGGAAAAGACATCCGGATCACCATACCGGCAGGAGTTGAAAACGGACAGATCATCAAATTAAAAGGTCATGGTGCTCCGGGAATCAATGGCGGCCCGGCTGGAGATCTTTATATCACTTTTGTAATTCCCAACCACCCGCAATACAAACGTTCCGGAAACGACCTATACACCGGCACAACGATTGATTTATTCACGGCATTGCTTGGTGGTGAAACGGTAATAGAAACCCTCGAAGGAAAAATCAAATTGAAAGTGCAGCCTGAAACACAGCCGGGATCTAAAATCAGGTTAAAAGGGAAAGGGTTTCCGGTTTATAAGAAAGAAGGTGAAAGAGGGGATTTATACATTACCTATGAAGTGAAGTTGCCGATTAATCTCACTGAAGAACAAAAAGCGCAATTCACCGAATTGAAAAAATTATTCTAAAACTATTTTTATGCTATCAGGAGAAATGATACCGGCTAAAGAATTCTGCAGTAACCATAATATAGATTTGTCATTTATTGTTTCCCTTCAAGATTATGGCCTGCTAGAAATTTCGGAACAGGAGCATGAGCTATTTATTCCTGTTGAACAGCTGAAACCATTGGAATTATGGGTTCGTTTACACCATGAGATGGATATCAACCTCGAAGGAATTGATACGATCAGTTATCTATTGAAACAGATTGAAATATTGCAACATAAAGTGGCTGCTCTTCAAAACCGGCTGCGTTTGTACGAAGAAACCGAAATTTAATTTAGCTGTCGCTGCATGGTGTCCCTACCTGCAGCTAAACGAAAAAAGCATACATGCCCGAATATGGCTTTCTGCAAAGGCGCATTGGCCTGGCGCACAGTTCTTTCATGTTGATGGAGGGCAGATTTCTTAAATGTTTATAATACCAATGTGATTTATATAATATGCCAATATTTTATAAATCTTAAATGCCGATGGTATCAAACAAATAGTACAATGAGGCGATAGCCGATATTGGACTATATTGTTTGTCCAATCGGTATAAATGCCGATGGTA
>JAPLEF010000134.1 GCA_026391525.1 Sphingobacteriales bacterium
GTAGTTGTGCCGTTTGCACAAAGGATAGCAGCGCCGGTTACAGATGAAGCAGCAACTAAAGCAGTTGGCTGTGTTATATTACCGGTTGTTACCGAAGTACAACCGTTAGCGTCTGTTACAGTATAACTATAAGCACCCGCACCAGTTGTAAATGTACCTGTTCCAGTGTATGGAGCTGTGCCACCAGTTGCAGAAACAGTTACTGTTGTAGTACCACCATTACAAAGGATTGCAGCACCAACTGTTGAAGCAGCAACCAAAGCCGCAGGTTGAGTGATATTGCCAGTTGTTACCGAAGTACAACCATTTGCATCTGTTACCGTGTAACTATAAGCACCGGCACCACGAGTGAATGTACCGGTTCCGGTGTAAGGAGCAGTTCCTCCGGTAGCCGTTACCGTTACTGTAGTTGTGCCGTTTGCACAAAGGATAGCAGCGCCGGTTACAGATGAAGCAGCAACTAAAGCAGTTGGCTGTGTTATGGTAACATTAGCCGTTGCTGTACAATTGTTAGCATCAGTTACCGTAACTGAATAAGTACCTGCAAGAATACCTGTCAGGTCTTCTGTAATTGCACTGTTAGACCATGCATAAGTTACAGGGGCGGTAGCACCGGTAACAGTCAGGTTAGCAGCACCGGTTGAAGCACCGTTGCACAATACGTTAGTGCCGGCAATTGATGCAGTTACCGCACAATTTCCTAAAGGTGAACAAGCCATTACCAATTCAGTTAAACCGCCATTTGCATTGGCCGTGTTGGTTGAACCATACACGCCATTTGCAGCAGTACACTTGTTGATGAATGATCCATCACTTAAAGCAAACTGAGAGATATTGTTAATGCCGTTGCTTAGGTTGTTAGGGATGATAGTACCCCAGGTTTTGTCAACACCATCAACATTATTTGCATAGAATGGAGCATAACCGCTTGTAGTAGCATTATTATCTGTTCCATCACTTTCAATGAACGTTCCGGATAATGGACGGCCTGTACCAGCTACGTTGTTATAAAGCATAACAAAGTTTTTCGCTGTGTATGCAGGCACTGCAGAACTGCGCAAACCAGTTCCCTGATTTGATGCACTACCCCAGCCCAATACCGTTACAGATTCTGTTGCAGTGATACGAGCAGCAACTGATCCGCCACCGGCACCATTGTTGATCATCAAACGCAGGTACAAAGTAGTGCCTGGTTGGAACTCAAGGGCCAATGAAGGTTCAACTACGAACCAACCTGTGAAACTACCGGTAGCGTCAGTGGTAAACTCCCCATAACGACCAGCAGTAGCCAGTGTTGCAGAAGTTATTCTTGTGAAGTTACCTGATTGGTTAGCGAGAATATAGTTACCCTGGCCGTTTCCTGTTGAAGCAGGATCAGCCACAAAACGTGGGTAGTAACGGTAAGTAGTAGATGGATTCAATCCGCCTACTGTCATACGTGCAGCATAAGGAACCTTGCGGTCGTCAGCAGCATTACTTGAACCCACACCCTGTACAAACTGAGGATAATGAACTCCCGTTAAAGTTAAACATACCGGAGGTGCAACTGTACCAGAAGATACAGAGGTACAACCGTTGGCATCAGTTACGGTATAACTGTATGCACCAGCACCAACTGTGAATGAACCTGTTCCAGTATATGGAGGCGTACCTTCAGAAGCTGAAACGGTTACAGTAGTTGTGGTTTGTCCGCATGCGATAACACCTGCACTTGCAGATGAAGCCAAAACGCGGTTTACAATACCTGTTACTACTTTCGTACAACCGTTAGCGTCAGTTACTGTATAGCTGAAGGATCCGGCAGCACGTGAGAAGGTTCCTGTTCCGGTGTATGGTGCTGTACCACCTGTAGCAGAAACGGTTACAGTGGTGTTGCTGCCATCACAAGGAATCGGAGCAATGGTAAAAGAAGCAACCAGTAAAGTTGGTTGAGATATGGTACCGCTTGCTACAGATGTACATCCGTTAGCATCGGTTACCGTGAAGCTGTAAGCTCCTGCACTACGAACGAATGTTCCTGTTCCGGTATATGGAGCAGTTCCTCCGGTTGCAGATACCGTTACACTTGTTGTTCCGCCATTACATGCAATTGGTGCAAATGTGGCTGAAGCAACTAAAGCAGCTGGTCCATTAACTGTACCGGTTGTTACTGAAGTACAACCGTTAGCATCTGTTACTGTGTAGCTATAAGCACCGGCAGGAGCGGTAAAGGTTCCTGTTCCGGTGTATGGAGCAGTACCACCAGTAGCCGTTACCGTTACGGTAGTTGTTCCATTTGCACAAAGGATTGCTGCACCAACTGTTGAAGCAGCAACCAAAGCAGTATTTTGTGTTATGGTTACGTTTGCAGTTGCCGTACAATTGTTGGCATCAGTTACAGTAACTGAATAAGTACCGGCAGGGATGCCAGTTAAATCTTCTGTAGTTGCACTGTTAGACCATACATAAGTTACAGGGGCGGTAGCACCCGTAACAGTCAGGTTTGCAGCACCGGTTGATGCCCCATTACACAATACATTAGTACCGCTGATAGTAGCAGTAACATTACAAGTAGGCCCTGCAGCTATTGGTGTGCAAGAAAGTACCAGCTCATTTAAACCGCCATTAGCATTGGCTGTGTTGGTTGAACCGTATAAACCATTTGCAGCAGAACAATAATTAACAGCATTACCAGTTGAAAGCGAATATTGGGCGATATAGTTTACGCCATTGGTAAGGTTATTTGGGATGATGGTACCCCAGGTATTATTTACGTTATCAACACTATTTGCATAGAATGGAGCATAGCCACTTGTTGTAGCGTTATTGTCTGTTCCATCATTTTCAATGAATGTACCAGAAAGCGGTCGACCAGTACCGGTTATATTGTTGTAAAAAAACATGAAGTTCTTTGGAGTATAAGCGGTATTGGCAGATGCCCTTAAACCGGTACCCTGAGAAGCACCTGAACCCCATCCCAAAACAGTTACTGAATTAGTAGCAGTAATACGGGTTGCTACAGAACCACCACCGGCACCGTTATTCAGCATGAGCCTGAAATAAAGGGTTGTACCCGGCTGATATTCTAAAGCCAAAGAAGGTTCAACAACAAACCAACCTGTATAACTACCAGTAGCATCAGTAGTGAATTCTCCATAACGGCCAGCCACTGCTAACGAAGGAGAAGTAGTACGGATGAAATTCCCGGTTTGGTTGGCAAAGATCATATTTCCCTGGCCATTAGTAGCCAGTAACGGATCAGCTACAAAACGCGGATAAAACCGGTATGTAGCGCTTGCCGTCAGTCCGCTTACAGTCATGCGGCAGGCATAAGGAACCTTCCGATCGTCGGAAGCATTACTCGAGCCCACCCCCTGCACGTACTGCGGATATATCACTTCTGTTATCGATTGGGCATTAGCGCCAAAAGACAGAAGCGTCATCAGGATGAACAATAATTTTTTCATAAATTTTTTTAAGTAAGGTGTTGAAATTTATACACTTCACAATGAAAAGGAAGTAGGAGTAGTTTTCCAGAAATTATATCTCAGGAAAAGAACTCATACTAAACAATAATTCAGCTTAGTTTACAAATACAATGTACCTAGACCAAGTTGCATTCCAGTTGGTATTAGTTGGGAATGCACCACGGTATGAGGTTGGAACAAAGAAATTTGCAGGGGTAGAAGTCAATCCAGAGAAATTAGCACCAGATACAGCAGGGGAACTTGGTGAAGGCCTGAAATCTGGAGCAGTTGGATTGAATGGATCAGTAAGATCTATAGTTGCATTAGAGAAATCAACATCACCTAAGATTTGCTGATTGCTAGCAGGAATACTTGCGTCACGAGAAACCTGGCGGAAACCGTGAACGATATTGTTAGCGAAACGTGATGCATCAGCTTGTGTTGAAGCACTTTCGAATCTAACGCCTACAGGAAAGCCCATGAAGATAGAGTTACGTACAGTAAGGCTACTAGCTCTACGGAAACGTGCACCATTCAAGATTCTTTTTGAACCAGGAGCAGGAAGGTTTTCACTGGCAGTAGTTGAATCTTCCAAACCAATTACAGTCATATTAGAAATAGTGGCATTGGTACGTGGGTTAGCTGCAGCACCTGTTGCATTATTATCGCTTTCAATTCCGTTTGGATCTGAAGAATAAGTATTTTTTTCTGGTCTCAATTGAGAAACAGCAAACTGGATATTACCGGTATAACCGAAATCAAAATCGAATGCATCATCATCAGGAGCGATGGCAATCAGGTGTTTTGCATTTACAGTACCGCCAAACCATTCGAAAGCGTCATCAGCACCAAAAAGTACTTCAATGAAATCAAGGATAGTTCCACGGCCTACACCACCCATAGTTAAACCATTCAATTCATTGTTTGGAGAAATAGCAGCTCCGGCATATTCGATACGAACGAAGTTCATGATTCCTTTATTTTCATTAGCATTTCCTAAACCTGCGCCACCACCACCATAGTTGATATCAACACCAACCGGTACTGAAGGCAAGTTGATACCTTCGATAGTAGTATCCGCCCTGTTCAAAGGAGCACTTCCAAGAATAACAACACCACCCCAATCACCAGACCTAGGTGAAGCTTGTGCTGAAGTGAATACAATTGGATTAGCCGGGCTACCTGTAGCTTCAATCCTTCCTGAACGGGTAATTACCAATGCAGATGACAAATCAGCTGTAGCTTTTTTAACACCTTTCAACACAGTTCCTTCATCGATAAAGAGCGTTGCACCGTCTTTTACATAAACTTTACCATCAATGAGGTAAACATTGTCTGAGGTACAAACATAATCTGAACTGATAATAGAAGGGAGTGTAATTTGAGCAGAGCTCTTGGTTGTAATTGCAGCTGCAAAAAGAGCGGCAACAAAAAAAAATTTCTTTTTCATGTTTTTAATTGTAAATTTTTGAATAAAAAGGTTTTTAAATAATGACTGTTGTTTTAAAAAAAGAATTTTAGCTGTAATTAGTGTTTGACTTTTTTTGTTTTCTTGTCCTGAATTTATTTTAAGGTTAAAAAATAGTGTTTGAAATATTTTAGAATTTGTACACTACATTAAAAATAAAGTTGGTTCCCTTCTTCACCTTATAATTCACGAAATCATAATCAGGATTGAACTTTTCTCCATCCGGATCGGCATTGGGCCCTTCAGGAGGAAAGCCTCCATTTGTATCTTTATTAAGGTTATTGCTATAAATGATGAAATGCTGATTGAGGATATCTCCTATGTTGAAACGCAGTTCCAGCCTTTGTTTCAGTAATTTGGCATTCAATTGCAAATCGAGTACTGAACGTGGATTTTCATATTGAATGAGTGAACCGTTGGTACCTCCATTAACGATTTTTCTGCCAGACCTATTCAATGCCAGATTTACCCCCCATTTTGTTTCCTGATAACTTAATCCAAGATTAAAGATGTAGGGAGATAAACCCTGAATTGGCCTGTCTGCCCCAGCAATATAGGGTATGGTATCTAGATTGGTAGTAGGACTTTTAGTAACGAGATATTTAATTTTTCCTTTCAAATAGGTAAAGTTGCTGCTTACAAAAAAGTTCTTCCAAACCGGAGAAGCCGGAGCAATGAAGGCCAGAGATTTACGTACATCAATTTCAAAACCTTTTGCAGTAGCACTAAAAAGATTCTTATATTCAACACTATTACTTGGGTTTCCTATATTGAAGAAGCGCTCCACCGGTTTGTCGAAGTCTTTATAAAAAAGAGAGAATGAGAAAATTTCAGCACCGGAAGGATAATATTCAAATCGTAAATCGTAGTTTTTAACCTTTGTCATTTCAAGCGCTCCTGAACCCACAACTGCTACTTGTTCAGGAAAATCAAAATAGGTATAAGGTGATCTTTCGATAAAATCAGGGCGGGCGATGGTTTTACTGAAGGCAGCGCGGACATTCATTTTGCTGTTGATGCTGTAAATCAGGTTTACGGATGGCAACAAGTCATTTTCCCGGTATTCTTTTGTAGAATCAATAACCCTTAAGGATAATGTATCAGACTCATAGAAAACTGTATTCACAATCATCCTATTGTCTTCATTGCGTATACCTCCGGTTACCCTGAAACTTTTAAAAAATTTCATGTCGATCATGGCATAAAATGCGGCAAGTTTTTGGGTGCCTGAGTACCGGTCGCCTGTAGACTTGGAATTCGCATAAGTTGGGATATACTGAAGGCTGCCATTCTGAAAATTCTCCTGAGTAACGATATCATAGTAAGGGACAAAACCTACATTAGTAATTTTTGAAAGAGTGTCTGCAATTATCCTTAAAGTAGTTGCCTCAAAATTCCCTTTCCTGTTCGAATAAGCAATACCCATTTTGAAAAGCTGCTTTTCCTTATCCAACAGGAAGGGGAAGCTTAGGTTTACACCCAGGTTATTTCTTTTTTCATTCAAAACTGAACCGAATACCCCACCATAATTTACGTTACGGTCCTTCCAGTTATAACTATAACCTAAAGGAGTTGTAGACAATAAAAAACGGCTGTCTGGCTGCTCACGATCAAGTTGCACATAATCGCCATACCAATCGAGTTTGATATTTCTTTTAGTGATCAAATGCTCACCTTCCAATCTGGTTTGGAACATTTTACTTTGTATCGTTACATCAGATTGACGGAGTTCTTCAGAAGAGAAATTGATATTAGTACCCTGCTTTTCATCAAACTGATTGCTGTAACGTTTGTTGTATAAATTTTTCCAGGCAAACTTGTTCCTGGTTGTTTTATAGCCTGCATTCAAAATACCACCTATAGTGGTATTGTACTTACTTCTTTTTGATTTGCTGTCGTAAACCTCAACACTCCTTGCTTCACCTTCTTCATATAATTGTTCATTGAAATAAGTTAAAGCGCCAATTACTCCAAAAGAACTGCTCGATTTTTCGAATCGTTTCGCCCTTCCACCTGATATCTGGTAATTCTGTACCGGCGTGTACCCGTTACGGTATAGCTGCCAGCGGTTGGGGATTTGAGCCGCAACCCTGTTCAATTCTACTGTATTATTATCCTTTAAGGCATTGAGATAATTTTGTTGTTCAAAAGCCCTTCCATCGCCGTACCATAAGCGCTCGCTGTTTATTTTTCCAAGTCCTGCTTTTTTATCCCTTTCAAAACTAATAAAGTCTCTATTTATACTTTCTGTATTGAATCCGGTACCAACAGCAATATCCAGAAAATTCTTAACAGGAATATCCTTCGTATTGATCTGAACGATACCACCGGTAAATTCACCCGATAAATCCGGGGTTGCTGTTTTATTAACTACCACATTATCTACCAAAGCAGAAGGAACGATATCGAAACTGAAATTCCTTCTGTTCGGTTCTGTACTGGGCAAAGAAGATCCGTTGATCAAAACATTATTATATCGGTCGCTCACACCGCGTATGGTTACGAACTTATCTCCCTGAACAGTAACACCGCTTACACGCTTCAGTACCTGGGCAGTATTCACGTCAGGTGTTTTTAAAATTTGTTCTGAACTGATGCCATCCGTCATGCTGGCCGCATTTTTTTGTGCTTGCAACAAACCACGGGTACTTTCCCTACGTGCGCTTGAGGTTACTACAACCCCGGTAAGTTGTTTGGCATTACCACGCTTCAAAGTTGAACTGAGATCAGTTTGTTCGTTGGCTTTGATTACAACATCAGTGATTTTCTTGGTTTCAAAACCTATATAAGAAATGATAATCGTATATGTTCCTGGAGGAAGGGAAAGAAAATAATCTCCGGAAACGCTGGTACTGGTTGCTTTTTTAAGTTTCTCAGCAGTAATGGTTACTCCGGAAATGGGCTGGTTGTTTTCATCTCTGATCACACCCACCAAACGGCCGGGCTTTTGAGCAGTATTTACTTGTGCATACGCATTGAAAGCAAACAGCATTAAAAAAAAGAACGCACCGGTTTTAAGAACGATAGATTGAATTGTTTTTTGGGTTATTGGTTTTAACATAGCGTTTCCTTTACGTTTCAAAGCGCGACTTTTTATAGATGAATGATGAATAATGGCTTTACTGCTGCAAAACAGGCTTTAATCGCTCAGTGTTTTATAGGTTTTGAAC
>JAPLEF010000041.1 GCA_026391525.1 Sphingobacteriales bacterium
AACTTTACTGCTATTACTAACGGTATCAATTACGATCAGTTGTAATCAACCTAAATCAGAAAAATCTGCTACAAACAACGCAAGTGACAGTATTCAGACATTGAACCACATTGCCACACGGCTAGGTGATTTAAAATTAGAAAGTGGTTATCCTTCAGAAGAGGCTATTACAAAACTCTATGATGAAAGGGATTTCCAAAGGGCATGCCAGATACATACCTGGGCTTTGCCAATGGTAGGCTTTCATGGATTGCACCTTGCTCAACGAGATCAACTCGGTATAAAGGATGGCGAAATCTCCATGTTTTTTAACCTGCAAGATAAAAGTGGCATGCTTACACCAAACATTACAACTTTATATGCATTTAGCTTTTGGAATTTTAACACTCAAGGCGCCTTTGTTATTGATGCTCCGGCTGGTTTAATTGCCGGCGGCTTGCTTGATTTATGGCAGCAACCCATAACAGATATTGGTCAAACCGGACCCGATAAAGGTGCAGGAGGTAAATATTTGTTCCTTCCACCGGGCTCTAAAATGATTGCTGAGCCAGGTTACAGAGTATTCGTTTCACCAACTGTTCAGGTTTGGTTTGGAGCACGTGCATTAGACCCTGATCCAAAAATTGCAGAGGAAACGATGCGTAAGTTTAATATTTATAGTTGGAATGACAGAGCCAAAACCACTACAACCAATTTTGTTCCGGTAAATGGGAAGAACTGGACATCGGCACAACCTACTGATATGAGCTATTTTAAAATGGTTGCCGAAGCACTTGAACCAGAACCAATACAAACCCGTGATAGGGTTATTTACGGCATGATGGCTTCTCTTGGTATAGAAAAAGGAAAAGCCTTTAAACCCGATGAACGCCTCACTAAAATTCTTAATCAGGCGGCAATGGTGGGTGAACTAACCGCCCGGGTAAATGCCTATGAAAAAAGATTTGATGGATCAGTTGTTTGGAAAGATAAACATTGGGAATATGCCAATATGGTTGAGTTAAATCAGGAAGATAGCAACTATACACAATTAGATCAAAGAGCCTCCTGGTTTTATGAAGCAATTGGTAATAGTACGGGAATGCAGGGAAGAATATTAGGCTTTGGTCAGGCATATCTTGAAACTTCAAAAGACAAAGCAGGGAAATGGCTTGAAGGTGCAAAAAACTACCATTTTCATGTTCCAGCAAACGCACCTGTTAAACAATTTTGGTCTATTACTTTGTACGACAATGTTACAAGAGGGCCATTAGTGACCGATCAAGGCTCAGCAGACATGTCGTCAAGAAAAGATATGGATAAAAACGCTGATGGCTCGGTTGATATTTATTTTGGCCCAACAAAACCTGCAGGTGCGAATAAGAACTATATTAAAACATTGTCTGGTAAAGGCTGGTTTCCTTACTTCCGCTTTTACGGCCCAAGTGAAGCTTATTTTGATAAATCATGGCAATTGGATGATATTGAAGAAATTAAATAAGTGTTTGTATTTTCTGTTATTCATTTGATAGCAGATGTGGATAGCACAAACGCATAACATTGAACTCGCTACAAGTGGTGCATGACGTTGAACATTCAACTGATTGTACCACTTTTGCTTTTGCTACGTAAGAGCAATAGTTTTATGCTCAACATAACAACATTCTTAGCTGTATAAACCCTGAAGATTCCTATTTGTATGCAGCCACTATTATTGAAAAGTATTTCTTTCCCGTTATGTTTTAAAATGTAAAGCAAAGCAGAAACGACTACATTTTATTTTTCCAAACTTGGGTGTGTTTCGATATGATGAAAAATTATCTGCCAATATAACAAATACGTTTAAGTAGCCCGGCTTCCGGGAAGTACCGGCAAGTATAATACTCCCGGAGTTGTAGGTGAAATAATAGTTTCTGTACCTTTATAAGAAAATACCCATGAACGAATTATTGTGATTGGGATAAATATAACTTGACAGCCTTAGCTTTTTTCCGAAATACAGTGTGGTTTACCGTATTGGCAAAACTTATCGTTTTTTATAATCGTATTAAACCATGAAATTCTTAATTAAATACATAGTTTTAATAAGTTCCCTTTCTCCTATCTCATTGCA
>JAPLEF010000015.1 GCA_026391525.1 Sphingobacteriales bacterium
AATGTGATTTATATAATATGCCAATATTTTATAAATCTTATCCCGAATGCTTTCGGGAGTAAATGCCGATGGTATCAAACAAATAGTACAATGAGGCGATAGCCGATATTGGACTATATTGTTTGTCCAATCGGTATAAAAGCCCTTTTGCTGCATATAATGAAATCAGTAAGCCGCAAAAATCAGTGGAACCCCTTTGAAAGTGGCAATAAAGTCTGTAAATTCATTATTCAATCTTTCTAAAAAATCCTATCATAGTTCATCACCCGTGCAAAACTTTTAAAAAACATAATATGCAAAAAATAATTTTAATGAGTATGGCTATGCTACTCAGCATCGGGTTTGTTTTGGCGCAGCCATATGCTTCAGGCAAAAGAACTTTAAGCTTTACCGATGCCAGCAGGGCTAATCGGGTGGTAGGTTTTGATCTCTATTATCCTGCACAAACTGCCGGCGATAATGTTCCGGTAGCTCCGGGTACTGCTATTTTCCCGGTAGTGGTATTTGGGCATGGATTTGTAATTCCCACCTCTGCTTATGCCTGGTTGGGCGATTCGTTAGCCAGGAACGGATTTATTGCTGCATTTCCAACCACAGAGGGAAGCTTTTCACCTTCTCATGCTACATTTGGAACCGACTTGCGCTTCATTGCATCTGCCCTGTTAGCTGCAGGAAACGATGCAAACTTTTTTTTGTACCAACGTATCAATCCAAGGGTTGGTATCGGAGGCCATTCTATGGGAGGCGGTTGCAGCTTTTTAGCAGCCGGTGCAAACGACCCCTCGCTGCGTGCCTTATTCAATTTTGCAGCAGCAGAAACCAATCCTTCAGCTACAACAGCGGCAATACAGGTAACCCGACCCACATTGATTTTCTCAGGTTCGAATGATTGCATCGTTCCGCCAACAACCCAAATGGCCATGTACCAGAATGTGCCAGCGCCTTGCAAAACTATGATCACCATTACCGAAGCAACGCATTGTCAGTTTTCGAATAATAATTTCACTTGCACATTTGGGCAAAGCTCATCCGGTTGCAACAATTCTGCAATAACTACTTCCGATGTATTCATTAAAGTATCTTCATTACTGATTCCGTATCTGGATTATTATCTTAAAGATGATTGTGAACGGGGAGTAGCATTTCTGGCAGCATATAATAATCTCACAGGAGCTGTAAAAGTAAATACCTGTGGTAGTTTTCCAAACTGTAATGTGGTGCCCGTTCGCTTGATTAATTTCACAGGAAACCAATTGGGCAATAGCATACAATTAAAATGGCAGGCCGATAATGAAGCCGGGTTAAAAACCTATATCATCGAAAAAAGCGACGATGGGCAAAGTTTTCAAGTCTTGCTACAACAAAATGCAAAGGGATTGCAAACCATAAATTCATATGATAAATATGACCCCAATCCTTATGATGTTTGGAGTTTTTACCGGTTAAAAATGCTGGCAGCAGATGGAAGTTTTTCGTATAGCCAAATCATTCGTGTAAGCAGTAAACAAGATGGCATAATCATAGAGCAATTATTTCCAAACCCTGCTAAAGGGAAAACAGCAATAAAAATCTATAGCCCTTCCCGGCAAAATACACAATTGCAAATTGTTTCCTTAACCGGACAAATCCTGCAAAAGCAATCGGTAACATTTAATAAAGGAAGCCAGGTATTGCCGGTTCCCCTTAGCCAATTGGCAGCCGGATACTACTTGATTCGTTTATTTGATGCGAAGCAACATTCCCTTGCCAATATGAACTTGATTGTAAAATAAAATTGATCGCTATCATTTTTTGATCCCATACTATTTATTTTCCTACCTAACTGATTATTTTGGAACAGGTTGTATATTTGCTTTAAAATCAAACTTAACAAAATGAAATCTTTTTTACTCTTTACTATCAGTGTGCTATGCTTTTTTCAAATAGCATTCAGCCAGAAAAAAGACAATACCTATTTTACCTCCGGGGGAGAACTTATCTTTTCTTTTGCCGATGTTGATTATCTCGGTGCAAGCAAAGGAACCAATCTACGCTTTTCACCTTTCTTTAATGTGCAAACTGCCTATAATATCGATATGAATGATAATGTTGGTTTTTTTACCGGTTTGTCTATCAGAAACGTTGGATATATCCTTCCCAATTATAGAAATCCGTTACAACCGCTCAGCAATTTTAAGAAGAAATTCAGGTCGTATAACCTTGGCTTGCCGGTAGGTTTCAAAGTAGGAAATTTAAACCGTGTTTTTTTCTTCGCAGGATATGAAATAGAATTACCCATTCATTACAAAGAAAAAACATTCGACGGTGGCGACCGCATCAATAAAACTTCAGGTTGGTTCAGCAATCGTCAGCAACTGTTTCAGCATGGAGCGTTTGCAGGGTTCCAATTCCCTTATGGCCTAAGCCTGAAATTCAAATACTATTTCAGTGAATTCCATAATCAGGATTTTGTTGATGGCATCGGTACGAAACCATATGCCGGGCTCAAAGCCAATATTTTTTACTTTTCCCTCAGTAGCTTCTTGTTGAGAGATTTCAAATACAGTACATCACAGCCTGCGAAATCAACCAAGGCGATGGCGTTGAACTACTGATCCCCATTTCAGAGATGATCAAATTAATTTATTGAGTAGGTATTTTTAAGAACCTGTGAGCTTCAACAATAGTTTAGTGTTTCGTTTTTGAAATATTTTATACCAATGTGATTTATATAATATGCCAATATTTTAT
>JAPLEF010000077.1:0-25329 GCA_026391525.1 Sphingobacteriales bacterium
CTAAAAAATGCAGCTTAATAGCTGCAAAATCACTTCTTAAAAACACGTTTCTTAAAAAATCTTCTCTTCGCAAAAATTAAAAACTCAATAATGAGTAAAATGAAAAAAGGCTGTACCAAATAGTTTTGATACAGCCTCTTATCAAAATCATTGTATTTTTTATCGCAGGCGATGAATGTATTCGTTGCTTTTGAAGTTCTTTTTTACATCATTCAAATCTCTTTGGATACTTGCATCCACCAGTACACCACCCATTTCCATGGTAAAGCCGCCAATAAGGTCGGGATTTACTACGGCTTCCAGTTCAATTTTCTGAATGGGTGTATCTGATTTGATTTTACGAAGCAATACTTCCCGCATCTCATCACTTAGTGGAGCCGGAGTAGTGATCTTAACCTGATGGATATCGTTGAGTTTATTGTATTGGTCGATAAACGCATGTACGATTTCAGGCAGATTGCTTTCCCTTGTTTTGCTCACCAGTAATCTGACAAAAAGCCCGGTAAGTTCACTCACCCTTCCGGTAGTGATAGATTCGATGATACTGTCTTTAGTATCAGCCTTGATGATCGGGCTTTTAAGCACCCTCACGAAATCGGGATTGCTTTTACAAACAGAACTTAAAAACTTCATATCAGCATAAACGGCGCTGAGTTGCTGGCGCTCAATGGCCATATCGAGTAAACTCTTTGCGTATCTGCCGGCTAATCGTGGATTATGCATATTTTATGCGATTATTATGAGCAACATTACTCATGCACTTATTGTAATAAGCGATTGGTTAAAACTTAAAATCAGTTCATTTTAATTTCCTCTGCCAATTGACGGATATAGGCTTCCTGCTGTGTTTTGTCGCTCAACTCTCTTCTGAGAATTTTCTCACTTACTTCAACTACCATTTTGCCAACCTGGTTTTTGATATCAGTAAGGGCTGCCATTTTTTGGTTGTTGATGGTAAGTTGTGCGTCGTGGATGATTTTAGAAGCCTGCAGTTTTGCATCTTCGCGTGCATCATTGATCATTTTATCTTTGATATCTTTAGCTTCTTTCAACATCGCTGCTCTTTCTTCTCGTGCGCTGGTAAGCAGGGCTTCGTTCTCACTTTTCAATTGCGCCATTTCTAATTTTACTTTCTCGGCAGTTGCAATAGAACCGGCAATGTTGGCTTCACGATCATTCAGTCCTTTTAAAATGGGTGTCCATGCAAATTTCTTTAAGATGAATAAAACAATGAGGAAGGCTAGAACAGTCCAAACGATTAATCCCAGATGTGGTAATAAAAGATCCATAGTAACTTTTTATTTAAGTGATGTAACGGTTTTCAAACCGCAATGTAAGAAATCTAAAATATTACTGCATCCTCCGCCCTGTGCTTCAGATGCAGTAATGAGTTGGTGCAATTAGGCCTTCAATACTGCCAGCAATCCTGCGATTACAGCGAAAAGGGCAACTCCTTCCACAAACGCTGCGGTGAGGATCATGTTTGCACGAATGTCATTGGATGCTTCCGGTTGACGGGCAATGGCTTCAACAGCGCCTTTACCGATTTGTCCGATACCAATACCGGCACCGATTGCGGCAAGACCTGCGCCAATTGCGCCACCCATGTGGGAAAAACCAACTTCTGTTAACAAAGTCATCAAAGTCATGATACTTGTTTTATGAGTGAAAAAAAATTACGCTGGGATGGCACCATGGTGCTTTTCATCATCGTGGTGTTCATGTTCATGCTCTCCCTCAAATGCCTGCCCGATAAACACTGCTGTCAGGTTAGTAAAAATAAACGCCTGAATAAACGCCACCAATATCTCGATGAAATAAATGAATACAGTAAACAGGATAGAAACCGGCGAGAAACCCCAGCCGGCGCCTTTGTTCATTGCACCAAAAATGAAAATCAGTGAAATGAAACTTAAAATGATGATATGCCCTGCCACCATGTTGGCAAACAGACGAATGATCAATGCAGCAGGTTTGATGATTAACACACCGGCTAATTCTACCGGGATCAAAATCAACTTAACTAAAAAAGGTACCCCTGGAGGCCATAAGATATGTTTCCAGAAATGACCATTTGTACTGGCTAAAATAACAATCGCCGAAATGATTCCCATCACTGCTGTGAAAGCGGTATTGCCTGTTACGTTTGCAGAACCGGGAATCAATCCGAAAATATTATTGATCAGGATGAAAAAGAAAACGGTAAGCAGATAAGGCAAATACTTCTGCCATTTTTGGCCCAGGTTCGGTTTAGCCACATCATCCCTTACAAAAGTGATCACCGGCTCAATAGCATTTTGCCATCCTGTTGGTGCGGTAGTAACCCCTAGTCCATTCTTATATTTCCTTGCAATTCCTGTCATCAGTAAAACCAATAAGGTTAACGCGATGAACATCTGAACCACATTCTTAGTCAAAGAAAAATCATAAACCTTACTGCCATCTTCAGCTGAAATATCGCCGTCGGTTATTTTGTAGCCATTATAGGTAGCATGACCATGTTCAAATCGTGAAGCGGAAAACATCGACCACCCTTTAGTTGGGGAATATAAAATCACAGGCAAAGGAATGGTTGCATGAAAATCGCCAACCGTAAAGAAATGGAACTCATGGGCATCTTTGATATGGTCCATGATGATCTTGGCAGGGTCTAATTTTTCCTCTTCTGCACCATGAGCAGCAGTAGCATTTTCATGTCCGGCTTCATGAGCAGGATCCTGAGCCTGAACGATCGGGGAAAACACCAGCAAAAAAAAGCTGAAAACCGCTACCAGTATAGATTTGATGCGCTGCGCTGCCATATCGTTCCTTAATTTTGGCGCAAAGATAAGGCCACAGGGCTGAATTTAAAAATATGAACAGTGGAAATTGAGGTATTTGATCATTTACGAGTTTTTAGAATGAGTCTTTTTTTATAATAGTAATGACTAGCCTTACTCCCATTGCCACAAACCCATCTACTGGTAATCAATATTTTGCAAATCAGCAGTTTTTTATTTTACCCAATCTAAAGAATATAATTAATTGGCTTGTTGTGCAAATTGCATCCTGTATAACCGCGCATACCATCCATTTTTGGCCAATAGCTCGTCATGGGTACCCAATTCTTTTACTTCTCCCTGATCCATTACCAAGATTTGGCCCGCATTCCTGATGGTGCTCAGCCGGTGTGCAATTACAATAGCAGTTCTTCCTGCTACTAATTTTTCCATGGCCTGTTGAATCAGTAACTCGCTTTCAGAATCGATGGATGAGGTAGCTTCATCGAGGATGATTATGGATGGATTGTAAAGCAGTGCCCTGATAAAGGAAAGCAGTTGCCGTTGACCCATCGATAAGGTTGCACCACGCTCCATCACTTCATAATCGTATCCGCCGGGAAGGCGTAAAATAAAATCATGGAGCCCGATCATTTTTGCAGCATCTTCTACCTGCTTTTTGCTTATAGCAGGATTGCGAAGGGTAATATTATCTATTACTGAACCACTGAATAAAAATACATCCTGTAATACTACGGCAATTTTGCTGCGCAAATCAAATAGATCATAATCTTCCAGGTTCACACCATCAATGCGGATATGCCCTTTATTGTGATGATACAATCGGTTAATCAAACTGATGATGGATGTTTTGCCACTTCCTGTATTTCCAACAATAGCTAACGTTTGGCCGGCAGGTACGGTAAAGGAAACGTCTTTTAGCACGTATTGGTCGCCGTTATAGGCAAACCATACTTTTTCAAAACTGATGTTTCCATTCATCACCGGAGGGTTAGTTTTCAGCGCCACACCCCTGTTGGTAACATCAGGATTATCAAGAACCTTAAACACCCGTTCACTGGCAATCATTCCCATTTGCAACACATTGAATTTATCTGCTATTACCCGCAAAGGCCTGAACAATAAATTCAAACATAAGATAAAAGAAGTGATGATCCCGGCTGATTCCCTTGCCTGATCCGGTGAAAGAAAAAGCGATTCTTTTGCAGCCCACCACACTAACAATCCGATACTGAGTGCGGAAACCAATTCCACAATCGGGAAAAAAACCGAGTAGGGAAAAATAGCGCGCACATTAGCCTTACGGTGCTCATCATTGATGCTAAGAAATTTTTCCTGCTCTCTTTTTTCAGCTGCAAAAGCCTGAACCAGCGACATACCGGTAAGGTGTTCCTGAACAAATGCATTGAGGTTGGCAACCGCATTGCGCACTTTAATGAATGATTTGTTCACTGTTTCTTTAAAAACATAAGTAGCAGCAATCAAGATCGGAAAAGGAGCAAGGCATACAAGTGTGAGTTTCCAGTCGGCCCAGAACATGTATGTAAGTACTGAAATAATGGAGAGCAGATCGGCAATGATCGGGATGAGCCCGTCGCTGAAAATATCATTTACCGATTCGATATCGTTAATGGTTCTTGTAGTAAGTGTGCCGATTGGAGTTTGGTCAAACTGCCGCAGGTTGAGTTGTAAAATTTTTTCGTAGGTACTATTGCGCATGTCTTTTACAACCGATTGGCCAAGTGAAGCGGTGCTGTAAGTAAAATAAAACCGGGTGACAGTTTCAATGAGCAACAATAACAACTGGATGATAGTGATTTCGATGATAAAACCGCCGGGGCCCTCCAGAAACGCAGCAGTACGTTTACCTGCGATACCTTCGTTGATAGTAAGTTGAATGAGTAAGGGACGAACAGGTGCCAGTAATGCAAGCAATACAGATAACATTACTGAGCCGTAAAATTTTTTTTTGTACGGAGCCGTAAAACGAAAAACCCGCTTGAGTAAACGGGTATCGAATATTTTTTTTTCATGTTGTACGGCGAGTCCCATCTTTCAAAGGTAATGAGATTGTATGCTTAGTAGGATTCCATTTTCTTATTGTATGCTTTGATGAAGATGGCGCCGAGGTTCCGGTATGGAGGTATGTAATCGTCCCAACTTTCCCTTACATGTTTAGATGGGTCACGGGCAAATTGTTTTCCGAGTGTGTTCCACATATCTTTCCATACGATGGTTCGTCCGCTGAGCATGGCCTGATTGAGGTAATCGAGAATGGGCTTATTGATATCACCAGCACCGATTTCTTTTGTAGAAATGATATGGGCATCCGGAGAAATTTTCAGGATCTGATTGAGGTTTTTATATCCCCCGCAGGAACCTAACACAACAATCTTAGCATTTGATGGCATGCGGCTGATGGTACCGGGCAGCCAGTAACTGTGGCCCCTGTGCACCACAACGGAAGGAAACATATCATTGTTCTCCAGATAACTGATCAGGTGAGCTTGTGCACTATCGTCGAGGTTAGCGTCATAATCGAGTGGACGGTTGGCAAATACCATTACCTTGCTTTTGAGCGCATGCATTTCCACCCATTCCTTTTTGGGAATCTGTTTCCAAAAGCGGCTATTGAAGGATTGCAGGAAGGGAGGATAAAAATGCTTTCCATCTTCATCACCATAAAAGAAAACCTGCTGAACAATCCTGCCACTATCATCCTGTAAGGCGCTGTTGCTGATTTCATAAATGGAAGGGATACCCGCAATGGCAGTAAGATCGATATGATTGCTGGAGTCTGCAGAAAGGAAAATATTCCTGAGCAAGTAATAAATGGTTGTGCCCTTTTCGTTGTTTACTGCACGGCACTGTACTTCGTTTTGTTCTACATAATTGAGAATGGTTTGAAGTAAGGCTTTATTGTTGATACTGGAATAAGAATCGGCAACATCTGTTGCATCTTCAAGGTTGCCTGTTTTATCGAGATTGGCAACAAAAGCCTTCATGAGAAACTCCGAACTTTCGGCGGGCATGGTTTTTAAAAAAGTATCCAATTTGTTGTAATTGGCGGCCATCTTGATGAACTTCTTAAAATAATCGAAGTTTACCCTAAGCAAGAGCGAATCGCCATGCGGCTTGTTACCTATCCGCTGCATCATGCGGTTGAAACTGTGCTTATAACTGGAGGTATAAATATCATTTTCCCCAAGTACGATCATGTAATAGAGTTCTTCAGCCGAAAGCGGATCGATGGCTTTCATGCGTACATTCAGGTTGTTCTCATTGTGTAAATTATTGATCGGGGTGATGAAATGCCTGATCGCCTTATCTTTCATCACTTCACGCAAGCCGTTAGCACCAAACATGGCAATAGGCGTATCTTTTGCAACTGAGCTCATCCTTCTGAAATAATCGATTTCTGTTTTTACCAGCAACTTGTAATACCCTACACTGTCATAACCGGATTTTCCATCCCCTACGAGTAGTTTAAGACTATCCACCGATTTCTTTCCGGAAAACAAATCATCCAGAAAAGGGAAATAAAACAATGCATTGGGGGTTCTGCTTAATTTGGCAATGGCTTGTACGTTCTTACTGTCGTTGCGGTGAATAAGTGCACCTTCCGGAGAAGCAGCCGATTGGGCATAAGAGTACAATTGAACCGGGTTACGTTTGCTGGCAACTACAATCAGGCTGTCGGCAAATGGCGCATCCACATAAGGCCTAATGGTGCGGAGGATATCATCCGGATGCCCTGAACAAAATTTCAGGTATACCACATACTGTACTTCGCGGATTTGTGGATTATCAAAAAAAACTTCGGCGTGGATACGTGCAATGCCATATTCCATATCGTAAAAAAAAGGAACAATAGAAGCTCCCTGAGCCTGAGCATTCAGGATGAGTTCGGTATTTTCTATGAGACGGGGAAGTGTGGTGGCATCCAGTTCTTTTTGCTTACAATACAGCCTGAAAAGGCGAAGGGTATTTTCGATATAGCCAAGATACCTGATTTTTTCATTGTTACTTTTGAGTGCAGGATTGCTTTCAACCCACTCCTGCATCAGGTCGATCTTGCGATAGAGTGCATCAGTCATGCGCAGATTTACCTCTTCATTGCTGCCGATAGTAAATTGCTGATCCTGCTTGCCGTCAGCTTTATCGGTACTGATTTGTTCTTTATTGATCTTATCATGAAAATATTGCCGGTAAAGGGGAACTTCAACGGTATCGCTACCTGCTTGAACAGCAAGTGTATTCAAAAAAAACAATAAAAGCACTAAACGATAACGCATGATGATTGTTACTATGCAAATATGACGCAAATTCATGGTTTACTGCGCATTCAAACTGTCCAAAAATGGATATTACAGCAATTCCGCTTAACAATTTGATAATACTATAACTTAGTTTTAACAAAGCAAGGCTAATGGCTAAAGAGTATTTTTGCCCAACTCTAATTGTATGAATACAGGGAAAAAAATCTTGATTGCCGACGATGAACCCGATATCTTAGAGATACTGGAGTTCAACCTTAAAGCTGAAGGCTACGAAGTGGCAACTGTAAAAAATGGCGATCAGGCCCTGGAGAAAGCAAAGACATTTCAGCCCGATCTCATTATGCTCGATATCATGATGCCGGGGAAAAATGGTATTGAAGTTTGTAACCTCTTGCGAATGCAACCTGCATTCAAAAAAACCCTGATTATTTTCCTCACCGCTATGAGTGACGAAAGCACAGAAATCAAGGGACTTGAATCTGGCGCCGATGATTATCTCACCAAACCCGTTAGCACCAAAGTGCTCAGTAGCAAAGTAAGTGCACTTTTCAGAAGGCTTACCAAAGAAAGTACCGGTGTAGTGCAGGTGGGTGATTTGATGATCGACCGTGAAAAATATAATGTGAGTTATCGTGGTGAAGATATCGTGCTGGCCCGTAAAGAATTTGAACTCTTATCCCTGCTCGCTTCTAAGCCGGGAAAAGTTTTTCTTCGGAATGAAATCCTAAACCAGATCTGGGGAACAGAAGTAATTGTTGGGGACCGCACCATTGATGTACATATCCGCAAAATCCGTCAAAAACTAAATCTGGATTGTATCACCACCGTAAAAGGCGTGGGTTACAAATTTGAATTATAGTATTTAGTGTCTGCTTTGTTCGTCACATTTGTTACAATATTTAGCTGAAGGATGTAACTTGCAGTTCACTTCCAAGAGTTGGAAGAATTCAATGCTACAACAAAAAAACCTTTCTCCGCAACAACTTTCCGCTCTAACAGCACTTGCACTATCGGTGCCCATTTCATTCGGTATTTTTGTGTTTAAACCTGTTTGGTGGATTGCTTTGCTTTCTTTCTTCATCATTTTTCTGGGAAGCTTTGGATTGATTTTATTTGCACTGCAAACTTTCATTTATCGCAAAATCAAACTCATCTACAAACTGATTTATCAAACCAAAGCCAGTAAGCGGGAAGAGTTTTATTACAAACATGTTTTACCGCAAAAAGGGATTGATGAAGTACGCCAGGATGTAGAAAACTGGGCGGCTCAAAGAAAGCTGGAAATTGAAGTTTTGCAGCAGAATGAAATTTTCAGAAAAGAATTTCTCCAAAACCTCAGTCATGAATTAAAAACACCCATCTTTTCAATACAGGGTTATGTGGATACCCTACTCAATGGTGCCTTGAACAACCCCGATGTAAACATCAAATTCCTGCAAAGTGCCGGTAGAAATGTAGAAAGGCTCGTGAGTTTGGTAGATGACCTTGATGCGATTTCAAAACTCGAAATTGGGGAACAGAAATTACAAAAACAACAGTTCATCATTCAGGATCTGTTGAAGGAGGTTTATGATTCACTTGATTTAAAAGCTGCTGAAAAAAATATCCGCTGTGTGATAAAAAAAGGCTGCGAATTGCCTTTAAGCGTTTTTGCGGATAAAGAAAAAATCAGGCAGGTGCTGGTCAATTTTGTTGATAATGCATTAAAATACGGCAAAGAGAACGGTACGATAGAATCCAGTTTTTATAGTGTAGACGGCCGTAATGTACTGATTGAAATCAGCGACGATGGAGCCGGAATCGGTGAAGAACATCTGCCCAGGATTTTTGAACGTTTTTACCGCACAGATCTTGCCAGGAGCAGGAAAGTTGGCGGAAGTGGCCTTGGGCTTGCCATCTGTAAGCACATCATTGAAGCACATGACCAAACCATCCATGTGCGAAGCAAAATCGATGTGGGCACTACCTTAGGATTCACATTACCATCTGGTAAATAATACCGAAAGCATTCGGGATAAGATTTATAAAATATTGGCATATTATATAAATCACATTGGTATAAATTGCATGAGGTATCCGATTTCATACAAGCAGACATATTCTACCAAACAGTTTTCATAAAAAAACCGGCTCATTTGAACCGGCTTTTTTATTGAAGTACTTACTATTTATTTTTTCAAGATCTTAAACTCTACCCTGCGGTTTTGCTGACGGCCATCATCAGTACTGTTTGAGGCAACCGGCATTGTTTCACCATAACCTTTTGCAATGATCCTGTTTTCTTGAATTCCTTTGGAAAGCAGATACTGACGTGCTGCATTGGCACGGTCGTTAGACAAACGTAAATTATCACTATAGCCTCCGATCTTATCGGTATGAGCTGACAATTCAATTTCCATTTCCGGATTAACTTTCATCATTTTTGCCACCCTGTCGAGTTCCTTGTAAGAATCTGAACGGAGGATTGATTTTGAAAAATCGAAGAGGATATTGTTGGTGCTAACGATCTGGCCGGGCAGGATATCGCCTAACCCATCATCAGAAATACTATCCAGATTAATCCTTTCTGTATTAGCATTTGCAATAGGATACAGATATAGGTCGCGGTGAATTTCTTTGTATAAACCCGGCTCATTCAGATCGAGGGTATCGATTAATGAGAAATAATTGTCGGCTGAAGCACGGAGACTGTAAGTTTTTCCGTAAGGCAATGTCACTTTGTAATTACCATCAGGATTCGAGATGGCATTACCTTCACTGGTTTCACCCGGAACTTTATCATAGAACATGTTAGCCGACATCGGTTCTTTGGTGATGGCATTATAAATTCTTCCATAAACCAATACAACCGTTTTGGGTTTTTGCGATTCGCTGAGTTTTACACGTGCCAGATCAGTTCCTCCTGTAGCATTTTGAGTTGTAGATACATAAGCATACACACCTTCTGCATCTAAAGAAAAATAAGCATCCCATTTTGGCGTATTGATGGAATCGCCCATATTTACTGGCTGGCTCCACTTCGTCCAACTGTTATCCAAACGCTTGGTCATCCAGATATCATAATCGCCTAAACCACCCGGGCGGTCGCTTGAAAAATACATGGTCACCCCGTCAGCAGCGAGAAACGGAGATATTTCATCATAATCATAAGTATTGATATCAGCGCCTAAACTTTTAGGCATGGTCCACTCGTCGTTTTCCTCTAAAGTACTTACATAAAGGTCGTTAATAAAACTGTTCCTTTCTTCAGACAAATAAAACAACAATGTTTTTCCATCGTTAGCCATGAATGCTCCGGAATATTTATCTAAGGAGAGGGTATTGTAACCCTTGATTTTAAGTCGTTGTGGTGCTGACCATCCGGATTCTGTTTTGTTACAGAGGGAAAGTCCACGGCCTACATATTTTCCATTTTCAAAAGCTCCTCTGATAAGCAACCGGTTTCCATCAGGTGATACCCAGAAAACGGCATTATCGCTTAGGCTGTTGATCGGAGCCGGTGCTTGCTGTGCTTGAGTCCAGTTGCCGGTTTCGTCTAATGTTGAAAACCAAACATCCTGCGCCTCTTTGTCATCTTTGTACATGGTATTCTTTGGATTACCCTCTACAATGAAGTATAAGGTTTTGCCATCAGCAGAAATTGTAGGCCTTGCTTCCGAGTAGCTTGAATTTACTTTTGTACCCAGGTTCTCCAGTGTGGTTTGAGCAGTGCTGTTTACCACGATCATCGTAACCAAAGCATGAAGTACTAATTTTTTCATTTTGATAGGTTGTTGGTTTATTTTACCAGAAATTGGCTTTTTTATAGAAATTGGTACCAGGAGAAGTATAACGGCCCATCGTTAAAATCAAGGCCACTTCATTTCGTTTTGCAGAATAGGCATTAAACTTTTTAGAGTTGAAAGGATGCTCGTAAGAATACCTCAGGTTGGCAATATAGCCGAGGTTAATATTCAAATAAGGCATCACTGTTCGGAACGAACGGGTATATAAACCGAAGTTCACATTTATATTACTTTTTGGATTGGTTTTGTACATCTCTACACCCGTCCAGAAAGAGACGATTTCCAAACTATCGCCAAAAGATTTGCTTCGATAATACAATCCTTCCTGCCAGTACATGTTTTTCTGAATAAGGCCCCACTTATCGTTAAAGCGTACCCGAAGAACTGAGTGTGCGGTAACGCGATGGCGAAGCTGTGATTCGTTATCCTTATCAAGAATATCGTTTTCAGGATAGAAAAGATGGTTCATGGCACCACCGAGTTCGAACATTACCGATTCGGTAACCATGCCATAATATGCACCTACATTGAAATCTAAATAACTTTTAGAAGAAACGCGGTTTGACGGAATACCGTTGGGATAACGGAAAGTACCTCCTGAAATTTCACGATCATACTTTAGTCCCTTTCTTTCATCAAGTTTTCCTTCCGCCCAGGTTGCCTGAACCCCGAAACCGAAAAATTTATTGCGCTTATTATAAAAGTGGCGTGCCAGTGAAGCGGAATAAAAAGAAGCACTCAAAGGTGATTTTTTATCGCCGTAATGGTAATAGTTTAAACCTACACCCCAGTAACCTTTGTTGCGGTTTGCGTTGTTGCTCTTTGCTTTGTTGCCCTTTGCTTTTTGAATTTCATCTTTTGCTTCTTTTGCTGGCTTTGTGGCATTGAGAACCGCGCTGCTTGGATCGGGGCGGGGTTCATCGCCACTGCTTTTGTACCTGCCGAATTTGATGTCGAAAGAAATGTTCTGGTGTTGCATGTTTGCTTTGTTAGTAGACTGCCAACTGTATAACCCACCTAAACGTGCTTTACCATCAAAGCGGCCGGTAAGGCTTGCATTGAATTGTATAGGAGCAGAGCCTAGCTGAGAGAACCTTGCATTTTGTGCCACCACGAATTCCGAAACGAACAAAAAAATTACAATCAGTAATTTCTGATTTTTCATAACGCTTAATTTATAGAACTTAAATTTAGTTTTGGTAATTATATTGATTGATTCTATTACCTGAACGGAAATTAACTACTTTACTATTTCCGGCAACCGATTGGAATTCAGGGATCAGGTCTTTGATCACCACCCTGAACAATTCGGCCTCATAGAAATTTTCAAGTGCCATAAGTTTATTAATGATGTTCTCGGCTTCCGACACATGATGAATACTCTCCGCACTTATCATAATCTTCTCATTATGGGTTTCTTTCATCTTTTCATCTGCCAGAAAAACTTCTTCATATAATTTTTCGCCGGGGCGTTCGCCAATAAACTGAATTTTCATATCCACATCAGGAGTAAATCCTGCTAACCTGATCATATTGCGGGCAAGATCAACAATTTTTACCGGTTCACCCATATCAAATACAAATACTTCACCGCCCTCTGCCATTACAGAGGCTTCTAATACCAATTGACAGGCCTCGGCAATCGTCATGAAATATCTTGTCATTTCAGGATGCGTAACCGTAACCGGCCCTCCATGTTGTATTTGCTTTTTAAACAAAGGCACAACAGACCCATTGGAACCCAATACATTTCCAAAACGGGTAACCACAAAACATGTGGCATTGAGTGATGAAGAAAAAGATTGAACGATGATTTCGGCCAAACGCTTTGTTGCGCCCATTACACTGGTTGGGTTCACTGCTTTATCAGAAGAAATGAATACAAACTTCTCTGCTTTAAAATGAACCGCCTGCTTAACGATACGATAAGTAGCAAATACATTCGTTTGAACCGCCTCCCATGGAAACTGCTCCATCAATGGTACATGCTTATACGCTGCAGCATGATAGATGATATGAGGGCCATACTCTTCAAAAATATTTTCCATCAATATCTCATTTCGAATATCGGTAAGGATGAAGCGATATTCGGTGGAAGGATGTTTGTGTTTGAGTTCCTGTTGCAAATCATAAAGGGCGCTTTCAGAAAAATCTACACAAATGATCAGTGATGCATTATGTTCAGACAGCTTCCTTACAATTTCACTACCAATTGATCCGGCAGCTCCGGTAACCAGGATAGTTTTACCTTTTAGGTTTTCTACCACATGTTCATCATAAAGTTCAATAGGTTCCCTATTCATCAGGTCGTTGATATCGATGGATGCCAGTTTATCTAAACTGAAGTTGGCATTGAATAAAGATTGTATGGAGGAGATTTCTTTAATACGAACACTGAACGGGAGGGTATCTTCCAGGAAACTGGCTTTACGGGCAGGTGTAAGTGTTTTATTGGCAATGATAATATCTGTGATGCTATTTTTGATGATACATGATTTGAGTTCAGTTTCTGCATTAATAACTTTTACTCCTCCAATGTAACGGCCGATCTTTTGGCGGTCGTCATCCAGAAAAGCAACCAGTTTATATTCATCGTCGTAATGGGTATGAATGGATTTTTTTAAAAAGACTCCCAGTTCGCCTGCTCCATAGATGAGTAACTGTTTTTGGCCACCTATTTTCTTAGAACGGCTGTAATAAAAATAGAGATAGCTGATAATGAACCTGCTTCCAATGATATAGATAGAAGTGATAAAAAAGCTGATTACAAATACTTCGGGTTTTAACTGATGCTTAGGTGGAAAGAAATAACCCACTGCAATACTTGCCAGATGGATTAGAAAAATGATGCCAATCAGGTTGAGATAATCTTTACTATTAAAAAACCGAATTACTTTTTTATAAATCTTGAAGCCTACCCATGAAATAATGGCCAACCCCAAGTGTACCGATACCCTGTAGATAATCGTATGCATAGGAAAAACATCAAGAGAAACCAGGCGGTATGAAGCAAAAAGTGCAGAAAGTAACCCAAACATGATCAGTAGCTGATCTCCAATCAACACAAACTGTGATGGCCTTATAGATTTCTTTGTAAATAACTTCATGATAAACAATTTACGATTTCAGTTACAACTTTATTAAGGTTTTCATGAGAGGTATTCGAACCACTTGGTAAACATAGGCCTGTTGCGTATAGACTATCACTCACTCCATTTCCGTAATGAGTACAATCTGCAAAAACCGGCTGCTGATGTAACGGCTTCCATAAAGGTCTTGATTCTATGTTGAGTTTCTCAAGATGCAGTCTTATCTTTTCATTAACCCCTGCTCCAAGCACATTTTCATCCAGAATAAGGGTTGTTAACCAACGGTTTGAGAAACAACCTTCAGGTTCTTTTGGAAAACTTATTCCGTTGATATCAGACAATTCATCTCGATAAAACTCAAATATCTCCCTTCGTTTCGCAACCCGTTGAGGCAGCACTTCCATTTGCCCCCTTCCAATTCCTGCACAAACATTGCTCATCCGGTAGTTGTACCCTGTTTCTTTATGCAAGTAATAAGGGGCTGGTTCTTTAGCCTGAGCAGATAAGAACCTCACCTTCTTCACCAATGCTGCATCGTTACTGGTAAATGCCCCACCGCCGCTTGTGGTGATTATTTTATTCCCATTAAAACTCAACACGCCCATTTTCCCAAAACTGCCACATGCTTTTCCAAAATAAGTGCTACCTAATGCTTCGGCAGCATCCTCAATAACCGGAATATCATAGTTATTGGCAATAGCTAAAATCTGGTTCATCTTTGCGGGCATACCATAAAGATGTACAGCAATAATGGCTTTAGGTTTTCTTCCGAGGGAGGATTGTTCTTTAATTGCAATTTCCAGCAAAGCTGGATCTAAATTCCAGGTGTCGGGCTCACTGTCGATAAAAACCGGAGTTGCATGACAATATTGTATTGGAAATGCAGAAGCTGCAAAGGTGAAACTCTGGCACAATACCACGTCACCTTGTTGAACATCTGCTAAAATCAACGCCAAATGCAAAGCGGCCGAACCCGAACTCAATGAAACTGTTCCTGTACATCCAACAAATTCAGCCAATTGCTTTTCAAACGCATCAACATTGGGACCTAAAGGAGCCACCCAATTCGTTTTAAAGGCCTGTGCTACATACTCTTTTTCCATTTCTCCCATATGGGGAGACGAAAGCCAGACTCTATCCACAATTTTGTAATTAATGCGTTCAACTTATCAAAAAGACATTCATTTGCCTACCTGACAGAATGTTAAAGATAACTAAAAATTACAATTCCCAACAAAAAACAGACTTTCGCCTCCAAAAAAGAAAATAATCGAAAAGCTTAGGATAAGACGGTATGAAACTTAACAGGTTTTGCAGGAATACCCACGGCTGTGCAATTCGGAGGAAGGCTTTTGGCCACTACTGCTCCGGCACCGATGATTGTTCCTTCTCCAATTTCTACCTGATTGATGATTTTAGCACCGGTACCTCCATAAACACATTCACCGGCGGTTACTTCACCGGAGATATTCACTGCAGGCATGAAGGAAGCAAAATCGCCAATGACCGTATCATGGCCAACCGTACAATCTAGATTTAAGATAACATGACGGCCGATTTGGATGTCGATGGTAAGTATGGTTCCTGCACAAAGAATCGATCCTTCACCAATAGATACCCCTGTTTTTCCTGCTTGAACAGAAGGGTGTACCAAAACCGGAAACTTCAAATTAGAATTGGTTATCTTTTGAATGATTTTTCTTTTCACCAAAGGATTACCGATTGCAAAAACGATATGTAAAGGTTCTGTCCATTGTTCTAATGCGGCAAATCCTCCTAAAAACAATGCGGGATCAATTTTGGTAACACCAGTAAAATCGTCATCAAAAAAACCAATAAATTCCCAATTGGGTTGAATCTCGTTAATATCGTCGATCAACCATTTTACTTCACGGCCGAAACCGCCTGCTCCGAATATGGCTATTTTTTTCATATTAAAATGTTTATCATCCTTTAAAGGCTTCCATAGTGGCTTGCCCATCCTGGCTTATTCCTTCAGATGTAATGATATTTTTTATGGTTTTAAAAAAGATACTGAGGTCAAGCCCAAATGTCTGATGATCTACATACCACACATCCAGATCGAATTTTTGTTCCCAACTGATTGCATTTCTTCCATTTACCTGTGCCCATCCGGTAATTCCCGGCTTTACTTCGTGCCTTCGCCGCTGTTTTTCATTATAAAGCGGAAGATAAGAAACCAATAGAGGCCTTGGCCCAATCAAACTCATATCTCCTTTCAATACATTGATCAATTGCGGCAGTTCATCAAGGGAGGATTTGCGGAGCAATTTACCAAATCGGGTAAGCCTTTCAACATCAGGTTTTAAATTACCTTTAGCATCTTTGGCATCTGTCATGCTTTTAAACTTCATCAGTTTAAAAATACGGTTTTGATAACCTACCCTGGGCTGAATAAAAAAAAGTTTCCGGTGACCAGTAAGCATTAATAATACCATAACCACTAACATCACCGGAGAGAAAACCAATAGTGCGATAATTGCTGCCAGCAAATCGCCTAAACGTTTGATGTATCTGGAATAAAAGATTTTCATGAATTAAATGGGATTCCTTTTTTTTGCAACCAATACTGGTATTCCTGAAGCAGGAGTTGCCATAACCGGTTCTGGTTATAGGAAGTTTTTATTTTTTGCTGAATAGCTTCTGTCATTGCTTTTCGCCAATCGGGGTTTTGTCTGGCAAACATCATCGCTTCAAACAGCGCGTTTTGATTTTTTACCGGAACCAGCATTCCATTCTCCCCATCCTGAACAATTTCATTGCAACCATTGATGTCGGACAGAATCAACATACAACCCATCAATCCTGCTTGTAATGGTACATTTGGAAACCCTTCCCGGTAACTGGGAAAAACTAAGATATCTGCAGCCGCAAGATAGGGCCTGATATCCTGTTGAAATCCCCAGCATTTTACAGCCAGATGATAGTGCAATATTTCCTGTTCTTTCAAATCGAGAGGGTCGAGTGTGGGTTCTTCCAAACCCAGCAACCAAATGCGATCTTGCGGAAATTTTTGTTGCAATTGTAAAAATGCCCCCAGCATTTCAGTTAGTCCTTTGTCCTTTACAAGCCTTCCTACAAAAATCCAAATACAGGCATCTTCCTGAACCTGCATTTCTTTACGCAATTGCGCTGCCTGTTTTATTAAAGCTTCATCAATACTGAAGTGGTTGCAGTTGATGCCATTACTAGATCCGCTGCCCAGCACCTTCATCTTATTGCTGGCAATTCCTTCTTTCTTTAAAAATACCTCTTGTACTTTGGAATTGGGATAGATCATATTTGCCGGTAAAGCTGTGAGTTTCTCCACTGTTTTTAACAACAATCGCATGGCTCCTTTGGTTTCAACCCATGGCAGGCCGGCAATGGTATGTAGGCGAATCGGTACACCGGATAGTAATGCAGCCCACATCCCCAACAAACCGGCTTTGGGGGTATGGGTATGCACGATTTGTGGTTTTATTTTCCGGAATAAGCGGATCAAAATGAACAGGCTTCTTAAATCGGTAAACGGACTTATTTTTCGGGTAAGGGTAACCGGTATGTGTGGGCATTCCTCCTGGTCTTCAAGGGATTTTGCTTCCTCACCGTCGCTGCTGATCATCGTTACCTCAAATCCCTGCTCCTTCATGAACCGCATCTGGCCTTTCAGCAACACTTTCATTGATACGGGCAGGCTGGTAATCCGCACCAACTTAGGTTTATCCTGATGCATGGTTACGGATATTTTGAATCAATAGTTGATCACTGATTTCCCGCATAGAAAGGCTTTCAAAACCATATTTTTTATTTAGCAGGCGGTAATGTTCAATCAGTTCATTCAGCTCGTTCATACAAGCATCCGGCTGGTTTCCAAAATTATGTGGATGCCACCAAAGGTGATAATAGGCGCCTTTCTGTGCTGTTTCAGTCATTTCATTTTTAATCCGCCTCATTTTCAGTTTATTCTTCAGCGGCTCGTTTGGCATCCAAGGACGGTACAACCTGCTTGCCGGTAACTGAATAGGTAATTGTGAAGTATCGATATCTTTAAGATAAACCATTCTTATAGGCTGAAACTTCAGGTAGGCATCTCCTGCGCGAAAAAATTTCTTCATAAAACCGGAACCGGTAGCCGGGGCCCAATACCAGATATCAGGGCTGGAGCGTACCGATGTGATGCCCATTTCATTACAAACGGATAAATATTCCTTGTTGAATTGATTGCGGGGAAACACCAGTGAACGAATTTCAATTCCTCTTTCCGCAGCTAATTTACAAGCAACGCGAAGGTCTTCACGAAACTGGTCTTTTGTTTGCCCGGGTTCCAAACAAAAATAATGTGCATAGGTATGGGTGCCGATTTCCTGGAAAGGAGTTTGCTTGATCAGATCAATAAGATGAGGTGCAAAATGATAGGGATCTTCATCACCAGAAAACCCATTTTTTTTGATCCATTCGTAAGCGGAAACAGCGGGATTTGTAAAAGTTGGCAATATGGATGGATGACCGTTCTCCCATTCTTCCCGATTTTTACGATACAGCATCCCTACTGCCGCCCATGTTACATGAACTTCCCCTTCTGCGAAAGCCTTCAACATTTTTGGAATTACAGCGCGGGTATTGCTGAAATATTTTTTTGCCTGCTCATTCATCTCCAGCATAGTTTCGAAACAACCCCAGTGGAGTTCGAAATCTAGTGAAAGGGCAAAAGTTCCTTGCTCACGGATCATTTCATTTTCGTTTATAGTTAACCGGTAGCAAACTTTCGTGAAAAATATGGCTTATACGAAACTGCTTTACAAAAAATAATAAAAAAGAAAGGCATCAACTGGGCTTTCTGTCGCATAGCAATACCAAGATTTCCGGTTACCTGTGCCAATGCAAATGATCCGAAAAGGAAAATGAACAGACAGATGCGGATCCATCCGTTCCATTGTGTCCATGAAAAAAGACCTTCCTTGATGATCACAAAAAACATATAGATATAAAGCAGGTTCTCAAATGAAACGATCAAACCCAATGCGCCCTGACCGTCGAAAAATAAAGGCCTGAACCAAAAAGTAAACATCTTCATGAACAAACCATACTCTGCAATATTCACACCAGTGGTAGACTTACTAAGTTCTGAAGCGCGGTGACTGAGGGTAGTAGAGGAAGTAATGTCGAGGCTCTCCGTATCTGCAAATTTCAACACATCATCGCTGATATAGATAAATACAATTCCGGCTACAATAAATATCAGCCATCGCATATAAGTTTTCAATCCCGAACTGGTAAGTATTACTCCCATCATCACGCTAACGACAAGGGTGAAGAAGATATGAGGCCTTACCATAAAAGTTAGGAAGCCACCAACAACTAAAAGAACAATCCGCCTGTTGAACCGGCTGAGCCCAAAAGTAAACAAGGCCAAACCCATCAAAATCACACTCCCTTTACCTAATGAGGAAGACCAGAAGTGTAAATTGGGAAGTAGAAAAAGCAGTTCAGCAGCACCTAAATTCATCCATACAGGCTTTGTATCTGTATTTTCCCGAACAGTAACATAAAACAACACCACGGCGATATATCCGATAAAAGCAAATATGATCATGGTGGCATAATAACTCAGGCCAAGTAAACTTGCAAAGGGCCAGGCCACAAAATGAATGAAGGGTGTACCAACACCCCATAAGCTTATCCACTCTTCAGAACCTGTTGTTTTTGTATAATAAGCAATGGAGTCGCTGGTGGTGTAGGCGGCATAAATCATGTAGGCGGTGCTCAAAATAAAATGCACAATGAACAGAGTCCAGAGATAACTCTCTGAAGCAATATTGCGCCTGTTGCTCATCGCTTTGATGAAATAAGAATTGAACAACAACACCAGTAATATGATCACAAAAACGTCCATGCTAAAAAAGTTCCATTGAGCCTATTGAAGGCCTCCATTGGTAAAACTGTTCAAAGGTATTGAGTTTATTTAATGCAAGCGGTCGAAGAGTAGTAACAGGCCCTTTCTTAAAAGGACCAAACAAACCCAATGGGCGTTTTTGATCCTGAGCATAAAGCGGAGACGGTGCACAGGAAACCATCGCTGGCCTGGTTTCACGGATGAGCCTGCGCAAAGCTTTCTTTGCGGATTTTGTTGCAGAATCAGTTTCCGTCCACAGTTCACAAACCCTCAATTCAGTAAACCGATTGGCTTTTTTCAGGCGAAATACGAATCCGAATTTTCCGGGTTCTACAATTGCACCATATTTAAGCACCGGACAATCCTGATAACGCCATTTTAAATAAACGGGACTGATTGGCGTATGGAGGAGCAATTGGTCGAAAGGCAATTGCCAGTTAGCAGAAAGTTTTGCAAAAGCTTTTCCGGTATCGTATTGTGTATAGGCTCTTTCCAATACCTTTTCTGAAAACTTCACCGGTGCCATACTACCGGGTCCAACATAAATAGGCATCCTGCCGGTGATGTACCATCCCATTTTCAGATAGCCCTGCAAACTGATGGGATTGGGTGAATTGAAAACCAATCCTACTCCTTCCTGTTTACATTCCTCAACCGCCTGAAGGGTAAGTTTCTTAAAAATCCCTTTGCCCTGATATGCAGGATCTGTTGCGGTATCTACAGCCCTTACTGCTTCAACCGATTCATTGCCAGATTGCCAACGCCAACGCATAAAAGCCCGTAAACCTACAATCTTTCCATCCTCCCATGCGAGCAAAATTTTTGACGGGCCGAATGGATTGCTGATATGCTTCCAAACAAAATAGGTTTCCGACTTAGGAACCAGCCCTTCGCCCAGACTCTCTTTAAGCAAGTTGATCATTTGCGGCAGATCCGCTGCTGTTGATGCTTTGATTTCCATTTTTAATCAGGTTTGATAATGGAAAAATAAACCGCTTCCGTTTGCTGCACCATCGCTTTCATGCTGAAAGATTCAACTACACGTTGCCTTGCCTGAGCAGCGTAATTTTTCATTAACCCGGGGTCGCTAATCAGCATTTCAAGGGGCAGAATAATATCTTTCCATTGATCAACAGGCACCAGAAAGCCATCCTGTTGATTTCTAATCAACTCTTTTATACCACCTGCATCCGTACAAACCACCACACATTCCATACTCATGGCTTCCAGCAATGCAATAGGTAATCCTTCAAAAGAAGAAGTCATCATGAAGATATCCATGGCCGACAACCAGGGAATCACATTGGTTTTAAGGCCCGGCATGAGTATCTTACCTTCCATGCCTTGTTCTTTCAGATAAGCTCTTATTTCTTCATTCAATATACCATCACCCACAATAATACCTCTTATACCCGGATTTTTGGCTTCAAGTAGCTTAAAAACATCTATCCATTCTTTCAGTCTTTTTTGAAAACGGAAAACGGCTATCGTGCCGATGATGATTGACGACGGATTAACACCAAGTTCTTTCCGTAATGCCAGGCCTTCATCGGGCTTGCGTTGAAAATATGCAGTATCCACACCATTAAGAATGGTTTGCACCGGAATTTTAGGATGGATATTGGTTTGAATGGAATCGGCTACATCTGCAGAAACGGCAATCACTTTATTCTGCCAATTGAACGTAAGCTTATTGATGGTTTTTGTAATGGCATGATAACGTTCCTGTTTATTGTGCTCGGAATAAATCACCGGAATACCGGTCATCTTATGTACAATGCGACCCACAAAACCTGCCCATGGTAAATGACAATGAACCAGTTCAATTTTATGTTTACGGATATAATTTGCAATTTTTCTGGCCTGAAGCATGATTACCATATTGTTTTTTGCAGGAAAATTATGCACCGTGCCTCCAGCTTTTTCCAAACCTTCCACCATCTGGTTTTTCCAGGGCAGGAAATAGATATAATGAAATTCAAACCTTGACCGGTCATGCTGTTTAAGGGTTTCCTGAAGCAGCATTTCGGCACCACCACGCCCTAAAGATTTTACGATATGTAGTACTTGGTTCATGAACGGTTTCAGGTATTTTTTTCTGAAAGTATCATTTGATAAAGGGATTCAAAATGTTTCAAACATTGCTGTAGACTGTAATTGGATTTTACAAATTGCTTTGCATTTGCACCATACCTATTCCGGGTATTTTCATCCAGCATCAATCCATATATGGCTTCACTGAAAGATTCAGGATCGTGTGTGGGTAAAAGAATTCCGGTTTCATTATTCTTGACCACTTCGCCCACGCCTCCTACTTTCACTGCCACGCAAGGTACCGACTGCATACCGGCTTCCAAAACTACACCTGGAACTCCTTCAATCGTGCTGCCCATTAAAAACAAATCGGCTGCTGACAGCCATTCCTGAACATTTTCGCGGTGGCCAGCAAAAAAAATGGAACCATCCAAACCCTCCTGTTTAACGAAACTCTTTGTTGATTCGAATAGTTGCCCTTCCCCAATAAAAACCAATTTTATTTGTGGCATTTTTTTGAGCAGTAAAAGCATAGACGCTATCAGGAAACTATGATTCTTTTCTGCCGAAAACTGCCCGATATGCATGAGCAATGGATCGGCAGCATCAAATCGAAACAGCACTGCTATTTTTTGTTTAAAAAGATTACGGTCTGCTTCAACCTCAGGTATCCCCCTTCTGATGAGTTTTGCTTTTGATACCGGGTAGCGGTAAGTTCTTATCAAATCATCAAGTGCTTCCTGCCCTACAGATGTAACCGCATCCACTCTTGTAAACAACCATCTGTTGAATCGCTGCTTGAATGAAGCTTGTTTCGACCAGGCACTGACCATGCTGATATTGCGGTAAATGATTTTCAAATCAGGGTTGCTTAGTTTGGCAAGAACGGCATACTTCAATGTATCAGAACCATTAGCCTGAATGATATCGGGCTTCTCTTTACGTATCAGCTGGATCAGATGTAAAAGCAACGACGGACTAAATGCAGATTTCTTCCCATTAAGATCGATATTGATAGCACCCTTTGCGGTAAGTACATGCTCCGGTGCTTTGTACAAACCTGTGAACATCACCTTATGGCCGTTCTCTGCCAGCATACTACTGAGGGAAGCGGCAAAAACTTCTGCCCCTCTATACTGACGTTTGGTTACTAATTGAAGTATGACCATTTTATTGTGCTAAAAGCCAGTTTTTAAAAAGTATAACACCCTCTTTAAAATTGGTTTCGGGTTTATAATGTAATAGGGTTTGAGCTTTTGTAATATCGGCATACGTAACGGGTACATCTCCCGGTTGTTCGGGAAGTATTTCTTTAACAGCTTTTTTATCAAATACTTCTTCCAATGTAGTTATCATCTCTGATAATGAAACCGTTTGATGGTTTCCCAAATTGAACACTTCGTATAAACTGTCTTCATAGGTAATAGCATTCATGATGCCATTTACGGTATCTGCCACAAAAGTATAATCACGCCGGGTAGTGCCATCTCCAAAAAAAAGAATAGGTTGGTTTGCCAGTATTTTTTTACTGAACAGATGAATGGCCAAATCGGGCCGTTGCCTGGGGCCATAAACGGTAAAAAAACGGAGTACTAAAAATCGAATTCCGTAAAGATGGCTATAAACATGTCCGAGTAACTCACCAGATATCTTTGTACTGGCATACGGACTAATAGGATTTAACACTGCATCACTCTCTTTCCAGGGAATATTTTTATTAATACCGTAAACGCTACTGGAAGAAGCAAACACAAATTGTTTGATCTGTTTGTTCTTGGCAAACTCGAGCAAATTCTGTGTGCCTTTCACATTAACATCCTGATAAGCCACCGGATTTTCAATGGACGGCCTTACACCAGCTTTTGCGGCAAGGTGAACGATCGCACTGTAGTTTCCGCTGAGTTTACTATACAGGTCGCCCTCATTTGTGATATCTGCTTCCAAGAATGTAAATGAAGGGTGATCAATAAATGAAACCATATTCCGCTGCTTCACGGCTTTGGGATAAAAGCTGTCAAAATTATCAATAACGGTAACTGCATAATTGCTATTCAATAATTTTTCTACCAGGTGACTTCCAATAAAACCGGCGCCTCCGGTAACAATGATTTCTTTTTGATTCTTTTGCATATACTATTGTAGGCCATTGCCTTTTGTGTATGATCTATATCAGGTTTGCTTTGTTGACCGTTTTATTAGCTACCGAATGCAGGAATGATTCATATTCCGCTGCGATCACTTTTATATCGAACCTACCCGAAGCCACTGCTCTTGCCCTTTTACCCATCTCTATCATATTGGGATATGAAGTAATCATTGTTTCCATGTGTGCAGCCAACTCATTAACGGATTTCACTTTATAAATTAAAGCCGTTTCTTTATCCACTGCTTCCAGATTCATAGAAATATCCGAGGCGATGATAGGGATACCTGCCATCATGGCTTCTATCAACGCACCACTAAATCCTTCATACCAGGAAGGGAAAACAAAGCAATGGGCTTCGTACAGTTTTTTCCAGCCATTGGGCACTGCTCCATGCAAGGTAACGGTGTCGGATATGCGATATTGAATGATCATTTCCTCCACCTTTTTCCTGTACGCCCCACCACCGTAAATAGCTAAGCTGATCCCCTGATATTTTTGTTTTACCATCGAAACAGCTTCCATCAATTCGGCAAGTCCTTTTCTTTCGAGCAATCTTCCTACAAATACAAACTTAAAATGATCTGTAAAAGGCATGGATGTACGCTCAGGAAATACTGCTGATTCTCTTCCCCGGTAAATTACTTTCACCTTTTTTTTCTTTAAACCCAGGGCATGGGCATTGCTTTTGGCAATAGAGATCGCATTGGATATCCAGTACACCGGTATACCCGAAGTAAATTTATCTACCAACCAAAAAAAACGGTACGCCCTGTATTGATTTTTTCTTTTGAGCTCTTCGATGCGAATTTCTCCGTAACTATCGTTTACAAAAGTACCGATCACCGGTGTGCGGGTGATCAAACCGGCAAACCGCGAAATGAAATTCGAACGCATGATAGAAGAAACAATGAGATCGGGTTTTTCCTGCCTGATCAAACGAATCAAGCGAATCACCCCTGTTAAAAAGGAACGTTTTCCTTTTAGATCAACAAAATGCAAGGGTATCCCGGCTTGTTCATAAGCTGCCTTTAAGTCGTAACCAGGGTAGAAATAAACCACTTTTGCTACAGTATCTTTCGAAAAATGACTGATAATATCAAGGGTGCTTTTTTCTGTTCCGGCATTTGCTAATGTATCTAATGTAAATAAAACTTTCATGTCACCTGCTTTTCCGGTTGAAATGTGAATGAAATCATTCCTTGCCTATACACTTGATGTTATTCATAATAAAGTGTGGATCGATCAACCCATCGATGCAAACTTTTTTTTGGGGGATTAAAATTAATACACATTCACCTTTCCACACTTCAGTCAGATAA
>JAPLEF010000077.1:25417-29178 GCA_026391525.1 Sphingobacteriales bacterium
GTACTAAAGCCTATTGTAAAAACTGCCTTCAGAAGCCATAAGATAAGTGTGATAACCGAAATATTATACAGAATAACAATTGGTAATATAACCGTTGGTGGGATCTTCTTTGGCAATGATCCTGGCCGGATTTCCTATTACCAATGAATGGGAGGGAATATCAACGTTCACAAAACAATTGGGAGAGATGAGCACGTTATCACCGATGATAACTTTTCCTACAATAACCGCACCGGGGCCTATCCACACTTTATCACCCAAAACAGGAGAACCTTTTCTCTCGCCCCTTTTTGTTTCCCCTATAGTAATATTATGAGACAGATAACAATTGTTACCTATTTGAGTTTTACTGTTTATTAGTAGTGGTCCAAAATGGCTGATGCGCATCCCACCGGCGATGTTGGTTGCACGGGGTATTTGGTAACCGTATTTAAAGGTTAGTTTCCTATACATCATTCGCGAATATCTACCCAGGATAGAATACTTACTTAACAGAAAACTCAACCTGAAGAATAATGTAAAATGAAAACCGGTATTTCTGTATGCACTCAGAAATGCTTTGTAACTAAGGTCGCCACTATACCGGTAGAGGTCGGCCTTTAACAGTTGGTTTGAAAGTACTTTATTATATAAAATTCTTCTCAGCATCAGTTGTTATTGATCCAGGAAACATTTTTATTTACATCCTCTTTGTGTTTGCCAATGACCTTTTTAAAGTAATGTTCAAAATCAATGGCATGTGATTCAATGCTATCAATGGCCTTCACGATTTCGTCTACCCATCCCGGTTCGTTTACATTGATGGTATAGATCGGATATTCAAACTGACTTAGCAACTCTCGTGTTTTAAACACCAGTCCTTCTATAGGAATTACAGGCACATTGGCAGCCAAAGACATTACATTGGTATGTAAACGGGTACTCACGATATAATCGAAAGCGGCCAGTTTTTTCTGAAACTCGAGGTAATCGGAACATGCTTCCATGGCATAAATGTTATACCTGGATTTAAATTCATTGATGATGGGAATATCGCCCAATGGCTCGTTGGTAACGAAAACCATTTCGCGTTTGTGCTGCCTGAGTTTATTGATGATAGTATCGATATCTTTCCATTCAAATTTGATAAATGGTGTAAAATTAATACCTACTTTCCCATTCTTTGCTACACCCTGAAAATCACTGCTGGTTCTGATGGCTGTATCCGGAGCGATGGCTACTTTGCTTTCATCCACACCAAAAGATACCAATCCGGCTTTGGTGGTGGCGCCTCGAACTACAATCTGATCCATGTTGCCATATACCAGTTGTACTACTTTTTTAAATGCTTCATCTTTTACCACCACCGATTGATTAACAGCACCTGTTTTTTTATCCAGCTTTTGAGCAATCCTAAGTTCAAGCATCTGACGCAAAAACACGTGGTTATCACTGGCTTCACCGGCACCGCTGTAAATTAGATAATCACAGCTATTGATTGTTGCCAGTCGTTTGATGTAACTTTTATCGAACAGAAAATATTTTTTAATCACACGCTTCACAGGTCGGAGCATGGTTTTTAATCCTTCAAATTTTAATGATTTCTTATTGGTCAGATTAAAATCACCTGTGCGTGATACGAAACGGGTTTCTGTTTTAAGGGAACGAAATTTCTTTACTACGGCATCAGCCCATGATTCAAATAATTTTACCGGATCGGAACTCGACTTTAACGCATTGATACTATATCCATACAATCCAAGCGGTCTGCCACCCACAAAGAGATTTTCCTTTCCTACTTTCCCTTGGAAAAGTTTGATCAGTTCCATCGACAAGGCCTGATTCCCCAGATTGGTAGTTTTTAATTTGGTAACTAAAAAAACTTTTTTCATGAAAAATTTTTACGAAGATAACAAGAATTGATACTTACTGTAAGCTATCTGTTTTGTAATTATGTGTACTTGGGATGTTATTCAACTGCTTTAAAATCCCTGCAGATCTATCATTTTTTTAAAAGATGGAGATTGATAAATTAACTCCTCAAAATTTCCAATACACTCGATTTCACCCTTGTTCAATAAAATGATTCTGTCGGCGTTTTTGATGGTCGACAACCGGTGAGCAATGATCAATATTGTATACTTCCCTTTTAATTGTTCTATATTGACCTGAATTTCTTTTTCGGTTTCAGAATCAAGTGCAGATGTAGCTTCATCCATAAACAAAAAATCAACTTCCTTATACAATTCTCTGGCAATTGATATGCGCTGTCGTTGCCCGCCACTTACATTGATCCCATTGTTTCCCAACAGTGCCTCTCCAAGAGCAGGCTGACTCATTACCATATTATAGATGGAGGCCTTTTGTATTGTTTCTGTAAAACGTGCCTGATTCTCTGCAGTTGGCTCATCCCAAAAGCTAATGTTATTAAAGATGGTATCATTAAAAATTACCGGCTCTTGTGTAATGTATCCTAACTTTTTCTGAAAGCTTTCTTTATTCAATTCTTCCAGGTTAACATCATCGATCATCACACTGCCAAAGGTGGGAGATAATAATCCTGTAATAATATTGATCAGTGTTGTTTTTCCCGAACCGCTTTCCCCCACGATAGCAATCGTTTCATTCTTCCGTATCGCCAGATTGATGTTTTGAAGAATTTTTACATTGTCGTAAAAAAAGGAAATATTTTTAAGCTGCAGTGTATGGGTAAACCCGTCGAACATCTTTTTACCCACGGTTTCTTTACCTGCCTTCAACTCTTTGTTGAATTCCGTCATGTTTTGTAAACTACCCGAATAATTTAAAAATTGATTCCAGAAATTCTGCATGCCCATCAAAGACACTAGTGCACGATAAAACAAAAGTAAACTCAAAATGATCACCCCAATGCTCTGTTGAAAAACACTTACCTGAATCAGGATCACACTCATCACCACCAATATGATCAGTGGCTCCCTCATGGCTCCCAGGCTGGAGGCAATGATGCCCGTCTTCCGCTGCAGTTGTTGAATTTTATTGCTTTGCTGAATCAGTTTATCCGCATATTTATGGATGAGACCCGTAGATTTCAAGTACTTAAAAAAAGTAACTTTTTGGATTAACAACGCCTGAAAGGCATGGTTATCGCTGGTAACTTTTTTAGAAAGGGTCTTTGTTGTTTTTTGCATCTTCCTAAAAATAAGATTGGTGAGAGCCCCACCCACCACCACTAAAATGGCAAATTTAGGATTGGCTACTAAGGCCATAGTGATATATACCAACACGAATACCCCATACTGTACCGATATAAAATAAAAACGATAAGCCTGCTTTACTCTTTCTACCTCACCACTAAATGTATTTTGTATCCTTCCAATATCAGAATTCACAAAAACATTGTAACTGAAATTAGAAAGTCCGTAGATATTCCTATTGCGAATCGTATTGATAAAAAGTTGTTCATAGGTAACCCTGATATAGCCTTCAATAAATTTCATCAAACCTTTCAGACTAAAAAAAACAAAGATTACAGTAGCTATTACGCCCAATGTAAGGGATATACCAAAGTAACTGAAAACGTCGGTGAGTAAAGACAGATTTCCCATGTTACCATTATTGGCCTGAACCTTATTGCCATCTACCATTTGAAGCAGCGGTATGAACATTGCCAATCCTAAACCATCCATTAAGCCCACAAGTATGTTAATCAATAAGCTTAAAAAGATCCTGTATTTCAGATGGGAATAAAAATAATAAAAGTATTGGAAGTACTTTTTAATGAATTTTTTAAGTGTGTTCAC
>JAPLEF010000077.1:29183-33165 GCA_026391525.1 Sphingobacteriales bacterium
GTTCACAATGATAATAGTGTCAGTATAAGTTATGTTTCTTTTACAAATGCAGCGTAAACTTTACGCATCTTTTTTGGCATCGGCATCCGAAACGGGCGCACTGGTGTAGTAACTGTAACCGTATTTGCGTTTATAGTAATAATAACCATATTTACTACCAAAATAGCCGCTGTTCCTAACTCCGTTGAATACAAGCGCCATGCTTTTGAACAGTCGGCGTTCATGCCATTCATTGATCTCAAGTACCTGCTCTCTAACAGTTTGTTGAAAACGTGTAACGATCAACGTTACATCGGCCCATGCTCCAAGGATCTGTGCATCCGCTACTATTCCGAATGGAGGCGTATCAATAATCACCACATCATAATTGGTATCCAGATATGTTTTTAGCTTACTAAGGTATTCACCTGAAATCAATTCCTGTGGATTAGGCGGAATAGGGCCCGAAGGCAAGAGGTCCAGTTGCTCTTTACCCTCCTTAATAATTGGAAAGATGATATCCTTAGGGTTAGCCTTACCTATCAACACCGAGGTTAAACCCAATTTAACATCTTTTGCTCCAAGTGCTTTAGATATTTTGGGGCGGCGAAGGTCGAATTCCAGCAATGCAACCCGCTTACCTTGTAAGGAATAACTTTTTGCCAGGTTCATGGAAAGAAAGGATTTCCCTTCTCCACTTACACTAGATGTGATAAGGATATAGATACTATCCTTCCCGGTAGGGTTATAAAAATTGATATTGGTTCTTAAAGATCGTATCTGCTCACCGAACATCGAGCGTTGGTTGCCTTCAATGATGAAAGGCATACCTTCAGTATTTTCAGCCTGTTCCAATTCAGCAATTACAGGTACATTGGTCATCCCCTGCAATTGTTTTTTAGAAATGATTTTGTTGTTGAGTACTTCTTTAACAAAAACAAGTATCAATGGAAGCAGTAATCCGATCAATGTGCCTGCAGAAAGCACTTTAATCCTAGATGGTTTCAGGGAGGAATTGAGTTTTGCCGGTGGAAAAAGGATTTTTTTATTTACGGTTACACTGGCCTTTGCAATAGCCGCTTCTTCCCTTTTTTGCAGTAAGGTAAGAAACAAGGCTTCCTTGATGTTCTGAAAACGGGTTTTGTCTATCAATTCTTTTTCAGCGATAGGCGCGCTGCGCAGATAAGCACTTGCCCCTCCGATTTTGGCCTCATAGGTGGCTTTGGCAATACGGAGATTGACCTTGTAATTATCGAGCTGCTTCTCCATATTGCTGCGTGTTTCAGCCAGGTTATTATCAATAAGAATCAGTGTGGGATTGGTTTCCTGTGCGGTGAGTGCCAGTTTCTCCCTTTGCTGTCGCATTTCCTGATACCTGAGCAGCATGGCTTGCAAACTTGGATTATTAACTCCAACAAAAGAAAGGTCTGCATCTTTTAAACTTGGATTTCGGATAAATTCTTCCACACTGTTGATCGTATTCTCCATGATCGTCATCTGTGTGAGTTCCTTATCATAATCCTTTATCTTTTCGAGATACATTTCACTATTGGATGATCCGTTTACCAAACCACGTCTGGCACGGAATTGCGCTAGAGCGTTTTCAATAGAATCAAGCTCGCCTCTTAAAGGGGCCATCCTTTGCTCAATGAAAACAATTGCCTGCGAAAATGCCTTGGATTTATCTTCTTTCAACACTTCATAACACAAATTCACCAGTCCATCCAAAATGTCAATTGCCCTGTCGCTTGAAATATCCGAATACTTGATATTGATGATATTGCTTTCTTTGGTAGTAACAATTTCAATTCCACGGCTTAGTGCAAATGCTGCTGTTAGGCGATTAACACTGTAACAATATATCGGGCTCTGGCTGTTGAAATCTTCCAGTTTATCTACCCTAATGGTATTCTCTCCGATAAGAAAAGGAAAATTCCATTTGGCATCACCTTCAATTTTCCCAGATACAAAATGAAATCCATCCTTTTTTGGCATGATCGAAAAATTGATCTCAGGAACATCTTCTTTATTGGTATTGAGAATGTACCACCTGATGATGCCATAAAAGTTTTTATTCTTGAACCTGCCTTGTGCTTCTGCATTATATTGTAACCCCAAACTATCAACAATAATAGCTGCTAAGGTTGGAGACTTGAAATAAGCAATTTTGTCGTTGAATGGATCGCGCTGGTTACCAAAAAATACCTGTCCGATAGACACTTCTTCCTTTTCTTCAATACTGATGCTGGTAGATACCGAATAAATCGTAGAAGCATAACGCATATAAATACTTCCGGCAATATAACCCAGTAAGCCGCATAAAAGGATATACGGCCATACCGAAATGATTCTCCGGAAATCAATATCCAGGGCATTGGTACGTAATTTTCCCGCAGGAGCTGCTTCTTTTTCTAGAGCCGAACTGGTTCGGTTATCCCATACGTTATCATCTTTTATCATACTTATAAAGCTCTGAGAGCGATCAAAATGGTTACTAATGCTGCAGAAATGGTAATGATACCTCGTGCCGGACTTGTTGGGCTCAGGAAGGAAGACCATTTGCCGGGTTGCATGTACAGGAGGTCGTTGCTGCGTAAATAATAATATGGCGATTCAAATATTTTCTTGCTGTTCAAATCAAGTTTAGTGAACTCACGCCTACCGCTATCTTCACGAACCAGCCACATTTCATTTCGTTTATCGTATGCATCCTGAACGCCACTTTGGGCGATGGCTTCAAAAACAGTGAGCCTTTCATTTTGAATCGGAATAGCGGTACCGTTCCTTCCATTCATGAAATAAACTTTTCCATTTAAATTTACACTTACAAAAAGATCTTTATAGTAAAAAGATAACTTTTCCCTGATCAGGGATGCTGCCCCAACTGTGGTCAATCCGGCCACGGGAACCTTTCCTAACAAAGGAAATTCAATACTTCCCGAATCATTAACCAGATACCCTGTGCTGATCTGCTGATTAATACTGTTACTTCCATTTTGAACATTGAATGGATTCAAATAACCGGTCAAAGTAGGATCTGTAGAACTGATTACAATCGTTAAGCGGTCGGATTTCTTAATTTTTTGAACGGAAACCTGGTTCAGTGAATCGAGTTGTTGAACCGAAGGAACCTGGTCGTGAAAGTAATAAAGCTTATTGGCAGGAACACAGGCAGCAAATGAAACCAGAAAAAAAGCCAAGGTGAACAATAACAAAATTCTATTCATAAACAGTTGAATTACAGTGATTAGTTTTTATCAATCCGATTTTTGCTTTTCTCCGGAAAGGTTTTCGAGAAGGATATTTTGGCGTGCAAAGTTAATTTAAAGAGCTAAGAATGAAGAATATTGGGGCCTATTTTTTAATATGATCTTATTATTTTGAAATTGTATGCCATTTCATGGGGATATGTTGAGAAAAATCTGCTCAAGAATGATTGCTTTCGCGCATCGTTAAGTGTTGTTTACCATTGTTGGAAAAAAAGAAGGCCGTGCATCTTGAACAAGAACCAGCCAATCCTTTACGACTGTTGTAACGATAACGTTCATACGCTGATTTTGCTTTATGTTGAAGATGAAATATAGCCAGATATAGATTTTTTAGGCTCCAAAAAAAATAAAAAAAAAGACCACCAATAAGAATAAAGGTGGTTCAAGCATGATTAAAACTTGCTATTTGCTTAAGGAAAACTAACTTAATTGATAAGATTTACTGTTGCAAGTTGCAACGAATTAGCTTACCATCAACATAAAAGCTATTACCGAATCGTTAAGAAATGATGAACATTTATTGATATGAAATTGGCTTACGAGTAACTACATAACCTGAAATTAACCAGCTTACACATTACTGATTTTACTCCGGATTTTTTTGAAAGAAGAACACCAATTTTAGAAATCATGATTGATAGCAGTACGTTAAAACTACTATGCATATTTTTAAAGCGCATTAGCTGTTATCAAAAAAATGATTCACACTTCGGCCAGTAGCTGAAATTGATCTG
>JAPLEF010000168.1 GCA_026391525.1 Sphingobacteriales bacterium
GACCAAGTACAAGACAAACTAATTGGTAAAATTGGGACACCTAGACGTGACATATTTGAATATGAACTTCAAATGGACTTAATTGGTAAAGCCATTAAGCAAACGCGACAAGAAAGACATTTGACACAGGAAGAACTAGGAAAACTAATAGGTGTTCAAAAAGCCCAAATTTCACGACTTGAAAACAATGCAAGTAATGTTACAATGGACACTTTGATAAAAGTTTTTACAGCATTAAGAGCAAAAATAAAACTTCAAGTAGAACTACCTAACCTAAACATCAGCGTTGGACAATAATACGGCACATAACAGCACAATGGCAATAGGCGGGGTTCCGTCTCCGCTTGACAGTTTTGTGATAGCCGAAAGTTCAGTTCTCCGAATGAACATTTGTACCAAAAAGCCCGCCCATCGCCAATCTGCAAACCGTGTGTGTCTTGAATCACGCGTATCTACCGTACGCTGAATGCTGTGTAATACCGATTAGACAAACAATATAGTCCAATCGGTATAAAACATATAAACCGATACATTGAACAATAGTAACGGGCAAACACAGCAACGAATATCCAAACTGACGCCAATGACCGGCAGTCCGAACATTTTTCATTATGGATGCTCATCTGAAGAAGCAAAAGTGCATATCTAAAGCCATGAACAAAAAACAAGAATCAGTGAACTCTGTAAGTGGAAATCAAACTTCATAAAATGTAAAATAACAAAAGAAGCACAACATTCCCTTTTCGCTGAAAAAAATTAAGCAGGTGAAGATTCAATCCTTATTCTTTTTTCAGGAAGCAGTGCTGCAAGGTTGATGCTCATCGAACCAATTAATTCTTCTTCCAGCAAATTGGCAAACTGCTCGAAATACGCAATGGCATCTGCTCTTTTATTCCGTTTCAAATATCGGAAACCACCCGGTAAAGATTCGAGTACATTTCTTGAAGAAAGATATTCCAGTTGATGGATATCAGTAGGAGTGAGCCCTATTTGCTGCAATTGAGCGATGATGGCATTGATTGGCAAATGGGTTACCGGACAAAAATCCCGGGCCAGCTCCGTCCATTCGCCAATACCTTCGTGTGCATAAGCCAGCACTTCATCTTCCGAAAGCTGTGTAACTACTTGTACCAGGTTGCCACAGTTACATGCCCCATGATGCCCCCATGAAAAAGCTGCTCCGTTGCGAAGGCGTTTTGCGGTTTCCCGAAGTGCTGCAATTAATTCAATAGTAGGTTTTGCCATGGCTACAATTTACAGAATAAACAATTGCGATATTGGATTTGTTCGGGGTAATCAGCAAGAATATTTTAAATCACCACATTTACCATTTTACCCTTTATAAATATTATTTTTTTTGGGGCTTTCCCTTCCAGCCATTTTTGGACGGTTTCATTTAGCAATACCAATTTTTCAGCGTCCTCCTGACCAAGGTTAAGATCCATCAAAATAGTGGTTCGCAATTTACCATTGATGGAAACCGGATATTCTTTAGCGGTTTCAACCAGGTATTTTTCATCCCATTCGGGATAAGAAGCATCAAGTACGGTACTCTTGTGGCCCAGTTGATGCCAGAGTTCTTCACTGATATGCGGTGCATAAGGCGTCAGCAGAATCAGTAATTTTTCAAGTACTTCTTTTTTGTTGCATTTTAAATCGGTCAATTCATTTACGCAAACCATAAAGGCGCTTACAGCCGTGTTGAAAGAAAACTGTTCGGTATCCGATTCAATTTTTTGGATGCTGCGGTGCAATACTTTCAGTTCGGCAGCAGTTGAGGGTTCATCTGTCCATACTTTACCATTGACTTCATCATTGAATAACCGCCAAAGTTTGCGCAGGAAGCGATGTACCCCTTCGATGCCCTTGGTATCCCAGGGTTTGCTGGCTTCCACAGGACCTAAGAACATTTCGTACATCCGGAAAGTATCGGCGCCATATTTTTCTACCAGTACATCCGGGTTAACGGTATTGTACTTCGATTTCGACATTTTTTCTGTTTCTATGCCGCATACATAGTTTCCTTGATTTACCAAACCATCTTCCCATCTTTTCCCATCTTCAAGAATAAAAGTAGCAGTAGCATATTCCGGTTTCCAGTTTTTGAAAGCTTCAATATTCAAAATTTGCCCGTCAACAAAATTTACATCTACATGAAGTTGGGCGGTTTCATAATCATCCTTTTTTGCTAAGGAAACGAATTGATTGGTGCCTTTAATGCGATAAACAAACCTGCTGCTGCCCTGGATCATTCCCTGGTTCACCAGCTTTTTATAAGGCTCGTCAAATCCGATATAACCAAGGTCGAATAGCACTTTCGTCCACATCCTGCTATACAACAAATGACCTACTGCATGTTCTGTTCCACCGATATATACATCAACCTGCCCCCAGTAATCGCTGGCTTCACGGCTGCAAAAAACGGAGCGGTTATGAGGGTCCATATAACGCAAAAAATACCATGATGAACCTGCATAGCCGGGCATGGTAGAGGTTTCATAATGGCTTGCCGTCCATTCCTGGAGGTTGGCCAATGGACCTTCCCCTTCCGGGCCGGCGCCATATTTTTCAACAAAAGGCAATAGAAGCGGCAGATCATTTTCTTTTAAAGAAACAGGTATTCCGTCGATCCATTGAATAGGGAAGGGTTCTCCCCAGTAGCGCTGACGGCTAAACCCGGCATCCCGCATCCGGAAATTGACCTTGCGTGTACCTAAACCCATGGATTCAATTTTATCGAGGGCTACTGCCATCGCTTCTTTCATAGGTAATCCGTTCAGGAAGCCCGAGTTTTCAAGAATCGCATCCTTGGTAGGATTGGCTTCTGTTCCATCATATGCCGAACCGATGATATTGGTTATGGGTAAATTAAAATGCCGGGCAAAGGCATAATCCCGTTGATCGCCGCAGGGAACAGCCATGATGGCCCCTGTGCCGTATCCTGCCAGCACATATTCGGCTATGTAAACCGGAATTTTTTCGCCGGTAAACGGATGTAAAGCATAAGCCCCGGTGAAGCAGCCACTGACTTGTTTCACTTCCACCATTCGTTCACGGTCGGAACGGCTCTTTACATATTGCAGGTATTCTTCAACGTTAGTAGTTTCGGCAATTGATGTGATATTGGCTACCAGTTCGTGTTCAGGGGCCATTACCAGAAAATCAACACCGAAAATGGTGTCTGGCCGGGTAGTGTAAACCTTTATTTTTTCCTGCTGTCCTTCAATTTGAAAATCCAGTTCCGCACCCTCGCTTCTGCCGATCCAGTTTTTCTGCATCTCTTTCATCGAATCACTGAAATCAACCCGGTTGAGGCCTTCCAGCAATCGGTTGGCATAGGCAGTGATGCGCAGATACCATTGGCGCATTTTCTTTTTCACTACAGGATGTCCGCCACGTTCACTGAAACCATTGATTACCTCATCATTGGCCAGTACGGTGCCCAGGGCTTCACACCAGTTCACCTCTCCATACGAAGAAAAGGCAAGCCGGTAATTCATCAGTATTTCCTGTTTTTTGGTTTCCGGAAAATTCATCCATTCCGATGCGGTGAATTCACTTGAACCCGATTCAGTAAACTTTTTGATCAGTGTTTCAATTGGCTCTGCCTTATTTGCGGAGGTGTTGTACCAACTGTTGAACAATTGCAGGAAAACCCATTGCGTCCATTGATAATAGTTAGGGTCACTGGTTTGCACTTCACGGCTCCAGTCGTAACAGAATCCTATTTTCCCCAATTGTTTTTTAAAGGTTTCAATATTGATGCGGGTTGTTGTAGCAGGATGCTGACCGGTTTCAATGGCATATTGTTCTGCGGGCAAACCAAAACTATCGAAGCCCATCGGGTGTAGAACATTAAAACCTTTTAATCTTTTATAACGGCTAAAGATATCACTGGCGATGTAGCCTAATGGATGGCCTACATGCAATCCTGCCCCGCTGGGATAAGGGAACATGTCGAGTACATAAAATGATTTTTTACCGGCATCTGCTGTTACTTTATAAACCTTTTGGCTTTCCCAATTTTGTTGCCATTTTTTTTCAATCTCACTGAAATGATATTCCATATTAATTGTATTGGTTCAAAGGCGCCATCGGTTTAAAGTTTATTGAAAACCCTGATGATAAGATGACAGCCTGAATTAACCTTCTGTGTTTTTTAACAAATTTATAAGTAGCAACCTTACATCAATCAAAATATATTTGATGTGCAAACGTTTTTTTTTGCAGGGCACAAAAGTAACGCATACCCCTTAAAATCCTTTACTTTTGTGTGGTTTGGCAGTTGTAATTTTGAAACCCTTTAATAAGCAATATGGCACAATTCGGAAAAGCATCCAGCAAGAAAAGCAAACCCTCCTATGGATATGCCATCATCGGCGTTGCCCTTGTATTATTCCTTTTCGGCATTGTTGGCTGGTTTTTCCTTAACCTGCGTAAAACCGGTGATTACTTCAAGGAAAATATTCAGGTGCATACCTACCTCAACAGGGATGCTTCCAAAAAACAGATTGATAGTCTGGTGAATTATATCACAGCCATTCCATATGCCAACCGGGTTGAATACGTTACCAAAGAAAAAGCCTTACAAAAGTGGAATACTGAGAATGATACCACCTGGAAGAAATTCCTTACCAATAATCCCTTACCGGAGAGCATCGATTTTTATGTGAAGGCCAATTATGTGGAGCAAGACAGTCTTAACCTGCTTTCGGCAACACTGCAGAATAATTTTCCCGGAGTGATTTCAGAATTCCAGTTTCCTACTGAAACCGTTTCAAAAGTGAGTAATTACGTTAAAACAGCGGGTGTTATCTTTCTGATTGCAGCTATTTTACTTACCATATTAGTGGTGTTTTCTATTGATAATACCATCAGATTAGCCATGTACAGCAACCGGTTTCTCATCAAAACCATGCAAATGGTTGGTGCAACAAGGGGTTTTATCGCCAGGCCCATCAATCAAAGAGCGGTGATAAACGGATTGATTGCTTCAGGTATTGCTATTGTAGCGATATGGGGCACTGTAATTCTGATAGAAAGTTTTATACCAGACTTTAAACTGCTTCACGACAATAAAGGATTGATGTTGCTGTTCCTGATCATTATCCTCCTCGGTATCACCATTTCCCTTGCCAGTACCCATCGATCGGTGATCAAGTATTTGAGGATGAAACTAGATGATCTTTATTAAGCAATTCCTTTTACTTATATTGCAACCGAAACAGGAAGCATATGACAAAAGATAAAAATACCAACACTAAGGATAACGTTCTTTTCGGGCGTGAAAATTATATATGGATGGCAATCGGCCTTGCCGTATTGGCATTAGGTTTTTTTCTGATGGCAGGCGGCAAAAGTTCAGATCCAAAGGTGTTTGACCCGAAGGAAGTTTACAGCACCACCCGAATCACCATCGCACCGATGCTTATCATTGCAGGTTTCATCATAGAAATTTTCGCCATCATGAAGAAGCCCAAGCAGGCTTGATTCATTTCCATTATTCTTCATCTTCCAATACATGAATATCCTGCAAAGTATTGTAGTAGCCGTTGTGGAAGGGCTAACTGAATTCATACCCGTATCTTCAACCGGGCACATGATCATCACTGAAAAACTTCTTGGTATTCCTGATGACGATTTTACCAAAATGTTCACCGTTGCCATTCAACTCGGCGCAATACTTGCTGTAGTTGTTTTGTATCATAAGAAATTCTTTCAGTTCCACAATCTTTCTTTTTATATAAAGCTAATTGTAGGCGTTATTCCTGCCATCATATTGGGATTTTTATTCTCCGAGAAAATAGATAATCTGCTGGAAAGTACCACAACCGTGGCTGTATCGCTGTTACTTGGCGGACTGGTGTTACTTTTTATTGATAAACTTTTTAACAATCCAACGATCAATAATGAAAAAGAAACAAGTTATATCAATGCTTTTGTGATTGGCATTTGGCAATGCTTGGCCATGGTGCCGGGAGTAAGCAGGAGTGCAGCTTCTATCATCGGTGGCATGCAGCAAAAACTTACCCGCAGTGCAGCGGCAGAATTTTCTTTTTTTCTTGCCGTACCTACCATGCTATCCGCTACCGGATACAAATTATTGAAATACTATAAAGATCATCAGGGTTTTAATACATCAGAATTGGGTTTACTGGCTATCGGTAATGTTGTAGCCTTTATTGTTGCCATGATAGCTATCCGGTTTTTTATTGGGTTTTTAAAAAAATATGGTTTCAGGGTTTGGGGTGTTTACCGGATTATTGTTGGGGTTGCACTACTTCTGCTGATCAGATTTGGCTATCTGGCAAAATAGCAACCTTTTATTCATAGGTTCATTCCACTGAATTGTAGTATTTTCAGCATCAATTTAACCGCATGCAAACCGCCAATAAAAAAGTAGTGAACGGATGGGCCATGTACGATTGGGCCAACTCGGTTTACAACCTGGTGATCACCACCACTTTTTTTCCTGCGTATTATGCCGCTGTAACCGGAACCCAAAATGCCACTTATAAGGATGGCGTTCCTTTTTTGGGAAGGAATTTCATCAATACAGAACTCAAGGATTACTTTTTAGCTGCAGGCTTTCTGATCATTGCTTTTCTTTCACCACTGCTTTCTTCCATTGCCGATTATAAAGGGAATAAGAAAAATTTCATGCGCTTTTTTTGCTATCTCGGCGCTTTGAGTTGTTCGCTGATGTTTTTCTTTGATGATGACCGTGTAATTTTCGGATTGGCTTGTTTCATGATGGCCGGAATCGGGTTTTATGGCAGTCAGGTTTTTTATAATTCTTATCTGCCTGAAATTGCTGCTGAAGAAGATATGGATCGCATCAGCGCCCGTGGATATGCGATGGGTTATATTGGAAGCGTGCTGATGCAACTGATCGGTTTTGCACTTGTGATGTTGATGCCTGAGAGCACATGGCCATTAAAAATCACTTTCTTCTTGGTAGGGATATGGTGGATAGCATTTGCACAAATCAGTTTCAACGTGTTGCCAACAACGGCTAAGGCTGAGCGCACGGAAAGGAAAAATAGTTTCAGCAAAGGCTTTGTAGAACTGAAGCAGGTATGGCATCAGGTGATCAAAATGCCTGTTTTGAAACGTTACCTTACCGCATTTTTCTTCTATAGCATGGGCGTTCAAACCGTAATGCTTATTGCCATAGATTTTGGAATAAAAGAACTACATCTTGCCGACAGCAAACTGATCATTACAGCGGTGATCATCCAGCTTGTTGCCATCGCCGGTGCATTTATGATGAGTAAACTTTCTACAAGATTCGGCAACATCCCGGTATTGTTTTTTACGGTACTGCTTTGGATCAGCGTTTGCATTGCAGGTTATTTCATGAAAACGGAATTGCATTTTTATATCATTGCTGCATTGGTTGGGTTAGTGATGGGTGGCATACAATCGCTTAGCCGTTCAACTTATAGCAAACTGATGCCGGCAACTAAAGACACTACATCTTTTTTCAGTTTTTATGATGTAACCGAAAAACTGGCAATCGTGATCGGATTATTCAGTTTCGGTTTCATTGAAGGCTTTACAGGAAGCATGCGCAATTCTATCCTTGCACTAATCGGTTTTTTCGCAATGGGTTTACTATTCCTGATGCTTACCTTTTTCGCGCAAGCAAGAGCAAAAATAAATTAAGATGAAAGCTTATACTATCGATACCGGCTTTTTTAAATTAGATGGGGGTGCCATGTTTGGAGTGGTGCCAAAAACCATCTGGAATAAACTTAATCCTGCTGATGAACAAAACATGTGTACCTGGGCCATGCGTTGTTTATTGATTGAAGATGGCGGCCGGCTGATCCTCATCGATAACGGTATCGGCAATAAGCAGGATGATAAATTTTTCGGCCATTACTATCTTCATGGGGATGATACTTTGGATGCTTCCTTGCTCAAGCATGGGTTTACCAGAAATGATATTACTGATGTGATATTGACGCATCTGCATTTTGATCATTGCGGGGGAAGCATCATCCGTGAAGGAGAAAAACTGCTGCCGGCTTTCCCCAAAGCCATCTATTGGAGTAACGAACGCCACTGGAAATGGGCTACCGAACCCAATGAAAGAGAAAAAGCTTCATTTCTTAAAGAGAACATCTTGCCCATCCATCAAAGTGGACAGCTCCGGTTCATCGAAAATTCGGCCAACGATTTCCCTTCAGGCATAGCTATCAGGCAGGTATTCGGGCATACAGAAGCCATGATGCTGCCTCAGTTCAGTTATAAAGGAAAACAAGTGCTTTTCATGGCCGATCTGCTTCCATCCACAGCCCATATCCCATTGCCTTATGTGATGGCTTACGACATGTTCCCGTTAACCACTTTGCAGGAAAAAAAGTCGTTCCTCCTGGAAGCGGCTGAGAATGAGTACTTGCTTTTTTTTGAACATGATCCTAAAGTGGAATGTTGTACCGTAAGTATTACTGAAAAAGGAGTGCGGCTAAAGGAAACCTTCAGACTTTCGGAAATCTGATGAACTACTAGCGGGTACTGATAAGTGAAGTTAGTGGATAACGAAGGTTACGGTAGCCCATCATATCAACCTTTACAGACCCTACGGTTATCGGGCTCTCCACTCTAAGGAGCAGGTGGTTGGGATCGTCGCTAACCCAGGCGTTCATTTTTTCACCTCCTTCAAAAATGGTGCCTTTGATCAGAAGGGGTTTAAACTTGATGGCTCGAAATTTCCCATAGCGTGTTTTTATTTTTTCTTTACCGATGTAGCGGATATAAAGATGATAAACCTCATCATCCAGAAACATGTCGAATGGAATCTTATCGCCCGGTTTGTATTTATCGAAGTTGATGTTTCGCGCATAGTAAACTGCACTTACCACATCCTGCATACAATCTGATATCTTAAAAACACCATTGGTACTTACAGCACTATTCGCTTCCTGATTGAAGGATACGTTATTGTATTTCTTGTATCCGCCTTCATCAATATCGCGGATGAATTTCAGCGGCAGTAAACTTCCTGTATCGATATAACTTTCATACCGGTCGCGCACTTTAAAAAAATTATCGAAAAAAGAATAGGTTTTGCCAACACCAACTGCATGGTAAACTGTTTTTCCGTTGAAACGCTCGAGGGTAGTAGTAAATACTGCATCTCCCGCACCAATATAAGCACCCATGGCGCTGTAAAAAACGGTCATGTTTACGATTTCCCCTGCATGGAACGCCGTATTTTTTATGCCGCAAAAATCTCCTTTGTCTGTTTGAAAGCTGGCAAGCAGAAAAAAAACAGGGATGAAAAAAATGCTTTTGATGAATTTCATTTTTCTTTCATGATTTTTACGCCAAGGATAAAAATACTTCCAATCAAAGCCGGCAGTACCAGATTAATCAACCAGATGCCGAATGTTGCTGCCTGTATGCCCAGTACATTGTTGCTATACAATCCCAAAATGGCTACACTCGCTGTTGCCCTTACCGGTAATTCTGTAAATCCGATGGTAGGTGCAAGAACCATCACCAGATAGAATAATGTAAGCACCCAAAAACTCAACATCCCTCCAATCTGCACATCCATCACTTTCAGCAAAATGAGGTATTGCAATATAAAAACCATAAAACGTAAAAATGACAAAAAAAAGATTCTTAACAATTGTTTACGGGTAAATGCATCTGTTATGGCAATATGTTTAACAAGGGAACGAAAAACTGCGTAATGCTGCAATTTGCCCAGCCAGGTATGCACGTTAAAGAACAAAAGCAGTAAAAGCAATGCGCTTATACTGCTGATTACAGGAATAATGCCCTGCAAGCCCCAAGGCAAATCGCTGAATTTTGTACCAGCAGAAGGAACAAAACTGAGGTAGAAAATACCAATGGTTCCCATGATCAGGGTGATAGCAAGCTGACTGATGCTGCCTAATATAGTAACCGAAATGGCCCTGAGGCGATTTTCTTCTTTAACATACATGATCCTTCCTCCGTATTCCCCAATTCGATTGGGAGTAAGCATGGTAATACTGCATCCTGCAAGTACCGCTTTGAATGCCCGGGTAAATGGAATTTGTTCTAATGGAGCCATAAGATGCTTCCATTTTAAAGATTCTATGCCCCAATTTATCGGCATCATTGCGATAACCAACCAGCCTAATGGCGATTTCCAACTATTGCGTACTTGCTCCCATCTGATTTCCAGATCAGGCTGACGGATGATTTGCTTGTAGAGGCTGTACGACAATACAACAAACAGCACAGGGCCCAGAAAATAGTTGAGGATTAATTTGATACTTTTGTTCAAGAAGATAATTATTGGTAAAAATAGGCTGCTCCTTGCAAAAAGCATCAAAAATCATTCTGGGCATCGATCCGGGTACCGTTATCATGGGTTATGGATTGATTGCCATCAAAGGCAACCTGATCAGTCTTCTTGATATGGGGGTGCTTAAACTATCTGTAAAAGATGATCCCTATCAACGCCTGGAGAAAATACACAGCTGTGTTTGTTCGCTGATCAGCATCCACCATCCGGATAGTTTCGCTATTGAAGCCCCTTTTTTTGGTAAAAATGTTCAAAGTATGCTCAAACTGGGGCGCGCCCAGGGTGTGGCTATCGCAGCGGCGATGCAAAGCGGATTAAGCATTTCTGAATATTCCCCCAAAAAAGTGAAGCAATCTGTTACCGGAAATGGTAATGCAGGCAAAGAACAGGTGTTGAAGATGCTACAACAGATTCTTTCTTTTTCAGATAACCCGCAGCATTATGATGCAACGGATGCCTTAGCAGTTGCGCTTTGCCATTATTTTCAGGAAGGCAATATCAGCCATTCTCCTCCCAAAAAAATAAAATCCAAAGCAGGTAGCTGGAAAGATTTTATCGCCCAAAATCCTGGTAAAATAAAATCCACTTAAATGGAAAGTGCAGCCAATAGTAGATCCTGAATGGCTTTCATTTCGGTAGCTTCCAATTTCAGTTTAGGCCGGGTAAAATTCAGATCATCGGCAGTATTGATAGGTACAAGATGGAGATGGGCATGAGGCACTTCAAGTCCGATTACACTGATACCGCAGCGTTGGCAATCGAAGCTTTTCTCTATGGCTTTTGCGATGGGTTGTGCAAACAGCAGCATTTCTGAAAGATAGTTTTCGGGCAGATCAAACAATTTGTTTACTTCCAACTTTGGTACAACCAACACATGGCCTTTAACTAGCGGGAAAATATCAAGAAAGGCAAAAAAATGATCGTTCTCTTTTATCTTGTACGAAGGCAAGTGGCCGGAAATTATTTTTGTAAAAATCGACATGGTAATTTTTTTCAGCTATACAGCTATCTTTTCAATCCGAAAATTTATTTTTCCTGCGGGAACAGTTACTTCAGTGATATCACCTTCCACTTTACCCAACAGCCCCCTACCGATAGGCGAGGTTACCGATATTTTTCCGTCTTTCAAATTGGCTTCATTTTCTGAAACTATCTGGTAAGTGACCGTTTTTTTTGTTGCCATATTAGTTAAGGTTACGCGCGTGAGGATACTAACCCTGCTGGCATCAATGTTCGATTCATCGAGGATACGTGCGGTAGCGATAACACCTTCGAGGTATTTGATCTTAGCTTCCAGAAGGCCCTGTGCTTCTTTGGCGGCATCGTATTCCGCATTTTCTTTAAGATCTCCTTTTTCACGGGCTTCAGCAATGGCCTTACTTGCAGCAGGACGGTCTACTGTTTTCAAAACATGCAGTTCTTCCTGCATTCTAATAAAAGTATCCTGTGTAACATAGTTTGTTTCAGCCATATGGTTTGTTTGAAGGGTATTAAAAAAAATACAACGCCTCAGGCCAGCCAAAGCGTTGCAGTATTACAAATATAAAGAAAAGAATTTAGAGTAGGGTATGGTTAAATTCCAATTTTCTGCAGTAAAACTTTGCTCATTTTCAGAAAGGCTTCATGCGTATACCCTGCAATATGGGGTGTGATCATTACATTCGGAAGCCGGATGAGTGTATTGAATCTTTCCTGTTCATCATCAGTGAGGGTACCCATTTTTTCATTCTCCAGCACATCAAGCGCAGCTCCGGAGATCCTATTTTTTTGCAAGGCTGCTATCAGTGCACCGGTATCGATAATATCGCCCCTTGATGTATTGATGATGATGGGCTTTTGCTTCAGGGCATCAAAAAAACCACTATTGGCTATATGGACGGTTGTATCAGATAACGGCACATGAAAACTGATTACTGAAGCCTCACTGCAAATGGCAGAAAGATTTGCCGCTTCGATCTGGGGGTCAGGCACGATTTCTTTAAAAGGATCATATACAAGTATCCTGCATTGAAAAGCTTTCAATAAGTTAGCAAATGCGGGGCCGGTATGTCCATAGCCAATAATGCCAACAACGCGACCAAACAATTCAGCCCCCCTGTTCTCCTCTCTTTTCCAAATTCCATGGTTCACTTCTTTGCAACTGGTGTGCAGGTTATTCAGGATGCTTAATAACATACCGAGTGCATGTTCACCAACCGCCTGGCAATTGCCTTCCGGACTGCTGTAACAGGCAATATTTTTTTGGGCGGCATAACCGGTATCTATCATTTCCATGCCACTGCCAAGTCTGCCAATCCATTTCAGATTTGGGGCATGATCAATCATGTTTTTGCCAATGGTTAATCTTGTGGTTACGATAAGCCCTGTAGCATCTTTGATGATTGCCAATAAGCCGGCTTCATCTATTTCAGGTACATATAGGAATGGGTGTACTTTACTTTGAAGCGTTTCAATAAGAAAAGGGTGCACTTTAGCAGTGATGATGATCATATCAGAGTGCAGCAATCATGCTGATTTCTACATTAACATTTTTGGGCAACCCGGCAACGGCAACAGTTTCCCTGGCCGGGAAATCGCCTTCAAAATAGGATGCATACACTTCATTCACTGTAGTAAAATGCTCCATACTGCTCAGGAATATGGTTGTTTTCACTACAGCGGAAAAACTTTTACCTGCTTCATTCAGGATGGCTTTCAGGTTTTGCATCACTTGAGTGGTTTCTGCTGAAATGCTTTCATTTACGAGTTCACCGGTAATTGCATCCAACGCTATTTGCCCGGAAATAAATAGCAGGTTTCCTGTTTTTACTGCCTGATTATATGGTCCGATGGGAGCCGGGGCTGATTTACTGTTGATGATTTGCTTCTCCATTTTTATTTTTTTCGATAGTACAAAGATATCCTTTCCCAACAACCTATTTTTGCAAAAAAACATCTTCATGACGATTGCCTTACTTGCTGATGATACCGTTTTTCAAAGTTTGATTGCATCGGCACCTCAGTTAGAATGGGTTAGGGTAACCGATTTGTCGATTCTTGTCGCAGATGAAAAGATTGATGCATTCCTTAATTTTGATACCGATGCAGCTTTTCAGGATTATGGCATGGCTAAAATTCCGGTATTCATCAATAGTGTAACTACAACATTAAGGGGGCAGGGCCATCAGCCGATGGTGGTTCGTTTAAACGGATGGAATGGTTTTTACCAACGCAATTGCTGGGAAGTTTCCGGTACTTTATTTCCTGAACATATTTCAGTACTCGATCATCTCGGAAAAAAAGTGATCCTTCTTCCTGATGAACCCGGATTCGTATCTGCAAGAATAATCGCGATGATCATTAATGAAGCCTGCTTTGCCTGTGAAGAAAAGGTAAGCAGTAGCGATGAAATTGATATTGCCATGAAACTGGGTACCAACTATCCAAAAGGGCCATTTGAATGGCTTCGGGAAATTGGAGTGAAAGAAGTGAGGGCATTGTTGGAAAGCTTACAATTTTCGGATACCCGTTACCGTATATCTGATTACCTCTTAAATTATCCGGCGGATTGAGCACATTTATTCTCAATATCGATTGTTCATTGGAAACGGCATTCGTGTCCATAACCGAAGATGGGAATACGATTGCTTCAAGAATCAGCCTTACACAAAAAGAGCATGCTGGTTTCATACACACCGCTATACAGGAATTACTTGAAGAAGTATCGATTGATTTAAAAAGTATCAATGGTATTGGGGTTACTATCGGACCGGGCTCATATACCGGCTTACGGGTTGCCCTCGCCACTGCAAAAGGTTTTGCCTATGCCCTTTCGGTTCCGATGGTAGTAACAAGTACACTTGAAATGATGGCCTATGCTGCCATTGAAGCAACTAATCAAACTGCAACTACAGATTCCTATTTTGTACCCCTGATTGATGCCAGGCGTATGGAAGTTTTCACAGCCGTTTATAACAAGCATTTACAACTGATACAAGAAGCGCAATCTTTGGTGCTCGATTCACAATCTTTTTTGGGTATGCCTCAAAAAAATCAGCTGTATTTTTTTGGAAGCGGTGCACAAAAATTCGAAATGATATGTTCAAACTCACCTAACTGTTTTTTAAATAATCTATCTTACGTTTCTTCATTGGGACATTTGTCTCATTCTAAATTTACTTCAGGTTCATTCGCCGAAATCGCACACTGTGAGCCACTTTACGTGAAAGAATTTTTTAACGGCACTGCAGAAAAAAATAATGATTTGTAGAATTAATTCGTCCCCTTTTTTTACAATAGTACGGTCATATATTCTTATTCGTTCGTATATTTACATCTATTAATTTTTATTTCAGTAAAAAAATGTTACCTATGATTTTTGCACCTCAGCCGGATGAACAGTCGGTGGCTGTTTCTGAAGGCGCACCTGAATCACTCAAGATCAATTATCACAACCTAAAAAAAGCTGCACTTGTATTGCGGTCTCTTAACCACAAATTAAGGCAGCAGATTTTGGCCCTCATTGAGGCTGAGAAGAAAATTACGGTCACCGAAATTTATGTTCGTATGAGGCTTGAACAGTCGGTTGCCTCTCAGCATCTTGCAATCCTCAGAAGAGCAGGGATTGTTGCTACTCAGCGTGATGGGAAATTCATTTTTTACACTTTGAACTATCCACGGATTGATGAAATCAACAAGATTGTAGAAGACCTTATCGATTAAGAGTTTAACTTTTTGAAGCTTTAAACGCTCAGGGCGGTTGCGAAAGCAACCGCTTTTATTTTTACCTTTGTACCCACAAACTATCTATCATGTTTATCAAACAGTTTTATACCAATTGCCTCAGTGAAGCGGCCTATTATATTGAGAGTGAAGGCGAAGCAGCCATCATCGATCCATTGAGGGATATTCAACCTTATCTTGATCTTGCAGCAGAACGAAAAGCATCTATCACGTATATTTTTGAAACCCATTTTCATGCCGATTTTGTAAGTGGCCATATCGACTTATCGCATAAAACCGGTGCACCTATCATTTACGGGCCGGGAGCTCGCACCAAATACAAAGTGTACAATGCAAAAGACGGGGAGCAATTTCAGCTGGGTAAACTTACCATTGAAGTTTTACATACACCGGGCCATACCCTTGAAAGTTCCTGCTATCTTTTAAAAAATGAGCATGGAAAAGCACAAGCTTTATTTACCGGGGATACCCTTTTTGTTGGCGATGTAGGCCGCCCTGATTTAAGCAGTGGCGATTTGAGTTCGGAAGAACTTGCCGGTATCATGTACGAAACTTTACAAGAGAAAATACTTCCATTGGCAGATGATGTGATGGTATATCCTGCTCACGGCCCGGGAAGTAGTTGTGGAAAAAACCTTGGTCCCAACACTTTCAGCACCATCGGCGAAGAACGTAAAACGAATTACGCTTTAAAGACCCAAAGCAAGGAAGATTTTATTGCAGCGGTTACCAATGGGTTAACAGCAGCACCGGTTTATTTTGCTATCAATGCTAATATCAATCAGAGTGGGTATGAAGCCATAGATGCAGTAATTGCCAAAGGAACAACGCCTTTGAGTTTGGAACACTTTAAAGCGGCAAGGGCAGCAGATGCCTGGGTACTCGATACACGCCCTGCTGCTTTATTTACCAAAGGATTTATTCCCGGTTCAATTTTTATTGGGCTGGAAGGCAGGTTTGCCGAATGGGCAGGTATGTTATTGCCTTTCAAATCGAAGATCATACTGGTTACCGAAAGAGGTAAAGAGGAGGAAACGGTAACAAGGCTTGCAAGAGTGGGTTTTGAAAATGTAGCAGGTTATTTGAAAGGAAGTTTCGAAACATGGAATAATGCAGGCGAAACGATAGATTTGATCGTAGATGTGGAAGCAGATGAATTGATAATGGATATTCCTCATGATGCCAAATTACTTGTGGTGGATGTGCGCCGGGAGCAAGAATTTGAAGAAGGCCACCTTGATAAAGCCCTTAATCTGCCCTTACAGGATATGACAGACCCGGCTTTATTAGCTCAGTTTGATGATGATCAGAACCTCTATATCCATTGTGCAGGAGGATACCGGAGTGTCATTGCGGCTTCACTGATGAAGAAAGAAGGTATCCATAATCTGCGTAATGTTTTGGGAGGCTGGAACAGCATCAGGATTCAGGAAGAAGCTCAAATTGTGAAGGATACGGAACAGTTAAAATGATCAACGTGCCATTCCATTCCGAAGCGCATAAATAGCAAGCCCAACCCTGCTTTTTACGCCTAATTTTTCGAATACGCTTAAGCGGTAGCCATCAATCGTTTTGGGGCTAAGATTCATCCGTTGAGCAATTTCAGCATAAGTAAATTCGGAACAGGCCATTTTAATGAATTCTTTTTCCTTTGCATTTAACGGTATCAGCGCATCCTTTTGGGCATAATCTTCCTCCTGCTGTAACGAATGCACCAATTTACCCGTTATGTAATCGGTATAATAAAATCCTTTACTGGTAATGGCGGCGATGGCATTCTTGAGCTCTTCAGGCTCAACGTCTTTCGACAAATATCCTTTAACGCCCAATTTGATCATCCGCATGATACTCTCTTCATCCTGTATCATCGAAACCACCAGCACTTTCACCGAAGGATGATGCAGTTTCAGCCAATCCACTGTTGCATATCCATCCATAACCGGCATGTTGACATCTATCAGCATGATATCAGGCAGCGAAAGCGGATCAATTTTATGTTGAACTTCTATGCCGTTATCGGCTTCAAATAAAATTTCATGACTGTTGTTTACCATCTGTATTAAACTGATCATGCCTTTTCTAAAAAGGGTATGATCATCAGCCAGTGCTATCTTCACCTTCACATTACTCATACTAGGTTTGTTTAATATTGATGTTCACGGTGGTTCCCTTACCGGGAGTAGAATCAAAAGTGATTGTTGCCCCTATAAGTGAGGCACGATTACTGAGGTTTCCTAACCAGTTACCTGATTGGAAGTGGTCGCCAAGAATTTTTTCCGGTTCAAAACCTTTACCATCATCCGAAATTTCAATCCTCATGTTTTTCATCTGGCAATATACCGCGATATTGATGTTTTTGGCATCAGAATGCTTGATGGCATTATTCATCAATTCCTGGCACATGCGGTAGAGGATGATTGCTTTTTCGGGTGTGATGTTAAATGCTTGCCCATCAAGAGTAAAGGTAGATATAAAAGCACCGGAATGGTTAAGCCGCATGCATTCATGCTCCAGCGCTTTCAATAATCCGTTGCGCAACACTTTATCGCCGTTAAGGGTTCCCGAAAGAATTTTTAGGTCTGTGATGAGCTGACGTATCAGTTCACGGCTGTTTTCAACTTTTTCTGCTGCCTGAACAGGGTTGGTAAGATCAAGTGTGATGAGATTGATTTTTATCAATGAGGCTACCTGACCTAAATTATCGTGAATTTCCCTTGAAATATGCTGTAAAGTTTGTTCCTGGATTTCCAGTTTGGAGCTAAGCAATACCTGGTTGAATTTCTCCTGCATTTCCTGATTCTCTTTTTTTCTTTTCCTGTAACGGATAATCAGTGTGATTACAATCAGGAATACCATCAGAAGTAAAGCTATCAGCGATACCAGTACAAAAATAATATGGCTGCTAAATTCTTGATTCATGCTTATTTTGGATAAAATTGAAAATCATGGCCAGCAGGATGATGGAATAGAAAACATAGTTCGCAATAAGGAGTATCTGGTTTAATGCAGTTGTTGAATTATTTTGTGCTATCATATAATTTCGGAGTGCAAAATGTGCAAATGAGAAAAGATTGAACCAAAGAATGGCGATATTGATTAAAAATACAGGCTCCTTGAAAATATTTTGATTACCGGGTGCATCCAGCATTTGAATCATCAATACTGCCGACCAGGCAATCATCAATAAATTCAGGCAAGTAAATACAGTGCCCGGAAACTGAAGTATCGACTGTATAAACAAACTATTGACAATCGTAAGAAGCAGAAAGATAAGATAGCTCCATATTACCAAATTCTTCGCTTGTTGACCTGTTATGTTCCGGTAGTAAAACAATGCCCAGATTCCGGTTAATATTGGAACACTCACATGATAAACTGGAAAATTGTTGCGATAATATTTTCCTGCGAGCCATGAAATTATTTCATTGAGTAAAGTACAACCCAGTAACCAAACTGCCGGGCTTATTTTCTTCTTTTGTTGTAAAGGAATCAGTCCCAGGAAAAAGGAAGTTCCAATCAATAACAGATAAAAAAGGTAGTAGGGTTGCATATGGATCTGTTCCCTGAAATTTATTCATTATCAAAATTGAGGGGACATAATGTAGGGCATGTTCCTAAATAATTAAAATTGGCATATGATGAAGAAACTTCCTGTTCTTTTGAAGTAACGAGTAGCCTTCCTGTTTTATCCGTTCCCAACAACAATAACGTATAATCATTAGCTGGATTTTTGGCAAGACGGATATAAAGACCTTTAATATCTTTATTGGCAAGTAAATAGCGATAGGTTTCTTCATTAACCATGAATCCTTTAATCGCATCACCACTACTGTTTCGCATTACAGGAGCTTCGTCATATTTTGCTTTATAAGCCAACACATCTTCCCATTGTATAGCAGGTGGCTTTATGTCTGCATCAAGAGGTGAAGCAGCACTTTCTGGCATTGACCTGGCCATTCTTTCGTTATTTGCTGAATCCGGGTAATCTTTCTTTATCGCTCTGGCAATCGCGATAGAATCATTTCTGGTTAGCGGTTCATTTGATTTTTGTTGATTGGGTTGCTGGCATCCGGAAATAACGGCAATACCAGCCAAAAAGATGCTAAGTGTTGATTTTGAGATGTTCATATGAGGATGTTTAAAGATGAGCCACCAAGCTAATCTGTATTTTTTGAACAAGCAAACATTACCAAAAAAACAGGAAAAACCCTGTAAAAAAAACAGGGAAAACCCTGTAAAAATTCAGGTTTTTTCCTCTGAAAAAATATTGCGAATTAATTACATATTTGTATGGCAATATCAAACACATGAAATCAATAGCAACCGAATTAACAAGAAGAGAGAAGGAAATCATTCAAGCCTGGACAAAGGGGCATTTGAGCCATGAAATTGCAGCCATTCATTTCATATCCAATCACACGGTTAAGCAGCACATAAAAAATATTTACCGGAAAATGGGGGTGAAGAGTAAAATTCAGGCAGCCCTCATGTACGGTATGATACAACAAAAACTAGCGTCTTAATGTCAAAATATATTCGCCTGTGCCCTATGTCATTTCAGCTTTGGTAAATAATTGTACTGCCCGCCAGCCAAAGCAATAAAATTAAACAGTCGTTCAGCAAGACACTTTTTGATCCGTACCCTTTTTATTATTAAAATTTCGGCCCGTTTTATAAACCGATTGCCCTTAAAACTGATGCGTTAATTGGATGTTGTTCTAATCCTGAATTTAGTCCGTACCCTTTTTTACTTTGTTCACGGATAATTCACATCTATCCATCTGTTTGCATAATCATCTGAATACTCCCATTTCCAGCGGCGATGGCTCCATAGGTAATTATCCGGATGCTGCCGGATGGTTTCTTCCAAAAAGTCGCGGTACATCAACGTAAGCTCGCCTCTTTTCAAACTGCCCCCATCTTCTGTAATTACCGTTGGGATAAATTCATAATAACCACGTTTTACTTTGATAAATTTTACAAAAACCACTGCGGTATTGTTCAATATCGCGCCTTTGTCGGGGCCGGTAACAAAGGGTACGGGTTTGCCAAAAAAATTCAACCAATAAGCTTTATCGGGTACACCGGCATTTTGATCAGCTGCTAAACCCAAACTATACTGTTTAGTGAAAACCTCGGTTTTCCGGAGTTTGAATTCCTGGGCAGCTACCAGTAACGTGCCTTTTTTTGAGCGCAACTTAAAGAACAGTTTATCAATAGCTGGATTATTAATTTTCATGTAAACACCAATCCAGGGAATATTCAGTTTCATCGCTACAACCCAGTTAGCATATTCCCAATTGAACTGGTGCCCGCTGTGAAATTGGATATTCTTTCCTTTGGCTGCAATGGCATTACAGCCTTCTGTATTGAATTTAGCCCTTTTCAAAAATGCACTTTCCGAAATGTTCATCATCTTGATGCTTTCTATAAATGTGTCGGTAAGGTTCCGGTAAAATCTTCTGGCAATTTTTTTTCTTTCTTCCTTTGTTTTTTCTGGAAATGCAATATCCAGATTATTCATCACTACGTCTTTCCGGTACTTCATTACATCATAAATAATGAATACTGCAAAATCGCTAATGCCGTATAAAATAAAAAATGGTAAAAGGGAAACAACGTAGAGCAACCCGTATAAGAGATAGTACATTCAAAAATTTAATGAGCAAAGTTAAAACTTGAATACAACATTATAAGATGGTAGACTGCAAAATATCGGAAGCTTTTGGGTAATCGGTGTTAAAATGAAGCCCGCGGCTTTCCTTTCGAAGTTCAGCGCTTTTTACCACCAGATATGCCACGGTGATCATATTGCGGAGTTCACACAGTTGAGGCGATACAACCGTTCGTTGATAAAGGGTTTCTGTTTCTTCATGCAGCAGGTCGAGCCGCTTATTGGCACGATGCAACCTTTCATTATTACGCACGATACCTACATAGTCGCTCATGAGCAGTTTCAGTTCTTTTAAACTTTGTGTGATCAGAATCATTTCCTGAGGTGCAGTTGTGCCTGCTGCATTCCAATCGGGGATATCATTTTGAAATTTCAGGTTTACTATTTCTGCTATGGATGAAAGAAAGCTGCGGTGCGAAAAAACCATCGCCTCAAGAAGCGAATTGCTGGCCAACCGGTTGGCTCCGTGTAATCCTGTACTGGCACATTCGCCGGAAGCATATAAATGTTTGATAGAGGTTCGCCCCCATTCATCTGTTTTGATACCTCCGCAACTGTAATGGGCAGCAGGCGAAACCGGAATCATATCGCGCGATACATCAATGCCAATACTCATACACTTTGCCTGTATGTTGGGGAAATGTTCATGAAACTTATGCTGGTCCATATGCCTACAATCGAGGTAAACATATTCTGTACCATTGATCTTCATTTCATTGTCGATAGCGCGGGCTACGATATCTCTTGGTGCAAGGTCTTTACGGTGATCGTATCGTTCCATGAACGCTTCTCCGTTCTGATTGCGTAATATTCCTCCGTCACCGCGCACTGCTTCTGTAATTAAAAATGATTGTCCACGTACTCCTGCTTCAAATAATGCAGTAGGATGGAACTGTATGAACTCCATGTTTTCAATACGCCCTTTCGCCCGGTAAACCATTGCCACACCATCGCCGGTGGCGATTGCCGGATTGGTGGTGGTGCGATAGATTTGTCCGTTACCACCGGCTGCCAGCATGGTGATTTTTGCAGTGATTTTTTCAATTTTGTTGCTGGCAAGGTTCAGTATATAAACACCATAACATTCGATATCAGGTGTAGATTTAGTAACCAGATAACCCAGATGGTGCTGTGTGATGATATCCAAAACGAAGCAATGGCTGATCAGTTTGATGTTGCTGCATTTGCGGATGGCTTCCAGCAAAGTACGTTCCATCTCTTTACCGGTTACATCTTTATGATGAAGGATGCGGCTCTCACTATGTCCGCCTTCTTTTCCCAGTTGGTAATCGCCATCAGGGTCTTTATCGAATTGTGCGCCCCATGCAATCAACTCTTCAATGCGATTTACGCCTTCTTTCACCACAATTTCTACAATGGCTTTGTTGCATAATCCATCTCCTGCGATAAGGGTGTCTTCGATATGTTTGTTGAAACTGTCCTGCTCTACATCCATCACACCGGCAATACCTCCCTGCGCATATTTGGTATTGGTTTCATCACTTTGTGTTTTGGTAAGTATGGTAATGGATAAATCAGGAAATTCCTGTGCAACTTTGAGCGCATAGGTAAGGCCCGCAATACCGGAACCAATGACCAGGAAATCTGTTTGCATTTTTGCGTTTAATCTTTAACGTTATACGAGCTGCGGTATTTCCGTCCATGCGCCATTTTCTTTGATTAGCGCGATGAGTTCGTCTACCGCAACTTCACTGTTTACATTTCTTTTTACCACTTCCTTTCCTTTATAGAGTGTGATTTTCCCCGGTCCACTGCCTACATAGCCGAAATCGGCGTCCGCCATTTCACCCGGACCGTTTACAATACAACCCATGATGGCGATTTTCACTCCTTTGAGGTGATGGGTAACCGCCCTGATTTTGGCAGTTGTTTCCTGCAGGTCGAATAAGGTTCTGCCGCAACTTGGGCAACTGATGTATTCTGTTTTTGAAATCCGGGTTCGTGTAGCCTGCAAGATGCCGAATGCCACTGAATTGAGCAAAGCTGTTTGCGGTGCTATTGTAAGGTTTCCGAAATGGTGACCAAGACATATACCGTTGATCAGGCCATCGATGAGCAAGGCTCCGGCTTCTACAGCATAATGAATGAGGCTTTGATCGGTATCTTCATCATTACTATCGCAAATCAAAACAACCGGATTATCCAGTTGATGAAGCATCATTGCTGCAATCATGCGCCGAACACTTTGCATGGCATTTCGGTTGGTACTGCTGAGGCAAACAATTGCTGTTGGATCAATGCGTAATTTTTCAAAAATCAGTTCCAGTTTCGGTTCATCGCTGCCGTTACTGTAACAATCCACCATTACAAAATGCTGAATAGAATATTTTATAGGCGTTTCATCCAGATATTGCGATGCATCAAGGAGGGGCAAACATTTTTCCTGATCTGTTGCTTTAGTCCATTGTTCATGGTACATCACCACATTCAATGTGCCCGGCAAAGCAAAATCAGGTTCATGATTACAAAAAATAAAATCAGCGGCTGCATCAGCAATAGTCCATTTATCGGTAATGCTGTCGTAGTGATAACCAATAGCATCTAAATCTTGAGGTTTTATGGAATTGTATTTACTGAAATCGGCAATTACAATGGGAACATGATTGCCTCCGGTTCTTCCTGCTGCAACTGATTTCCTTAGCTGGTATTGAAAGGGTGAGTAGGGAAGGGCATCGATTGGAGGAACATTCGGATCAACTGGTGTTGATGTTTGGTAACGGCTTACCAATTGGCGGCAGACCGGTAATTCTAATTCAGGGTCTTCTGTAAGCGATACCCGGATAGTATCTCCAATCCCGTCTTCAAGTAAAGTGCCGATGCCTACGGCAGATTTGATACGTCCATCTTCACCATCACCGGCCTCGGTTACGCCAAGATGCAGCGGATAACACTCGCCAAATTCCTGCATCATGTGATTGATGAGCAGCCGGTAAGCCTGTACCATCACTTGTGGGTTGCTGCTTTTCATGCTTAGCACGATATTGTGGTAATCTTCATCACGGGCGATTCGCAGGAACTCCATGGCGCTTTCTACCATACCTATGGCAGTATCACCATAACGGCTCATGATGCGGTCGCTAAGGCTGCCATGATTAGTACCGATACGCATAGCAGTTCCATGTTGTTTGCATATCGTTACCAATGGAACAAAACGTTCACGGATACGCGCAATTTCTTCGGTGTACTCCTCGTCGGTGTATTCGATCTGTTCAAACTTCTTCTTATCTACATAATTCCCCGGATTAATCCTTACTTTTTCAACTATTCCTGCTGCAATTTCAGCAGCGTTGGGTGTGAAATGGATATCGGCAACCAATGGGGTATGATATCCCCTCCGATGCAATTCGTCGCGGATATTCCTCAGGTTTTCCGCTTCATTTTTAGATGGTGCGGTAATCCTTACCAGTTCGGCACCAGCTTCAATACAACGGATGGCCTGGGCAACAGTTGCTTCAGTATCCATGGTATCGGTGGTTGTCATCGTTTGTATCCTGATCGGATGGTTTGCGCCCATGAGTAAGTTTCCAATTCGTACTTCTCTTGTTGGTAGCCTTTTGTAAACTGTAAGTGATTCGCAATAGTACGACATGAATTACCTGATTGAAATATTTATACAAAGGTAAGGGAAGCCTTATTGTGCTAATGGATGAATTGCAGGTTACCAGTCTTTTTCGGGTTTATCGATATTGTTACGACCCATTTTGTGTAACTTCTCCTGTAATTCTTTTTCTCGTTGCATAAGAGCCTTGAGTTTGTTTTCTGCATCCTGTTTTGATAACCTGGGTTCAGGTTTTTTTGGCTCTTTCTTTTGTTTATCAGATTCCTTTTGCTGTTCTTCCTGCTTTTGTTCTTTTTTTTGTTGAATAAGTGCCTGCTGAAGGTTTTGACGGGCATCTTCATGAGATGGATCTGTTTTCAAAGCTAGTTTATAGGCTTCTATACAACCTTTCAGGTCTTTCTTGTTCTGTAATACAACAGCTTTATTATAAGCCGCATTGGCAAGGTCTTTAGGATTTTTTAGGTTTTTCAATGCTTCATCATAGGCTGATATGGCTTCGTCGCTTCGGTTAAGTTTGTAAGCGGCATTTCCGGAATTGTATTGGGCGATGGCATTCGCAGCGTTTTTTTTCAAAGCGTCCTTGTATTCAGTGAGGGCTTCTGAGTAATTGCCTTTACGGTATTGATCATTACCTTTTTGGATGAGTTTTTTATCTTCCTGAGCCTTTGTGGCATTGGTGCATAGAAGCAGGCCTATCAATAAAATGAATTGCAAAGGCATTTGTAGTTTGTTATGTTTTTTATTCTCCGAAATGAAAAATTCTAGCAACAAGAATAGGAGTGCTGCTCCAAGGAACCATAAAAAGTATTGGGTAAAGTTCATCATCCCTTCATCATTTACACTGCGCTGGTCCATCGTACTTATAGCGCCTGTAATCAGTTTAACTGCTTCATCTGTTTGTTGAAAAGTAAGGTATTGGCCATTTGTACTTCTAGCGATTTCACTTAATGCAGCCGCATTCAGTTTAGATACAATGGTATTCCCATCCGTATCTTTTTGATATCCACCTCCCTCTTCGGGTAAATTAACGCCTTGAGGCGATCCTATTCCTATGCAATGGATTACAACTCCGTTAGCAGCCATCTGTTCGGCAACTGCCGTAGCAGATTCGTCATGGTCTTCACCATCACTGATGAGCAGCACAGCCTTATATTTTTTTTCATTAGGGTTGAAAGCTGCATTACACATCCTAAGGGCATCAGCGATCACTGTGCCCTGAGTAGGAACCGTATTGGTATTTGAGGCTGAAAGGTACATTTTAGCAGCGGCCATATCTCCGCTCAAGGGCATTTGTAAATAAGCTTTCCCTGCAAAAGTTACCAGGCCCACCCGGTTGCTTCCGGCTTTGTCGATAATCTTTCCAATAAGTTGTTTGGCTCTTTCTAAACGGTTTGGACTGATATCTTCGGCGAGCATACTTTTACTAACATCGAGAGCAATCATCAGGTCAATTCCGTTGCGGGTGATTTTTTCTTCACCCACAGGCTTACGCCAATTGGCAAGGGCGACAACAATAAGGCCCCAAGCTGCAAAAGCGAGTAAGCATTTCAGCAGGTATTTTTTTGAACTGTATCCTGCGGTGAGTTGCGATACCAGTTCCGGATCACCAATTTTACGAAGTGTTTTTTGTTTATGGTATAAGGCAAGAAAAAATAGCACAATCAATATTGGCAACAAAAACAGCAGCCAAAAAAAAACCGGGTATTGAAATGTTGATGTCAAAAAGGGATGAATGGGCTTAAGGATTTCAAATCAAGGTTAAAGTTTATTTTTTTCCTTCAAAGAAACCATATTGTTTCAGGATGTCTTTTGTGATATCAATACGGGCCCGGCTCATATCATAATCTTTATCTTTCGATTTCAAAAGGGTGACGAAAAAATAAACATGTCGGTTCTCTTCGATCCAGCCGGCAACCCAACCCAGGGCTTGATTACTTTCATCAAAGCCCCATCCGGTTTTATAACTCAGTTTATATGTAGTATTGTCTTCCTGCAGCATAAAATCACGAACCTGCTGTTGAACTGATTTACGGAAAGGTAATTGATCGAAATATAATTTTTTAAGTAAGCCCAATTGTTCATCGGGTGAAATTTTCAATTGGTTATTGATCCAGAACGAATCAACAGCACCATCGGTATTCATATTGCCATAACCAAGCCGGTCGACCCAAACATTCATACTGTCTTTTCCGATACGCCTGGCTACTTCCTGAAAAAATGGCAATGCACTCTCTTTAAAGGCCTCTTTGATGTTCATGTTTTTATTCCATGCAGCAACCGGGCGTTTCACGCCATCCCAATTGATGATCATTTTTTCATCGGTTACTGCACCTGTTTGTAAGGCAATAAGGGAGTTAACAATCTTGAAAGTGGAAGCAGGGCTGTAGCGGGTGGTATCCATTTCCATGTTATATACCGTAATGTGGCCATCTGCATTATTGAGCATGGTAAAACATCCGGTTACATTTTTGGCGTCAAAGTATTTTTTCAGACTATCATCAATTTTAGCTTTGTTTACCGAGCAGGATGGAAACACCAATATGCAAAAAAAGTAAGACAGGTAAACAGTCCGGGATTGGATTTTATTCATGTTAATAGATATAGATGTAAGTTAAGGATTACCATTTGAGGGTTTATCTTTTAAATGAAGAGCGGTTGCATGAAGTGCTTCATAAAAATCATTTCCAAATTTCCGGATCAAAGGTTCTTTTAGAAACTGGTAAACGGGAACTTTTAGTTTTTTTCCAAGACTGCATGCGGCTTTGCAATGATCGGTACGAGGCTGGTAATTTGCATAAATGGTTTTACCATCGGTACTTGTTTTTGCAATAACAGGAAAGAGATGGCAGCTTATCGGTTTTTTCCAATTGGTTTTTCCATCAAGATAGGCTTGTTCCATTCCGCATTTAACAATACCATCTTTATCTGTAATTCCATAAACGCATATACTGCCATTTATGGTAGGAGTTACCCAGCCAAATTCATCGTCATAAACATATTTTCCCTGACGTTGGATTTCATTTCGGCTTTCTTCACTGAGATAAGGTATCACACTGCTTACAACTTCATTCACCTGTATAAGTTCTTCTTCCGCCAATGGAGCTCCTGCATCTCCATCCACACAACAAGCCCCCTTGCATTTTTGAAGATCGCATACAAATTGTTCAGTAATCAATTGATCGCTTACCAGCACCTGATCTATGGCTATCATGATACAAAAATACGTGTAAACAGGTTAAAGGAAATTCTGTTTAAGGCGATCAGTGAAAAATTGCTTTGGATTTAGGTTATGCCGGCGATTTCCAGCGAAAGGTATTGATAAGATGGTCGATGTCGGTTTGAAGGAAATCCTGCACCGGCCTAAGGGAATCGGCATTCGGAGTAGCATCGAAGTAGAGTGCGCCACGCAAGAAGTGACGGGTAGAATCGCTCAGGAAAAATTGTTTAGCCGTTGCTGCATTTCCGCCAACCCTGAAAAATACTCCGCTGATATGATGGGGGGTGAGTATAAGGCTGTCTTTGATGGAACTAGACATGGCTTCGTTTTTGTTCGTGAGGTTGAAAGCATCATTCACCATCCTGTCGAATTCATTTATGCCTGATGAATCTTTATAGCTTCCGTCGGCAAGGCGGATCTTATAAGGTGCAAGCCCTCCGATAATCTTATAGCTTAGGAAGATACGGGCAGACAAATCAGGGAAATCCACATTCACCCAATAATTGTTTTCAGGTGTGCTATCGAAATAAGTGCTGTCCTGTATGATCTGTGCATAAGTTGGATATTCAAAGGCATACGGGAAACCCGGTTTATCAAAGCTTTGGTAAGTATGCGCCGGAAGTTCAATCTTGAAATACCCGCTTTTTTTAGAGGAATACGGCGAGTTGCATGCCAGGAAAATGAAGCATGGAGTAGCGGTAAGGAGTAGACGAAAAAATACGCTTTTTCTATTCATGGCCATTAGGCATTGGGTTGGATCATCACTTTAACTTTATCAATCCTGTTTTTGTTGATCTCCAGTGGTACGAAAGTGAAATCACCACTTTCAAGCCGTTCGTCGATCTGTGGAAATTCACCTGCAATTTCAAGTACCAGTCCTGCTAGGGAATCGCTTTCCCCGCGAATAGTGTCAAAAATATCTACAGGCAGGTTCATCGCTTTGCATACATCATTGATCATGGTCTTTCCTTCAAAGATATACGTGTAATCATCAACTTTCTTGTTGCTGCTTTCTTCATCGTCAAATTCATCTTTGATATCTCCGATGATTTCTTCCATGATGTCTTCGAGGGTTACGATGCCAGATGTTCCTCCAAACTCATCCACTACAATGGCAAAATGGATGCGTTTTGTTCTGAATTCCTGTAGGAGGTCTTCAATCAGTTTCTGTTCATGAACAAAATAAGGAGTTCGCATCAGGGAATGCCATTCAAAATCGTCCGGTTCATCCAGATAGGAAAGTAGATCTTTGGTGTGGAGCATCCCTTCAATCTCATCGAGGTTATTTTTATAAACCGGGAGCCTCGAATAATGAAGTTCTTCCACCTGCTTTCTCACTTCAGTAAAGGGAAGGTTATAGGAAAGGCCACTAACGTCGAGCCTTGTACGCATAATCTGTTTTACGGTGGTATCACCGAATTTGCGTATCCCTTTCAGGATTTGCTTTTCTTCTATCGTAGCTTCATGTTCAGGCAAAAGGTCGATGGCATAATCGATATTGCTGTTATCGATGGCCTGGGATCTTGGAGGGGCTAATTTCTTTTCAATATTGTCGCTGAACGTTACGAATCGTTTGCTAAGCCTGTAAAAAATGCTATTGAAAATTTCAACGACCAGAGAAGCTGTTGCTGCAAACCAAACTTTATGATGGATGGCCCACACTTTTGGCAATACCTCGGCAAATAACATGAGCAGGAAAGTTATAGCCAGTACCTTGATGATGAATACACTCCAGAAAGTAAAATCAAAATAATCCAGCCAGTCGCTGATCAGCAGGTTAGCGATGAGGATGATACCGATATTGATGAAACTATTGGCAATCAGCATGGAGGCCAATAAGATTTTGGGTTGTTCCAGCAGGTTGATAATCCTCCTGAAAGAAGGTTGTTTTTTTGTTTTGAGTACATGGATGTCTTTGCTGCTGAGTGAGAAAAATGCTACTTCGCTACCTGCAATAAAAAAAGAAAGTACAAACAATACCAATAATACAAATAGAAGTATGGTTGTGGCCGCAGAGTTAATGGCCAATAATTGGAGTTGATGAAAAGGTTGCAACAAAACCGAATGATAATCCAATGTTTATTTTTTTTGTCTACAATTCCCCTTGTGGGGTTTACAGTTAGAAGGGCAACTTTTCATTGCCTGAATCATCAACAGGTGGTTCTGTATCCGAAACTTGTTGATCTGGATTATCCAAACCCGGCTGGCCTTCATATCTTTTATCAAGCATGATCAGGTTGTCGCCAACTATTTCTGTAGCAAACTTCTTATTGCCTTCCTTGTCTTCCCAGCTGCGAGTTTTTAAACGGCCTTCAATGTAAACAAGGCTACCACGATGAAGGTATTTTTGTGCCAGTTCTGCAAGCCCGCGCCACAAAACGATGGTATGCCATTCGGTATGAGCAATGAGTTTACCATTCCGGTCTTTGAAAGATTCTGTGGTGGCCAGTGAAAATTTTGCTACAGCGATATTTCCTTCCAGAAATTGCATATCGGGGTCTTTCCCCAGGTTCCCAATGAGCATAACCCTGTTAACGCCTCTCATACGGATGAATTATTCATGTGATTGATCTGCAAAAAAACCATAGTACAAATTTAAAGATACGAACAAAAAATTCATATCTACATTAGAAACAAGGATCAATTAGGTTATTGTTTTTCCCATTTTTTCTACATATAAGCTCAATATTTTTGGGAAAGCCAATTTTTTTAGTTGGGACCGTGCAGTTAACTGATAGCCATCCAGCTTGGTTCCGGCTTGCAAACGGGCTTCTACAAATACGATATGTAAGATTTGGTGGGTCAGTTTATGGGTGTAAACTTCTGAAGTATTTGTAATACTTGCAGTTGACGGCATCAATTGCTTGTAGGCATTTAACTTTAGTATTTGGGCTATGCTTTTTTTGTTGTTGGTTTCAATCAATACAAATTCATGTAACTGAAACCAGATGTCTTTTTCAGTGCGTTTACGGATAAAATAGTTGTCTTTATTTCCTGCAATAAAGTAATACATCCAGCGCGATGATTGCTTCACTTTCTTTTCTTTAACCGGATAAGCTTGCTGTTCAACATTTGCAAAAGCAGTACAATTTTCTGCAAGCAAACAGTTAGTGCAAACGGGCTGTTTAGGTTTGCAGATCGTTGCGCCAAAATCCATAATGGCTTGATTGTATATTCCCGGAGCATCAGTATCTAAAAGCGAATTCGCCAATGTTGCCAATTCTTTTTTGCCTTCCGTGCTGTCGATGGCAGTTGATATTCCAAAATAACGAGAGAGTATACGCATCACATTGCCATCAAGAACAGCATAAGGTAATTGAAATGCAAAAGATGCGATCGCTGCTGCGGTGTAAGGCCCGATGCCTTTTAGCTGTATAATTTCTTCGTAGGTTTTAGGAAATACTCCTGCATATTTGTTTACAATTTCCCTTGCCGTATGCAACAGGTTTTTACAGCGGGAATAATAACCCAATCCTTCCCAAAGCTTATAAACATCATCATCTTTAGCAACTGCCAATTGCTCAACAGTGGGGTAAGCATGAACAAACCGGTTATAATATTCCCTGCCTTGTTCAACCCTGGTTTGTTGTAAAATAATTTCACTTAGCCAGATTTTATACGGGTCTTTTTCATGCTTCCAGGGCATATCCCTGTGGTTGAATCGGGCGTTCCAATGCAACAGTTCACGGGTGAAAAATGATCTTTTTTTCGGGGTTGATAACAAATTAGAAAAAATTTAACTGCAAACCTATTGATTATCACCATTTTATTTTTGTGTTTTCGAAAATATTTTCTATCTTACTTTCAAAATAATACAGGGATACCTAAAGTAGATGTGCTTGTAACTCTTGAAACGATGTTCAGGGAGATTAAAGCTTCTTTAGCAAATGGGGAAAACCTCTATGTTCGCGGATTTGGAAGCTTTATCATCAAGAAGAGGGCCGCTAAAATTGGTCGTAATATCAAAAAAAATGTAGCTGTGGCCATCCCCGAGCATTTTATTCCTGCTTTTAAGCCAGCCAAAGAATTCGTACAGGAAATTAAAACTTCCCCGAATATCAAAGAAGCTCCTGAAGTGAAAGATGATAGTGAGGATTGACCTAACTTTGCACCCTGCCGCCTTTGACGGTAGTAGATTAGAATATGGTGAAAGATAAAGCGTTACTTGCAGGTTCAGGACTTATCCTCGCTGTACTTCTATTTATTTTCGGCAGAACTACCGAACCTAAAAAGCCTGTTCCCGTTTCTGTTGCTGCCGCTCCAACCTTTGATATAGAACAACTTATCGAAAAATCGACTGCACAGTTACCATTGCAACAGGCTATTTATGTTGATTCTCTTAAAAAACTACTCCAATCCACCGGAACCCCATCCGAACAATCAAATATAGCTTCACAGCTTGCCAATTTCTGGGGAGATAGCGTTCGTCAGTTTGATGCTTATGTTTTTTATTTAAGTAAGCAAGCTAAATTGGATAATTCAGAAAAAAACCTCACCTTTGCAGGCCAATTAATTTTGACCAGACTAAGGGGGGAAAATGATGAAGCAAAACTCGCCTGGCAAGCGAATGAAGCGATCGGTTTGTTTGAAAAAGCCATTGCCCTTAATCCGGCAAATGAAGATCTTAAAATAGCACTGGGAAGTTGTTACATCTTCGGAAAAGGAAGAAACGGTGATCCGCAAGAAACCATGAAGGGAATTCAGGAGTTGCTGGCTGTGGTAAGAAGAGATTCTCTAAACATGAAAGCACAGCTTATGTTGGGAATCGGTGGATTTGTTTCCGGGCAATATGATAAGGCCATTGCAAGATTGACCACAGTAGTTAAAAATGAACCCGGCAATGTAGAAGCCATCGCTTTTCTTGCAGATACTTATGCAGCCAAAGGCGATAAAGCTGAAGCTATACGTTGGTATGATGAGAGTAAAAAGATGGTTGATAATCCTGCATATAGCAAGGAAGTGGATGAGCGGATCAAGCAGCTTCAATAATTAATAGCATTGAAAATATTTTTTAATAACAAAAAGACTAGGTATGCCTTGTGGTAAAAAGAGAAAACGTCATAAAATCGCTACACATAAGCGTAAAAAACGTTTAAGAAAAAATCGTCATAAGAAGAAGTAATTCACTTTTTAAATCCATAGTGCAGGGAAACTCCTTCCTGTAACTTTAATCATATGCATGAATGCTTTAGTTCCGCTAATGTATTCATGCACTGATGTTTTCCTACCGGCGCATAAGGGTCTAAAAAATCATTCGCTTGACTAAGGAATTAATTATTAATGCCATTCCGCAAGGGGTTGAAATAGCCTTGCTGGAAGATAAGATGTTGGTAGAGTTGCATAGCGAAAAAGCTGATGCCAACTTTGCTGTGGGCGATTTATATCTTGGTAAAGTAAAGAAGCTGATTCCTGGTTTAAATGCTGCTTTTGTAGAAGTAGGTTTTGAAAAGGATGCGTTTTTACATTATACCGACCTGAGCCCGTATGTTCGGTCTATTTTGAAATTCACCCAACTTTCCATCGCACAAAAAAAAGGGGAGCTTTCTGATTTTTCCAAATTCAGGGTTGAACCTGAAATCATCAAAACAGGAAAAATCAATGAAGTGCTTACCGGAAAACCCAATATACTTGTTCAGATTCTTAAAGAACCCATAGCTGCAAAAGGCCCCAGGTTGAGCTGCGAATTGTCGTTGCCCGGGCGATTTGTTGTAGTAACCCCCTTTAACGACATTGTTGCCGTTTCCAGAAAAATTCATTCTTCCGAAGAAAGAAAAAGACTTCAAAAAATCATCGAAGCTGTAAAGCCCAAAAACCTCGGCGTAATCGTGCGCACAGCAGCAGAAGGCAAACATACAGCAGAACTGCATGAAGATTTACTGAGCCTTGAAAATACCTGGAAAACCATTCAGCAAAACCTTGCCGGAGCTGTTGCCCCAACCCGTATTCTCAGTGAGCAGGGCAAAACCAATAGCATACTCAGAGATCTGCTGAATGCAGATTTCAACAGGATTGTGGTGAACGATAAAACCATATACGCTGAAACTAAAAGCTATATCCAACGTATCGCTCCCGATAAAGCAGATATCATTTCTTTTTATAACAATGGTCTTCCCATCTTCGACCATTATGGTGTAACCAAACAGGTTAAAGCATCTTTCGGTAAAACCGTTAACCTTCCCAGCGGGGCTTATCTGATCGTTGAACATACTGAAGCACTTCATGTGATTGATGTGAACAGTGGTTACAAAAGTGTCAGCAACAATCAGGAGCAAAATGCGCTGGAAACCAATCTGGAAGCCGCTAAAGAAATTGCACGCCAGCTTCGCCTTCGCGATTTGGGGGGTATAATCGTAGTAGACTTCATAGACATGAAGTTGATGGACAATAAAAAGAAGCTTGCAGATGCGATGGATGAGTACATGCATACCGATCGCGCCAAACATGCGGTATTGCCCATCACCAAATTCGGGCTCATGCAAATTACGCGCCAACGCATGAAGCCTGAAATGAATATCAATACGAGCGAAGTTTGCCCCAGTTGCAATGGAACCGGAAAAATCTCATCAACCCTTATTTTAGAGGATGAAATTGCCAAGAACCTCAATTACCTCATCATGCAGCGCCATAAAGGGCTCACGATTGAAGTTCATCCAATCTTATATAACTACCTCACCAGTGGTTTTCCTTCACGACGTTTGAAATGGTGCTGGAAATACAAACAACTTATTAAAGTTAAAATCAACAACGCCTATCACCTTACCGAGTTCAGGTTTTTTGATGACAACGATGAAGAAATCAAGTTGTAAAGGAAAAGAATTTCAATACGATTAGCATGTGGAAGAGAGGAATGCCATCCCACTGTAAGAATCTTTAGTGTTACCTTTACCTTATGGAACCCGAACTCAGCAATATCCTCTGGAAACATCAGGTTGAATTTCATCCGGTTGTTCCCTTCGATAGGTTAAATGAAAGGGTGGTGGAAATGAATTTTACTGCTTCCAATTTAGAACTGAGCACTGAATTGATTGCAGATACGGGTCGGTTTTCCTCCTGGATAGAACATCACCTCGTAGAAAACAAAGCAAGATATGGAGTGGGAGGTTATCGGGAAAAAAGGATATTATATAAGCGCAGCAGCCTTTTTGAAGATAAGGAGCCGAGATGTTTGCACCTCGGTATCGATATTTGGGGTGCAGCCGGCACTCCGGTAATGACACCACTTGGGGGAATGGTGCACAGCTTTGCTTTCAATGACCATTTTGGTGATTATGGGGCAACCATCATTTTGCAGCATCAGCTTGAAACCATTAATTTCTTTACCCTTTACGGGCATCTGGCACTGGACGATCTGGGTCATATCCGGGAAGGTCAATTCATCACCCGGGGTGAAACATTCGCTCATTTTGGAAAGCCCGAAGAAAATGGACAATGGCCTCCGCACCTCCATTTTCAGGTGATTGCAGATATGGGAATTCTTCAGGGTGATTATCCGGGCGTGTGTAAAATCAGTGAAGCAGCACATTATCTATCCAATTCCCCGGATCCTTCCCCATTATTGACACTGCCTTAACAAAATTGTAAAAAGCTCAACATAAATCGCTTTATCTTGTTTATCAGTGCAGGTTCTCTATATTAATGCTAATTTTACAAAGGGAGTAACAATACCTTAAATATGGAAATAAAAGCAGGCCAATTGCTCAGGCAGATCGATAACCCCACAGATCTTAAAAAACTTTCAAAAGACCAGATGCAACAGGTATGTGATGAGTTGCGTCAGTATATCATTGATGTGGTGAGTGTTTATGGAGGTCATTTTGGTGCCAGTTTAGGCGTTGTGGAACTTTCTGTTGCCCTGCATTATGTATTCAACACCCCTTACGATCAGTTGGTATGGGATGTAGGCCATCAGGCATATGGACATAAAATACTTACCGGACGAAGGGATAGTTTCCCTACCAATAGAAAATATCATGGCTTAAGTGGTTTCCCCAAAAGAAGTGAAAGTGAATACGACACGTTTGGTGTAGGTCATTCTTCTACTTCAATTTCAGCAGCGTTGGGCATGGCAATGGCTTCTCATTACAAAGGAGAGAAAAACCGCCAGCATGTAGCTGTAATTGGCGACGGGGCAATGACTGCAGGTTTGGCTTTTGAAGCGATGAACCATGCAGGTATAGAAAAAAGCAATGTACTGATCATCCTCAATGATAATTGCATGAGTATCGACCCAAATGTTGGGGCGCTGAAAGAATATCTTACCGATATCACCACTTCTCATGCTTACAATGAATTGCGCGATAATGTATGGAAAGCGTTGGGCAAACTGCCTGTTGGTAAAAATTTCAGTCGCGAAATGGCCAGTAAACTGGAAGCAAGTTTGAAAGGCATGGTGAGTAAAAGCAGCAACCTCTTCGAATCGTTACAATTGCGGTATTTTGGTCCGATTGATGGACACAATATTATCAAACTGATCGAAACCCTGAGCGATTTAAAAGACATTCCAGGTGCCAAAATCCTGCACATCAAAACGGTTAAGGGAAAAGGTTATGAGTTGGCAGAGAAAGACCAAACCAAGTGGCATGCACCGGGATTGTTCGATAAAGTGACCGGAGAAATTTTCAAGAAAGCTTACGATATACCGCAGCCACCAAAATATCAGGATGTTTTCGGCCATACCATTATTGAGTTGGCAGAAAAGAATGAAAAAATCATGGGTATTACTCCGGCTATGCCGAGTGGCAGTTCATTGAAATTCATGATGGATAAAATGCCCGACCGTGCTTTTGATGTGGGGATATGCGAACAACATGCGGTTACCTTAAGTGCCGGTATGGCTACACAGGGATTGAAAGTGTTCTGTAATATTTACTCATCATTCATGCAAAGGGCATACGATATGGTGGTGCATGATGTTGCGATCCAGAAATTGCCGGTCATCTTTTGTTTAGACCGCGCCGGATTGGTTGGAGAAGATGGTCCTACCCATCATGGCTGTTATGATATCGCGTATATGCGTTGCATCCCCAACATGATTGTGAGTGCGCCGATGAATGAATCGGAGCTCCGTAATTTGATGTATACTGCTCAGTTAGAAAGCAACCAGTTACCTTTTGTGATCCGTTATCCACGTGGGGAAGGTGTGATGCCCGAATGGCGTACAGAGATGAAAGAAATAAAAGTGGGTACCGGACGTAAATTGAAAGACGGTGTGGATATTGCTATCTTAAGTTTTGGCCATCCGGGAAATTTTGCAGCCTCAGCAATCAGGGATGTTCGAGCAGAAGGCATCAACCCGGCGCATTACGACATGCGATTTGTGAAACCGTTGGATGAAGAAATGCTGCATGAAGTGTTTAGCCGTTATCATAAGATCATTACCGTAGAAGATGGCACTGTTGTTGGAGGCTTTGGTTCTGCTATTTTGGAGTTCATGAACTCATATGGCTATAAGGCAGATGTACGTATCATGGGTATTCCCGATCGTTTGGTAGAGCATGGCACACCAAAGCAGCTTTATGAAGAGATCGGGATTGATGCGAATGCTATTGCTGAAGTTTTACGGGAACTTGCTTTGGCTCCAGTAATTGCCGTTCAATAGCGCTTGCAGTTATGTGATATTAGGTCTTTTTTTTTCTAAAATAGTTATGGAAAAATGTGCGTTCCTCATCTCAAGAGGAACGCATTTTTTATGCTACAAAGAATCATTTTCCTATTATTCATTTTAGCAGGCACCTTCCTTTTGCTCTTGATTGGGAGAGAAGCTAAAAACAATGTACCGGCACCCATTATTTTATCTCATCATCCGATAAAAAATCACCCAAATTCTGGCATACGACTAGCAGCTATGGCAGCAGAATTGAAGCATTTGGCTAAAGGAGAGGGCTACAACAGGCGTTATTGTTTTCTTATTGACTTTAAAATACCTTCAGGCAAAAACCGGTTCTTTGTGTATGATATGGAGAAGGATTCAGTTTTGGTGAGCGGGTTGGTTACACACGGTAGTGGGAGTGATGTGGCTGGAAAGGCTGTTATTTTTTCGAACGAAGCTGGTAGCAATGCTAGTTCATTGGGTATTTATGCAGTCGGGGATTCCTATCAGGGGCGTTTTGGATTGGCATATAAACTACATGGATTAAATGCTACTAATAGCCGGGCGTTTGAACGGTTTGTTGTATTACATGCACATAGCTGTGTACCTTCAGCAGAGGTGGCGCCAGAAACGATTTGTGTCAGTTTGGGATGCCCAACAGTGGCTCCTGATTTTTTGGAAAGGCTACGTAATTATCTTAATGAAGGTAAATTGCTGATGCGGATATATCAGTAAGTTCAATGGATAAAATTCTTTTTTGGAATTTCCGATACTTTCTCTTCCTTATTTTATTACATTTAGTACCAGAAACCAAAAGCCATAATATATGTCAACATCCACCGGTTCGCTGGGAGCCTTTTCTATAAGCGTGAGTGTTAAAGACCTTAAGGCTTCCATCACATTTTATCAAGCGCTAGGTTTTGTTTGTTTTGCTGAACCGCCCGGATCCAATTATGCCATTATGAAAAATGGCAATGCTTTGGTGGGTTTATTTCAGGGGATGTTTACAGGAAACATACTCACCTTCAATCCGGGTTGGGATGATAACGCAAAGTTGATTGAGGGATTTACAGATGTACGTGAGATTCAAAAATCCTTAAAAGAAAAGCAAATCAGTTTGGTATCTGAAGCTGCGGAAGAAACTACCGGGCCTGCCAGTTTGATGCTCACCGACCCTGATGGCAATATGATTTTGATAGATCAGCATGTGTGATGCTTTTTCGTAGTTATAATTTTTTTTATTTTTCTTAATCAAAACCCAAACATCTTGAACAAAGTAACTGCTGTTTTAATTTTTTCACTGATTGTGGTCTCTTCCTGTAAGGATAAAGCTGCTAAAGTGAACATTCCAGATGACAGCTATAAAGCGACGCAAACCAAGGCTATTGCAGCCATGCTCGATTCGTTCAATATAGCTGCAGCTAATGCTGATGCAGATCGTTATTTCAATTACTTCACCAGCGATGCTATTTTTATCGGCACGGATGCTACTGAGCATTGGGATAAGGATTCGTTCCGTAAATGGTCGGCTCCGTTTTTTGAAAAGAAGAGAACCTGGAAGTTTACGGCATTGCAAAGGCATATTTATTTTGGCAATCACACAGACATCGCCTGGTTTGATGAATTGCTGAATACTTCGATGAAAATCTGCCGTGGTTCCGGCGTGTTGGTTTTTCAAAATAACCAATGGAAAGTGCAGCAATATGTTTTATCTACAACGGTTCCTAATGAAGTGGTAGATACGGTGGTAGCCATAAAAGCCTCGAGAGAAGATGAGTTGATTAAAACCTTGAAGTAAGGAAGCTGGTTTGGGGTTCAAGGTTTTTGGTTTGAAGTTTTTGATATAAGTTAAGGGCACTTCCTAACTTCATCATTCCACATTCCTTGTTCATTATTCCTTGTTCATTATTCAATATTCAGATCGGTCAGCAACGTCCCGTTCCGGAGACGGTGCTGAGAAGTGATGCAAGTAAAAACACTTCCCAACTTCATCATTCAACATTCCTTGTTCATTATTCCTTGTTCATTATTTCTTGTTCATTATTCCTTGTTCATTATTCAATATTCAGATCGGTCAGCAACGTCCCGTTCCGGAGACGGTGCTGAGAAGTGAGTTTTTGACGCAAGTAGACGGCACTTCCCAACTTCATCATTCAACATTCCTTGTTCATTATTCCTTGTTCATTATTCCTTGTTCATTATTCAATATTCAGATCGGTCAGCAACGTCCCGTTCCGGAGACGGTGCTGAGAAGTGATGCAAGTAAAAACACTTCCCAACTTCATCATTCA
>JAPLEF010000080.1 GCA_026391525.1 Sphingobacteriales bacterium
GAAAGAAAAAGGATTCGATATCGGCAATACCAACTCTCCTGTAACACCCGTTTATATGAAAGGAGATGTACCCGAAGCTACGCAAATGGTGATGGACCTAAGAGAAAACTATCATATCTTCTGCAGTATCGTAGTGTATCCGGTTATTCCAAAAGGTGATATCATTTACCGGTTGATTCCCACAGCAGCTCATAGTTTTGAAGATATCGACCGCACTTTGGAGGCATTCGAAGCCACCAAGGAGAAGCTGGATGCAGGCGCCTACAAGGCTTCACAAATCCCTAATATGGCAGAAACCATTTAACCGATTCAACTAGCGATAAAGGGTAGGCTAAATTATTCAGCCTACCCTTTTTTTGTTTTTATCTTTAGCTGTATACTTAGGATATCGGCCTTCAAGCCATTGCTCCTTGCATAATGTCCATATCGCAACTCAACCGTTTGTAAGTACCCGATACCAAACAATCCATGCAGAGGGCTGTGTTTAATCCCCATGCCATAAAAGTTGCTTTCAAAACCGGAAAGGTCGTAATTACTGGTATAAAACGCATCACTTGTTTTATGTTGCTGATAGGCTGCAAAATACGCTGCGGATGTTTGGGTATAATAACGGTAAAATGGAATTAAATAAATTGATGGTGAAACATGATAAGAAAATTCCAGTTCTGCCGTATGTGAACTTAGCTCCCAACTGTCGGTATAAAAACGATAGAGTGGACGAAAAACCAAACGGTCGCCAACGAACCAGGAAGCACGCAAGCCCAATGGCCATTTCATCCGCTGGCGGGGCAACTTTTCGTTGCGAAGATCATTGTTATTGAAGTAAACGCGGTGAAAAGGTAGTCCGAGATAACCTTGCTGATAGGCCGGATCAAAAAGGAACAATAGTTTCAGGCGCTGGTTTACCACCTGCGACAAGCCGAATGAAGAGGCAAAAGTATTTCGGGAAGTCCAGGGATAATCATACTGATTGGGAGCACCGGTAATACCACCCGTTTCAAGCGTACGCAATTCGTAAGGAAGAATGATTTTCACCCTATCGAAATAAAACTGTAGTTGTGCGAAAAACTCACGGTTACGGTCAGCCGATTTTTTAAAAACTCCGCCACCGATTCCAAAGGAACGATAATCTGACTCCTGAGAATAGGAAAGGGTACCCGAAATTGCACGGCCTTTTTCTTCTGTTGTCCATTTGCCTGTTACGGCAGGATATATACGAAAATCCTTGGCCGATGCGGAAGAAATGGAAGAGGCATCAATTTTATCTGAGGAAGCTGATGTGTAATAATCCACACCCAAATTCATATCTAAATCGAATCTTTTTTTATTTGCGGTATAACGGAACATCTTCACTTCAAACCCGTTCGAAAAATCGGTCAGCTTCTCTGTGCCGATCCCGCCGGTGACTGCAGAATTATTCCCATCCTGATGATAATAACTGGAAACAAAACCAGCTTCATAAAGAGTGAGTTTACGTGGGCGGTATGCGGAAGTATCGGCAACTTGCGCCATAACCCCTACCCAATAAAGGAATACACCAGCCAATACCAAACAAATCCGCTTCATGATAAGCTTTGTTTATTTGAATTTCAGGTGCATGCTGATGATGTTGGCATTCAAATTGGTACTCCTGTTGTAGCGTCCGTATCTGATTTCCACCATGTTCCATTTCTTGATTCCTAAAACGCCACGAGGTGCTCCTAAACGAATTCCGGCACCATAAAAATGACTGGTGAATGCCGACAAATCGTAATTGCTGGTATAAAACTCATCGGTAGGTTTATGTTGTTGATAGGGAGCAAAATAATCAATCGCAGTTTGCTTGTAATACCGGTAGAATGGAGTTAATGACACAAAAGACGAGAATTTATATACTGCTTCAATATCTGCCGTATGCGAATTCAATCCCCAGTCGTCTTGATAATACCGGTAAAAAGATCGCAACACTAAATGATCGCCCATAAAATAATTAGCCCGTAAACCAATGGGAACTTTAAAGCGGCTAGAAGGGAGTTTTTCTGAACGTGCTGGGGAATTATCGTTAAAGATCACCCGGTGAAAAGGGAGGGCTAGAAACCCATCCTGTTTCACCAATTCAGTAATCAGCATCAATTGCAGCCGTTCGTTGATCACTTGTGAAACGGAAGCTGAAAAGCTATAAGAATTTCTGGCTTCTCTTGGGTAGCCTTCATCTTCACCACCCCCGCCAAATCCACGCAATTCAATAGGAAGGATGATAGAAACCTGATCGAGGTAGGCCTGCGCCCGTAAAGTGAGTTCGCGGTTACGGTCTTTTGATTTTTTTCCGAAAGAAGCTCCAAAACCAATAGACTGATAATCGAACTCGGTAGAGAAAGAAGCATGCAGACCAATATTGGTTCCCTTGACTTCGTTTTCCATATTACAGGAAACCATCGGGTAAAACCTGATATCAGACGAAGATGCTGAAGAATTGGCTTTGGTATCGATACGGTCTGATGAAGCAGAAGTATAATAATCGATACCCGCTTCTAATGCCCAACTGTGTTTTCGGTTTTTTTTATCATAGTGATACATTTTCACCTCCAGGATGTTAGCGAAATCGGTGAGTTTTTCTGAGCCGATTCCTCCTTCAACAGCACTGTTGTTGCCATCTTGGTGATAATAGCTGCTTACCAGATTCACCTCTTCCACCACTAGCTTTCGGCTCTTATATGCCGAACTATCACTTACTTGCGCAAAAGCACCAATGATACTCAAACAAAGCCCGGTGATTACCAAACAAATTTTCTTCATTTCCTAATAATTAAAAAAACGTTTGCGATACAGAAAAACAAAGCAATCAGTTACAACCACAACCACCACCGGTTTTACCACCATTAGCTCCTGAAGAGCCTTCCCGGTAGGTTTGAAAACTGATTTCTGTTTTCTGGATTTTACGGCCCGATAATTCCATTTCGCCATCGTTGATGCGGCTTTTCTGATATTCTTTTACGGAAGTGCAGCCGGAACCCAACAAGCCGAGCAAGAATAGTAGCAATAACATTGATTTACATTTATTCATTTACGTTAGTTTAATATTTTTTGACGTATAGAGCCGGTCATGGTCATCGATAATTATACAGGCGATCTGTGACATCTGGTTGATCAGATCCAAACCTACTTTAATCCCCATCACCATGATTGGCGTAGCCATCGCATCTGCAATTTCCGCATTTGTACTGACAATGGTGACACTTTTTATTCCCGATACAGGAAGGCCGGTTTTAGGGTCAATGGTATGCGAGTATTTCTTTCCTCCGATCATTACAAATTTTTCATAATTACCTGAAGTGGCTACGGCTGCATTGCTGATTTCGAGCACTGAAAAAGGCTGATGGGAGGCATCCGGGTGTGCAATGCCTATCGTCCATGGTTTGCCATCAGGCTGAAACCCCCAGGTAGTAAGGTCGCCGGCTGCATTTACGATACCATTTTTGATACCCGCATCCTGCATCACTTTTTTGGCGCGCTCTGCTGCATAGCCCTTACCGATACCTCCAAAACCTATCCTCATGCCTTTTTCTTTCAGCATAACTGTTGTATTTTCAGCATCAAGGATAATATTCCGGAAGTTGATTAGCCTAACCATTTTCCTTGCTGTTTCAGGTTCGGGCAGTGAGGTCATGGTTTTATCGAAATTCCAAAGTTTTTTATCCAACGATCCATAACTGATATCAAAAGCGCCCTGTGTAAGTATCGAAATGCGCAAAGATCTTTCAATAAGCTTAAATACTTCATGGTCAACGGCAACGGCATGTTCTCCGGCAGCATTGTTCACCTGGTTGGTTTGGCTTTTTTCATCGTAGGTAGTTAGTAACCTTTCGATGCGGCTTACTTCAGCAACGGCTAAATCTATAACATGTTCGGCAAAAATATTTTCATCAGGAGGTAAAACAACTGTAAATTCAAAACGGTTGCCCATCAGGCGGAGCACCCTTTTATATAATTGCATCAGGATAGCAGCTCAATTTGATGAACCGGTGAAAACAGCTATTTCTTTTATAAAAGTTTCAGGATTGGTATCGGGGCAACCCTCCCATCTTTTCAATACTTTTCCTTCTGCATCTAATAATAGGGTTAAAGGGAACTTGCCTTCGTTATTATATTGCTCGGCCAGTTTCTCATTATGTTTCAACTGATTTTCGGCCAGCTTGTTCTTTTTGTTGCGGGGGAAATCTGCATTAAGTAATACCAGATGCTCTGCAGCATATGCTTTAAATGAAGCTGCTTCAAAAAAATCTTTTTCCATTCGGATACAAGGTCCGCACCAATCAGAACCCGAAAAATTCAATAAAATGGGTTGGTGTTTTTCGGAGGCTATTTTTTGGGCTTCGACCATATTGGTGAGCCACCCCGGGTGGGCAATCATGGTTAAGCCAAAGATCAAGAAGCAAATTGATTTCATCGTTGTTTGTTTAATTCTTAAAATTAATGAATAACCATCTACGGTATTCCTATATGCCACACTTTAACAATGAGCTTGTTTTACCAATTTCCCCTGAAGGTTTTATTGAACTCAACAAATGTTTGTGTACGATAATTCCCTTCTGCAAAAAAATGCAAAGGAGCTTCCATTTCTTTAGCTTTCATATATCCCGGCAAAGCAGCAGGTGTTGCATTCATATCCGGAAGAAATACGGTAGTAGGGAATTCCATCCTTCCATTGAGCATATAAATGGCAAGGCTATTCATACGCATGGTTTCATCGTAAGGGTAAGTTTTCCCGTTGAACCGGAGCGCTTCTCTCGATTCCGCATCAAACTTTACTGCATAATAATGTTCATTAAGATAAGGCACCAGTTTTTTATGGTGATAGGTGATCCGGTCCATCTCCTTGCACCATCCACACCAATCGGTATATACATCGAACAAAATCGGTTTCGGATTATTGGGATAAACGGATGACAACTCGTCGAGACTTATCCAGTTTACTCCCGGTTTATCAACCTTTGCAAATATCATAGATAAAGCCAATGCAACAGGCAAAAGAAAAAAACAGATAACTTTTTTCATCTTAAATTGTTTAGTAGATTCACCACATCAAACATACCGCTCATGCAAAAAATTGTTGTAGCCATTACAGGAGCCAGTGGTTCGGTTTATGCAAAAGTACTGCTCGATAAGTTAACAGCACTACAATCGCAGTGGAGTTCTCTTTGCGTGGTTATTACTGAAAATGCCAAAACGGTGTGGCAAACCGAACTCGGTAACCTCGATTTCGAAAAATATCCGGTTCATTTTTATCAAAAAAACGACTTCAATGCTCCTTTTGCTTCAGGTTCCGGCAAATTTGATGCCATGGTGGTCATCCCCTGCAGCATGGGTACACTAGGGCGGATTGCGGCTGGTATTTCGAATGACCTCATCAGTAGGGCGGCAGATGTAATGCTGAAAGAAAAAAAGAAACTGATTCTTGTTACCAGAGAAACGCCTTACAACCTTGTTCATATCCGTAACATGGAAACCATAACCCTGGCTGGCGGAATCATTTGTCCGGCTACACCATCGTTCTATAGCCGCCCACAAACCATTGAAGAGGTAGCTGCAACTGTAGTAGACAGGGTGATCGACCTTATAGGCCTCAATCAGGATACCTACCGCTGGGGCATAAACGAATAAAGGCAAATTCTGAAAAAAGAAACTTAACGCAAATCAACTACTTCCACACCGGGATATTTTGAAACATCAAACAGGAATGTAGCATCAGCAATAGCAGCATCTGTTTTTAAACCACTCACACTATAAGTATAGCGATTGCCGGTTTTTTCAAAAATTTTAGTGGTATTAATTACTGATTTATCGATATACACCAACACCTTATGAAAAGGCTTCGATTTATCAATTGGTGTGAGTTCAATCTCCTGCATTTTCTTTCCTCCCATATCTACCAGTCCATTGAGTTTATAAAGAAAATCTTTATCGTAAAAATTGGTAAAAAGTTTTTGAGGAGTTATCGCATTAGCTGATGGGTCGATTTTGCTTATCGTTACTTCGTTGGATGATTTTTCGTAAGTCCAGATATTACTACCATCAGAGAAAATTTCCTGACCTGATACGTTTATCTTATATCGTGTTCCTTTCATAAACACCGAACCATTCTTGGTTCCTAGTACTTTTCCGGCAGCATTTTCTATCTTAAGCGTAAACTTGGCTTGTACTGTTTTGTAACCTTTAAACTTTGTACTTACGGCATCCAGAATTTTTTTTGCTTCGGGGTCGCTGGATCCCATTCCTTTTGGAGGCTGTGCCATCAAAGGCGATGCAAACCATAAAAACAAACTGAAAATACTTAGTATCTTATTCATGCTGATGATGTTAGCTTTAATTAAAGAGGGCAAAGATAGGCAATAGACTATTTCTTTAAAGTAGGGTTTTTTTTTACCTTGGTAAGAAACTGTTAATTACTCTGATATTAGATTTAAACATTAATTACCAGATTTAGTTTATGAGGAACTATAAAGATGCCGGATAAAAAACTTAGTATAAAACATTAAATTTGCGTTTATGGCTAAAGCGGCGGGAGAAACACCTCTGATGCAACAACATAATGCCATCAAGGCAAGGTATCCTGATGCCATTTTGTTATTCAGAGTGGGCGATTTTTATGAAACTTTCGGGCAGGATGCCATTAAAGCTGCTGCCGTTCTTGGCATCACCCTTACCAAAAGAAACAACGGTAACGCTGCATCTTCCGAATTGGCCGGCTTTCCCCATCATTCCCTGGATACTTATCTGCATAAACTGGTGAAGGCTGGTTTTAGGGTGGCTATCTGCGATCAGTTAGAAGACCCTAAAACAGCAAAAGGCATTGTAAAAAGAGGAGTTACAGAATTGGTAACCCCGGGAGTTGCCATTAACGACAAATTGTTGGATCATCACTCCAACAATTTCCTGGCGGCACTGCACATGGAAGAAAACCTATTAGGGATTGCTTTTCTGGATATTTCTACCGGTGAATTTTATGTAGCGGAAGGAGACAAAGAATATGCCGACAAACTACTTCAAGGCATGCAACCTGCAGAAGTGATTTTTCAACGGAACCGTCAGAAATATTTCAAGGAAAATTTTGGTTCGCATTTTTTCACCTACACCCTCGATGAATGGATTTTTCAGGAAGCTTTTGCAACAGAAACCCTTCTGAAACATTTTGGCACCCATAGTTTGAAAGGATTCGGAGTGGAAGGGTTAAAAGCAGGTGTGATTGCAGCGGCGGCTATCCTTCACTACCTTAAAGATACCGAACATCCCAACCTGCAACATATCAACACCCTTCAAAGGATCAACCGCGATGAACATTTGTGGATGGACCGTTTCACCATCCGCAATCTGGAACTGATCAGTCAGCAGGAACAAGCCCTCACCCTTTTCAAAACCATCAATCAAACCGTTTCACCCATGGGGGCGCGTTTGTTAAAACGGTGGATGCTCATGCCTTTAAACGATTTGCTCCGCATCAATGAAAGGTTGCAGGCTGTTGAATTTTTGGTAAAAGACAGTACACTCAGAAACAGCCTCATTCAACCCGTTCGCATGGCCGGTGATGTGGAAAGGCTGGCAGCAAAAGTTCCGCTGAGAAAAATAAATCCACGGGAGGTTTTACAAATCGCCAAAGGACTGCAACAAACACAAATCATCAAGGATATTTGCCGCTCTACCGAAAATGAATACCTCAAGAGATTGGGAGATTCGCTCAATCCCTGTTTTTATATTCTGGAAAAAATCATACGTGAAATCAATGAAAATGCGCCGGCAGTTGCCAGTAAAGGCGGGCTTATCAATAAAGGGGTTTCTGCTGAACTGGATGAACTGCGCAACATTTCCAGCGGCGGAAAAAACTATCTTCTCGAATTGCAACAAAAAGAAGCTGCCATTACAGGAATCTCATCGCTGAAAATAAGTTTTAATAATGTTTTCGGTTATTATCTGGAGGTAACCAATATCCATAAACCCAAAGTGCCCGATACCTGGATCCGCAAACAAACCCTTGCCAATGCGGAAAGGTATATCACACCCGAACTGAAAGTATATGAGGAAAAAATTTTAGGGGCTGAAGATAAGATACTGCAGATAGAACAGCAGCTTTTTCAGGAACTGATGAATGAACTGCAAGATTTCATTACGCCTATGCAAGTGAATGCACAAGTGATGGCTATCATCGACTGCCTTACGTGCTTCGCACAGAATGCCCTTCAGTTTGGCTATCGCAAACCCGAAATGCATGAAGGCAGTGAACTGTTACTTACAGAAAGCAGGCATCCGGTGATTGAACGGCATCTTCCTGCCGGAGAAACTTATATCAGCAATACCATCCAACTCGATGATCAATTACAGCAACTCATCATCCTTACCGGCCCGAACATGAGCGGTAAAAGTGCCATTCTCCGGCAAACCGCATTGATCACCCTGATGGCACATATGGGAAGTTTTGTTCCTGCATCAGCAGCAAGGATTCCACTCACCGATAAGATATTCACCAGGGTTGGCGCTTCGGATAACCTTAGTGGTGGTGAAAGCACATTCATGGTAGAGATGAATGAAACCGCCAGCATCATCAACAACCTCAGCACCCGGAGTTTGGTATTGCTGGATGAAATCGGAAGGGGAACTTCTACCTACGACGGTATTTCCATTGCCTGGAGTATCGCTGAATACCTGCATGATTCGCCTTTTAAACCCAAAACCTTGTTTGCCACGCATTACCACGAACTAAACGAACTGGAAAACAGGTTTCCCCGGATTAAGAATTACCATATTACCAATAAAGAGGTAGGCAATAAAGTGATTTTCCTGCGCAAACTGGCCCCTGGTGGAAGTACCCATAGTTTTGGTATTCACGTTGCCCGAATGGCCGGTATGCCACCGGTTTTGATAAAAAGAGCGAATGAAATGTTACAGCAACTCGAAGAAAGAAGCAACAATGGCAAAACAAATACTTCAGAAAGCCTCAAGGCTATAAAAGATAATCAATTTTCAAAAGTTCAACTCAATATTTTTGATGCCCACAGCGTTACCTTCGAAGAAATCAGGTCGTTACTGGAACCGGTAGACATCAACCGGCTTACCCCCGTTGAAGCCTTACTTAAATTGCAGGAAATCAAGCAGAAAATAAGGTAAGCTCTTGTTAAAACTGCACAATCATTTGCAGCAAAACTCCAGAAAACACGATCTTACTATTAATTTGCAACAAGAATGATGAAAATTTTCTCTACCATCATATCCTTAATTTCCTTTAATATCTGCTTTGCGCAGGAATGTACAACACTTGGGCAAACACCAACAAGCGCTTTTCCGCTATGTGGCACAGCTGTTTTTTCTCAAAATACTGTACCTATTTGTACTACAACAAGCCTATTTGTTCCGGGATGTTCAGGATCAGGTGGTGCCAATTATGAAAACAAAAATCCCTTTTGGTACCAATTCACATGCTATCAAAGTGGCAGTCTGGGTTTTGTAATTACTCCCAATAACCTGGGCGATGATTACGACTGGCAGCTATATGATATCACCGGTAAAAATCCTGAAGATGTGTATACCGACCCTTCTTTGGTTGTTACCGGAAATTGGTCGGGCAGTTATGGCACCACCGGTGCCTCAGCTGGTGGGGTAAACTATATTGTATGTGGGTCAAGACCTGAAGATAATAAACCCCGGTTTTCGAGCATGCCGAACCTGATCCAGGGCCATGAGTATCTTTTACTGGTAAGCCATTATACCGACTCTCAAAGCGGTTATTCAATTTCATTTGGAGGAGGTACAGCCAGCATCATTGATCCTCTCCCTCCTGCCCCTGAACTGGCAGATGCCATTTGCGACGGCACTTCCATAACGCTCACGCTCAACAAGAAAATGAAATGCAATAGTCTTACCGCAACGGGTTCCGAATTTTTCATTGAACCGGCAGTGGCAACTGTAGTTTCAGCTACCGGTAATGGATGCACGATAGGTTTCGGGTTGCGCGCTGTCACCCTTCAACTCAGCAATGCTTTACCCCCGGGCACATATACCATTAAAGTAAGGAACGGTACAGATGGGAATACCCTTCTAGACAATTGCGATCGTAGCCTCCTTGAAGGTTCTTCCATTACATTAACCATAGTTCCACTGGCCCCTACGCCTTTAGACAGTTTAACCAAACCCTTGTGTGCCCCACAAAAGCTCGAATTGGTTTTTCGCAAGCCAATCCGCTGCAGCAGTATTGCACCCAATGGCAGCGATTTTTCCATTTCAGGCAGTTATCCTGTAACGATTACCGGGGCTACAGGTGAGTGCAACAATGGCGTGACCTCTAAAATTATCATCAGCTTATCTGCGCCTTTGCAAACAGCCGGAACCTTCCTGCTCAGCCTTGCCACCGGTACGGATGGCGGAACCATAACTGATGAGTGCGGGCAGGTAACGCCAACCGGCCAATCGATACCTTTCAGTATAAAAGATACCGTAAATGCTGATTTTACAACCCGTATTGCTTTGGGATGTGTAACAGATACGGTAAAATACTTTCATAATGGCGCCAACGGGGTTAACAGTTGGGCCTGGACATTCGATAATACCATCAACAGCAATCTGCAATACCCCACTCAATATTACACGGTGTTTGGAGATAAAGAAGCACAGCTCATCGTGTCGAACGGTACTTGTACTGATACCAGCAAGAAAGCTATTTTCCTGCGAAATACTTTACGCGCTGCTTTTGAGGCTAATGAGTTTGTTTGTCCGAATGATAAAGCCATTTTCAAAAACCAAAGCATCGGCAATATGGTAAGCTGGCAATGGGATTTTGGCAATGGCAACAGCAGTTCCCTATACAATCCTCCTCCACAAACCTACATGCCTTCTCCTTCAAATATAAATTATGATGTGCCAGTAAGGCTGATCATAAAAGATGATATCGGATGCTATGATACCGCCAACCGGAAAGTTTTCATCATCTGGAACTGCACCATTGCCGTACCATCTGCGTTTACACCTAACAGTGATGGCATCAATGATTTTCTTTATCCACTCAACGCTTATAAGGCGAGAGACTTACAATTCAGTATTTACAACCGTTTGGGGCAACGGGTATTTATATCCGAAAACTGGCTGAACCGCTGGAATGGAAAATTCAAAGGGCAGGATGCCGATACCGGAACCTATGTATATATCCTGCAATACACCCATATCGATACCGGTAAACGGATTTTTCAAAAAGGTAGCGTATTACTGCTACGATAATCCTCTATTAATTGTTTTCAACTATTTTTTTGTAGAGATGATAAAGTTAATTCTTGCATCATCATCCCTGATGAATTCCGTAAGTTTGCGCAAATAAGCATCTGTATGGAGCAACAACCGGTATATTACGGAACCTATCTTCAACTAGACAAGATCATCGAAGCCCAGCTTCCCGAAAGTTTTAAAGAAGGCAGGCAGCCCGCCCATGATGAAATGCTGTTCATCATCATACATCAGGCTTATGAATTATGGTTCAAGCAAATTTTATTTGAAACGGATAGCGTAATTGATATTATGGGGCAGCCCGCGGTAAATGATAATGCCGGAGATCTGCAAACCGTTGTTCATCGCCTGCAAAGGGTTACCACCATTTTGAAAGTACTGGTGCAGCAAGTGGATATCCTCGAAACGATGACTCCAATGGATTTTCTCGACTTCCGTGATATGCTCAGGCCGGCATCCGGTTTTCAAAGCTGGCAATTCAAGATACTGGAAGCCCGTTTAGGGTTAAAATTTGAACATCGCCATGGGCAGCATTATTATATCTCGCAACTCAAACAGGCAGAAATAAACCTCATCAAAGATGCGGAATCGAAGCCTACATTGATAGGTATGCTCAATAAATGGCTCGAACGCATGCCATTTCTGGATGAATCCGTTTATTGGGATGCACCCGGACAGGAAAAAGAAGCACATCCTTTTTGGTCGGCTTATCTGGAGATTTATGGTGCCAGTCTTGCAGAAGCCGAGATGGATAACCTCCGGCATTTCAATAAAATATTTCTGGAAGATGAGGTAAACAAGGAAAGAACACTTTCGCCGAAAGCATGCCGTGCTGCACTTTTCATCATGCTTTACAGGGGTTATCCGGCATTGGAATTACCGTTTCAATTATTGGATACCCTTATCGAAATCGACAACCAGATGGCCAGCTGGCGCCACCGCCACATCAATATGGTAAAACGGATGATCGGGTCGAGGATCGGAACCGGAGGAAGTACCGGTGCCGGCTACCTGCAGGGCGCGATGGAAAAGCATTTTATCTTCAGGGAAATTTCGCAGCTCAACAGTTTTTTGATCGACAGGAGAAAATTGCCTTCATTACCGGAAAAACTGACAGCAAAAATGGGCTATCAGTTTTGATCAGAAACAATTGATCAAAGTAATTCTTTGAGTTTTTCTATCAGCCTATCAATCTCTTCTTTGGTATTGTGACGAGAGAAACTGAAACGAACGGCGATCTGGTTAGGATTGTAATTAACGGCCCTGATTACATGGCTACCCTCTTCCGCACCTGAAGCACAGGCGCTACCGCCGCTGGCACAGATATGGTTGATATCTAGATTAAAGAGCAGCATTTCTGATTTCTCCGTTTTAGGAAAACTCACATTCAAAACGGTATATAAACTGGAGCCCATTACATCACCATTGAACGCTACCCCACTGATATGCGTTTTCAATTGGTTGTAGAGATAGTCTTTTAATCCCCCGATATATTCACGGTCAGCATCAAAATTTGCAGTAGCCATTTCCAGCGATTTTGCAAAGCCGGTGATGCCATAAATATTTTCTGTGCCGGCCCGCATATTTCGCTCCTGCCCTCCTCCAAACAGGAAGGGTTTGATGCGGATATTTTCATTGATATACAAAAGGCCAACTCCTTTCGGGCCATGAAACTTGTGGGCTGCACCGGTAATAAAATGTACCGGGGTATTTCGTAGATTAAGTGGAAAATGACCTACAGTTTGTACCGTATCGCTATGGAAAACTGCATTGTATTTCAAACAGATTTTTCCAACTGCATGGATATCCAGCATATTCCCGATTTCATTATTGGCATGCATGAGCGAAACCAAAGTTTTCTCTTTCGTTGCTGCCAGCAATTTTTCAAGATGCTCAAGGTCTACGTGACCGTTAGGAAGAAGTTTCACATAACTCACCTGAACCAGATCGAGGTTATCGAGGTGCTCAACGGTATGCGTTACGGCATGATGTTCGATAGCAGAACTGATGATATGTCGGCAACCCAGATCGCGAACTGAAGTTTGAATGGCCGTATTGTTACTTTCTGTACCACCACTGGTGAAGAAAATTTCGGCCGGATGTGCATGAAGCAAACGGGCTACGGTTTTTCGGGCATTTTCAACAGCCATTCTGGTTTCCCTTCCATAAGAATAGATAGAAGAAGGATTGCCGAATTTCTCAGTAAGAAATGGCATCATGGTTTCTAGAACCAATGGATCTAATGCTGTAGTAGCTGCATTGTCAAAATAAATACGGTTCATCAATTATGGGTATTTTCTTTACAGATCAGATAGCTTCCTGTATATCTTTTATCAAACGCATCGCTATGTTATCTGCTGTAGTTTCAAAGTTGCTTTCGGCGTAAATCCTTATGATGGGTTCGGTATTGCTCGTACGCAAATGCACCCAGTCGTTATCGAATTCAATCTTTAGGCCATCTTCTGTATTCACCGGCTGTGCTTTGTATTTCTTCTTGATTTTTTCAAATATCGATTTCACGTCAATATCCGTTTCTAAAGTGATTTTATTCTTGCTGATGAAATAATCGGGATACGTATTGCGCAATTGCTTGGCACTTTTCTTACTTTTTGCCAGATGGGTAAGAAACAAAGCGATACCGATCAGTGCATCTCTTCCGTAATGAAGGTCGGGAACAATGATTCCGCCATTACCTTCACCACCAATTACAGCTTGCTTTTCTTTCATCCGGTTCACCACATTCACTTCACCTACTGCACTCGAAAAATATTCGCCGCCATGCTTAAGGGTAATATCGCGCAATGCACGGGTACTCGACATATTACTAACGGTATTACCTACCTGTTTGCTAAGTATATAATCAGCAACAGCCACCAGGGTATATTCCTCACCAAACATGGTACCATCTTCGCAAACAAAACAAAGCCGGTCTACATCAGGGTCAACTGCTATACCTAATGAAGCTTTTTTGGCCACCACTTCGCGACTGAGTGCGGTGAGGTGCTCGGGTAATGGCTCGGGATTATGGGCAAAATGGCCGTTGATTTCAGCATTGATCACCTGTACATTTTCAACACCAAGCCCCTGAAGCAAAGCAGGTACAGCGATAGCACCCGTACTGTTGACGGCATCCACTATAATAGAGAAATTTGCAGCCGCGATGGCCTTTTTATCTACCATCTTATTCTTTAGGATGGCAGCGATATGATCGGCCAGCATATTGTCGTTAGTCTGGATTTTTCCCAGTTTATCTACCACGGCAAATTTGAATGCTTCTTTTTCTGCAATGTCGAGGATAGATTTGCCTTCCTCTTGGCTGATGAATTCTCCTTTATCATTGAGCAGTTTAAGGGCATTCCATTCTTTAGGATTATGGCTTGCCGTTAGGATGATACCGCCATCTGCTTTCAACAGCAGTACAGCCATCTCAACTGTTGGTGTTGTGCTTAAATCGAGGTCGATCACGTCTATCCCTAAAGAAATGAGAGTTGCATTCACCAGATTTTTAAGCATCAATCCACTTATCCGGCCATCTCTTCCTACTACCACTTTAATTGTTTTGGCCGAGGCTTTATTACCTGCCTGTTTTTGTAACCAGGTACCGTAAGCTGCCGAAAATTTCACCGCATCCAGCGGGGTAAGGTTCTCTCCGGTTTTTCCTCCTATCGTTCCCCTGATTCCTGAAATGCTTTTGATCAATGCCATGTAAACCGATTTTGGACGCCAAAGATAACAAAGAGTTGGCAGTTGTGATCCTGCCCGAATTTCCACACCAAACCAAAAAACTTTGAGGAGAATTGATCGGCTCAAATCAGCCTACATGAACTAACTTTGCCCCATGCAACAATCCTGGTTCAAAGAATGGTTCAACACGCCGTATTACCATCAACTTTATTTTACCAGAGACCATGAGGAAGCAGCTGCGTTCATTGATAAGCTGATCAGCCGTTTACGCCCATCCGCTGATGCCCTGATGCTTGATGTTGCCTGTGGCAAAGGCCGGCATGCCCTTCAACTAGCTGAGAAAGGGTATGATGTTACCGGTATCGATTTAAGTGAAGATAGTATACTGGAAGCCCGAGCCTTTGAAACTGAAAATCTGCATTTTTTCCAGCACGATATGCGCCTGCCTTTTTACATCAATTATTTTGATTACGTATTTAATTTTTTCACCAGTTTCGGCTATTTCAGTACCCAACGCGAACACGACAATGCCATACGTACTATTGCACAGAGTTTAAAGAAGGGAGGAACTTTTGTAATCGATTACCTCAATGTGCACTATGCAGAATCGCATGTGACCCACCAGATGGAGCAGGAAATTTCAGGAGTAAATTATTACATCACCAAGTGGTATGATGAGCATCATTTTTATAAGAAGATTCTTATTGAAGATGATAACTTAACCGAACCACTGGCTTTTACCGAAAAAGTAGCTAAATTCACACTGGGTGATTTTACCGACATGTTATCGTACCATGGATTACAGATCAATGAAGTTTATGGAGATTATAATTTTGGAAATTACGACCTCTATAAATCTCCGAGGTTGCTGATGATTGCCACTAAAATCCGATAATAAAGGTTTTTTTTATAAAGAATGAATAGCACTCCATTCGTATTCATGGAATAAAGAAATGATTTTTGCCTATTATGGCTTTAAGTAAATAGTTTTACTGCCTCAGCATTCCATACTTTACAATACAATACAAAGCTTTGAAACCATCACGCCAGCCAATTTTTTTACCTTCATCATAAGTACGGCCATAATAAGAAATACCCACTTCATAGATACGGATACCTTTTATTCTGGCTACTTTCTGCGTTACTTCAGGCTCAAAACCAAAACGTTTTTCTTTTAATTTGATACCCTTGATGATATCGGAACGAAATAGTTTATAACAGGTTTCCATATCGGTAAGGTTCAGATTGGAAAACATGTTCGAAAAAAAAGTGAGCATCTTATTGCCGATGGTATGCCAGAAGAAAAGTATACGGTGCGGATTGCCACCAATGAAACGGCTTCCGTAAACCACATCTGCACTACCACTCAACACCGGTTGAAGTAGTAGATTGAATTCTTCCGGATTGTATTCCAGATCAGCATCCTGAATCACGATATAGTCTCCGGTGGCCTCCCTGATGCCGGTATGCAATGCTGCCCCTTTGCCCTGATTGAACTCATGCTTGCAATAATGGATAGTAGCCTTCGGGTTAGCAGCCATAAAATCATGAATGGCTTTTTCTGTTCCATCTGTTGAAGAATCGTTAACGATAACTATTTCCTTGCTAACGTCGCCGGCAAGCACCACATCAAGCACTTTTTTTAAGGTCACCTGAATGGTTGCAGCTTCATTATAAGCCGGCATGACAATAGAAAGTTTTAGCATGGATGATAATCGTTAATCATGATTGTTCAAAAAAGAACGGACGACCAATTGGGCCGGTTCATTTTAAAATTGCTGAAATTTGCTGCAAAATAACTAAGTTCAATTTAAATGACTGAAAATTAAGTGGCCAGAACCTGCCTTTCATCTTAACAATATGAAAAATTTGATTGCCTTCGATAAATGGCTGATGTTAAAAATCAACCGGGATGCCGCAAATACATGGTTCGATCAGCTCATGCCTTTTTTACGGCAACCCCTGTTATGGATTCCCTTTTATTTTTTCCTCGTTGTTTTCGTATTGGTGAATTTTCCTAAAAAAGCAGCAGGATGGATACTTAGTCTTGCAACAACGGCGACAGTAACCGACCTTCTCAGCAGTAAACTCATCAAACCTGCTGTAGGAAGAATGCGTCCTTGCAATGATCCTGAACTATTCAACCAGGTTCGTTTATTAGTGAGTTATTGTGGGCAGAACGGGAGTTTCACGTCTTCGCATGCGGCCAATCATTTCGGCGTAGCCATGTTTTTATTTATCACGTTAAAGGATTTTTGCGGACCGTACCGGTATTTGTTTTTCTTATGGGCAGCAATTATTTGCTATGCTCAAATTTATGTAGGCGTTCACTTTCCAGGAGATATCGCAGGTGGAGCAGTTTTAGGGTTAATCATCGGCTGGATGGCTGCAAGCCTTTATCTTCGTTATGCAGGAAGTTTATCACCTATATCTACCACATAACCCATGCCGAAACAAATCTCACTGATTTTTGCACTGATTGCAATGGTTTGTGCCATCGGCTGGGGCATCGATCTGATGGATATCGATGCAGCGCAATACGCTTCCATGAGCAGGGAAATGATGCAAACAGGCCATTACCTGCAGGTGTACGACCTTACTCAGGATTATCTCGACAAACCTCCATTTCTTTTTTGGGTGAGTGCTTTGAGCATGAAAATTTTCGGGATTAACGGATTTGCTTACCGCCTGCCTTCTTTTTTGTTTGCGGTGCTGGCGGTTTATTCCACTTATCGTCTGGCCCGCATTTTTTACCTGAAGGAAATTGCTACCTGGTCGGCACTCATACTTGCAGGCTGCCAGGCATTTTTTTTGATGAACCACGATGTGCGCACCGATACCATCCTGATGGGCTGGGTGATATTCAGCTTATGGCAGCTGGCAGCATGGTTTAAAACCGGGCGTATGATGCATTGCTGGATCGGCTTTGCAGCGATAGCCGGAGGGATGATGACCAAAGGTCCCATTGCACTTCTGGTTCCGATATTTGCATTCGGAACCCATTTTTTATTACAACGCCAATGGAAAAATATACTGAAATGGCAATACCTGGCCGGACTGATTTTGATTGCAGTTTTGCTGATGCCGATGAGTATCGGATTATACAGGCAATTTGACCAGCATCCCGAAAAATTAGTTAACGGTGCAAAGGCTGTTTCCGGTTTGCGATTTTTTTACTGGACGCAAAGTTTTGGCAGGATCACCGGTGAATCTACCTGGAACAATAACAGCAATATTTTTTTTCTGCTTCAAAACATGCTATGGGCATTCCTGCCATGGATAATATTTTTCCTTATGGCTTTTTTTTCAGGAATTAAAGAAATTTTACAACAAAAATTCCGGATACGTGAACAACAGGAAGCCATAACCACAGGCGGATTTCTGCTTACCTACCTCTCGCTTGGAATGAGCAAATATCAATTGCCACATTACATTTTTGTAGTGTTTCCTTTAGCAGCCATCATAACAGCACGATATCTGCACCGATTACTTATTGAAAAAAAACAACCCCGTTTATTATCCTTATTAAAAAACCTGCACTACGGTATTTTCATATTGCTTTGGCTGATTTTGTTATATATGATGGGTTTCACTTTTGAAACGATTCCTGTTTATGCTCCAATTCTGGCATTGGCTGTTTTCGCCGGATTAATCTTTATGATTTATAAAAATCAACGCAGGAATCAAAGTTTCTTTTTCATCTGCCTTTATGGTATGATCGGTATCAACTTTTTTCTGAATGCTTTTTTTTATCCATCCTTATTGCAGTATCAGGCAGGGAGTACAGCCGGAAAATGGTTGAATACGCAGCAACTGCCAGCTGAAAATACATTCCTCTATCAATATACCATCTGGCGAAGCCTTTCCTTTAATGCAAAAGGAAATGTACTGCATCAGGATAGTTTGCAACTGATCAAACCTGGCAGTATGGTAATCACTTCTACAGCTAAAATGAAGGAAATCAGCCAATCCGGCCGCAGTTTCGAGTTGTTACATCAGGGAGTAGATTACCCCGTTTCAAGATTAACACTGAAATTCCTGAACCCCGGAACCCGAGCAAATGAGCTCACGGGTTATGTAATCCTTAAAATGAAATAACGCAGGAAAGCCGCTCAAACCTTTTACAAATGATATATTTGCAAGAGATTGGAATGTGGCCAGATTGGTTTCACTTATAAACACATCATGGATATTGTAATTTTACTGTTGCTCATATTTGTAAATGGCCTGTTTACGATGAGCGAAATTGCATTGGTAAGCGCCCGGAAAGGCAGGCTGGAATCGCAGGCCAATAAAGGTGATGAAAAAGCACAGGCAGCTCTAAAACTGATTGAGAATCCTGAAAAATTCCTGAGCACAGCTCAAATAGGTATCACGCTCATCTCTATCTTAACAGGGGTATACTCCGGAGAAAAATTTGGTTCAGACCTCAAGCCTTACATCGAGAGTTTTGTTATTCTGAAACCATATGCAAGCAGTATTGCCACTACCATAGTTGTTGTAATCGTTACTTTCTTATCAATTATTTTCGGCGAACTCATCCCTAAAAAATTCGGTTTGCTGCGGGCTGAAAAAATTTCCAGGGCTGTTGCCGGTCCCATGAATATCTTATCGGCCATCGCTTATCCTTTTGTTTGGTTATTGTCGGGCATCACGAATATCATTTTTAAGTTATTGAATATAAGAAAACCTACCGATAGTGCCGTTACTGAAGAAGAAATAAAAGCCATGATTTCTGAAGGCAGCGAACATGGTTCAATTGAAGAAGGAGAAAAAGAAATCATAGAAAGGGTGTTTCATTTAGGCGACAGGAATATCACCTCGCTGATGACCCACCGCACAGATATTGTATGGCTGGATATTGACGATACGGTTGAACAGGTGAAAGCTAAATTGGTGGATATCGTATTCAGCACCTATCCGGTATGTGAAAATTCGGTAGATGACATCAAGGGACTGGTATACGTTAAAGATCTGCTGAAAGCCGATCCAACAACTGTTTTGAAAGATTTGATCAAACCCGCATTGTTTGTACCGGAAAATAACAAATCGTATCAGTTGCTCGAAAAAATAAAAGCCTCCAAAATACATACCTGTTTTATTGTAAATGAATATGGTACACTCGAAGGCATGATCACTTTAAACGATATCATGGAAGCCATTGTTGGCGATGTGCCGCAAACCGGACAGGAAGAATATGAGATTGTAGAACGGGAAGACGGTTCTTTTCTGGTAGATGCGCAGATACAGTTTTATGACTTCCTGAGTTATTTTGAAAAAGCCGACTGGATGAATGAAGGCGAACATGAATTTGATACCCTGGCAGGTTTTGTGTTGCATGAACTGGAACATATTCCTAATACAGGGGAAACTTTTGATTGGAAAGATTTTCATTTCGAAATCATTGATATGGATGGACAGCGGATTGATAAAATACTCATAAGTATTTCGGAAGAACTGAAAGAGTTGTTGAATGAAGATTAGAAACTAAGCGTTAAATTATCTTCAGGATTAATCAGCCGATGGCTTTGCCGGTTTCCATTAACAGTGATATGCACCAGGCTCATCTGCGCAGGATACAATTCGTATAATAATCTGTTCTTCATGTTGAGCCGGTGAAAGGCAGGTGTGCCGATTTGAAAATATACAGCAATAGCATCTTCTGCTTGTTCATATCCAAGAAAACTGAAACTGCCTTTTTTCCCATCCAGGTTGATTTGCAATCGGCTCTCCAGATATTGAAACACCAGTTTCTCCATTTCTTTTTTTTCGGCAGGATGGAGCAAATCAATTTTAAGCTTGCTCGTTTTGCGAAGCGCCACTTCAAAATCATTGGTAAAGAGTCGGCAACTGCCTTCCAGCAGATTCTCAGAAGCATTGTATTCCAGCTCCGTAACTGTTACATAAACCGGGTGATTAGCGGGAGCTACCCAAAACATGGAGAACATTAGAAGCCATTGGTAAAAAATTGCCGCCATTGAATGAAAATTAGTTTATATCCTTACCGGTAAATGTTATTTTACACAAAAATAAGCCAAACCGAAAGCTTCCTGCATGAATGATTTTACCTTTTACTTTAAAATGGGTTGGTCGCATATCATCAGTAAAGATGCACTCGATCATTTGCTGTTCATTGCAGCATTGAGCGCCCCATTTACCATCAGGCAATGGAGACCGCTTTTATTACTGGTGACTTCTTTTACCATTGGTCATTCCATCACTTTGGTACTAAGCAGTACGGATGTGATCAGGTTTGATACATCATGGACAGAATTTTTAATTCCGGTAACCATCGTAATTGCTGGATTGATTGCATACCAAGCAAGTCCAAAACAAAACAATTATTCTTACAGAGCACTATTGGCGGTTTTTTTTGGACTGATTCACGGAATGGGTTTTGCGGGCTCCATACGTTTCATGCTGGCCAGCAGCCAAAAGATTGCTGTTCCGCTGCTGGGTTTCAACCTCGGCCTCGAAGCGGGTCAGGTTTTGGTATTGATGGTCATCTTACTCATGGCGGCAGGCTTAACTAAAATGGGGATCAGGGCAAGCTATTTTACAAAAGGGATTGCCTTTCTGGCTATTATTGCCGGATTAGCTATGTGTATCAGCCGTTATCCGCTTTAACCGAAAGAAGTTATTAACTATCAATATCTTTACAAAACAACCAATTCATATGTATCGGATTTTTTTACTACTATTTTTATTTGGGATGAAGGCTTCATTGCATGCACAGGATATCAGGAACAATCCAGGAAGCAACCATGGTAACCGTTTTGAACAATTGGGCACCATTTTACCAACGCCCAATGAGTATCGCACTGCAAGCGGGGCACCCGGACCAAAATACTGGCAACAGCGATGCGATTATACCATTACTTGCGAACTGGATGAGCCAAACCGCAGGTTAACAGGAAAAGAAACGCTTACTTATTACAACAATTCTCCGGATTTACTCAGCTATCTCTGGCTGCAACTGGATGAGAACCAGCACAGCAGTACCCATAATTCGGGCTATGAAAACAGCAACTCCATGCCTGGAAGTATTAACGAAAATGATATCAGCAGGTTTAAAGGAAAAAAAGACCAAGAATATGGCGTAAACATCCAAAAAGTAACTGATGCCAAAGGCCTTACTATGAAATACAGCATCAATAAAACTATGATGCGGGTAGAATTGCCTCAACCTCTAAAGCCCGGGCAGCAATTTATTTTCAATATCAGTTGGAATTATAATATCGTAGACCGCATGAAATATGGTGGCCGTGGTGGTTATGAATATTTCCCCGAAGATGGTAACGACCTTTATACCATCACCCAATGGTTTCCGCGCTTATGTGTGTACAGCGATTTTCAGGGATGGCAAAACCATCAGTTTACCGGCAGTGGGGAGTTTGCGCTGGTTTTTGGCAATTACAACGTATCGATGACCGTACCTGCCGATCATATTGTTATGGCCACCGGGCAGGGCCAAAACTATGCACAGGTACTCAGTGCTAACCAACTCAAGCGGTGGAATACTTCTCAAAATGCAACCGATATTACCGAAATCGTCACTTTAGCGGAAGCAAAGGAAAAAGAAAAAACGAAATCAACCCAAAAGAAAACATGGGTTTTCAAGGCCGATATGGTGCGGGATTTTGCCTGGGGAAGCAGCCGGAAATTCATCTGGGATGCCATGCCAACTTATGTGGAAGGAAAGAAAGTGATGTGCATGAGCGCTTATGGAAAAGAAGCCTACAACCTTTACCGCAATTACAGTACGAAAGCAGTAGCCCATACCATCAAAACCTATTCTTCCTTCACCATACCCTACCCGTACCCGGTTGCTCAAAGCCTGGAAGCTGCTAACGGTATGGAATATCCGATGATTTGTTTCAATTTCGGGCGGTGTGAAAAAGATGGTACCTACAGCGAAGGCACCAAAAACGGAATGCTGGGAGTTGTGATCCATGAAGTGGGTCATAATTTTTTCCCGATGATCATCAACAGCGACGAGCGTCAGTGGACCTGGATGGATGAAGGGTTGAATTCATTTGTGGAATACTTAACAGAGGAGTTATGGGACAATAAATATCCCGTTGGCAAAGGCCCTGCGTATAAGATCATTGACTATATGAAATTGCCGAAAGACCAGTTGGAACCTATCATGACCAATAGTGAAAATATCGTGCAGTTTGGACCCAATGCTTACAGTAAACCCGCAACAGGATTGAATATCCTTCGGGAAACCATCATGGGAAGAGAGCAATTCGATTATGCTTTCAAAACCTATGCAAGGCGCTGGGCTTTCAAACATCCTACACCTGCAGACCTGTTCCGCACTATGGAAGATGCCAGTGCCGAAGACCTCGATTGGTTCTGGAGGGGATGGTTTTTTGGCACTGAAGCATGTGATATTTCTCTCGACACGGTGAAATGGGCCGTTCCTGATACGGCTGCTATTCCTGAAAAAATAACGGAAGCCAGAACCAGTACCCAGGCCATTTCCAAACCCATCCAGAATAGTTTTGATGATATCTCCAAAATTCGCAATCGTCAGGATCAGCAGATTGTTTTTGCAACCGACAGCGATACCAGCTTACGCGATTTTTACTGGCGCTACGACCGTGGTCTGGCTAAGATGGATACCACAGCTCATACGTTACAAATTGCTGCTTCCACTGTTCCGGCGTTATCCGCATCTGAGATTCAGCAAATCGCAGGAGGAAAAAGCTTGTATGAATTGACCTTCAGCAATAAAGGAGGATTGGTAATGCCCATCATCATAGAATGGACATTCAAAGATGGCACCAAACAGATTGATCGTATAGGCGTAAACGTTTGGAGAAAAAATGAAATGAAAGTGACCAAGACTTTTCTGAAAGACCAGCAAGTGGTGTCTATCAAATTAGATCCCTTGCGGGAAACTGCCGATATCAATGAAGCCAACAATGTATGGCCATTGGTACAGGAACCCAGTAAATTCAAACTTTTCAAATCACGTGGCAATCAACCCCGGGGATCTGTAAGCGGAGTGAACCCGATGCAAAAAGAAATCAAGAATTGATGGGAGAAATACATTCAGTTTTTACTTCGGTTATTCTTATACGTTAATCAAAAAGTGTACATTTTACAAGATACATGCATCAAAGCGTGTTTTACAAAATCCTTATTTATGCTGCAATCGAAAGTATTCCGGAAAAAGTTGTTGACCTCTAAAAACAAAAGGCTATTGGCGGTAATCGCCTTATTCAACCTACAGGTTGTTATACTCCCTTCTTTGTTGATGGCACAACCAAATGCTGATAAAGATAGCAGTTATTTTCTGAAGTACCCGGGAAGTATCACCACCCGTTTTTACGTTTCCCAGAAATATACCGATTTCAATATTCAGGGTAATGATGGCGCAAAGGATATCAAATACCTACCCAATACCACCTTAAATATGGGCATTGGTGCCACTTATAAAAACTTCTCCCTCAATCTGGCATATGGTTTCGGGTTCATCAATAATGATGATGATAAAGGTAAAACCAAATACCTTGATTTGCAATCACATGCTTATCCGGGAAAATGGTCATTTGATTTGCTTGGCCAGTTTTACAAAGGCTATCACCTCGGTAAGGATGTGCTATCAACAAGCGATAAGGGATATTACTACCGACCTGATATTAAGGTCAACCTGTTGGGGCTTTCCGCATACCGGGTTCTTAATCATACCCGGTTTTCGTATAATGCAGCATTTCTTCAAAACGAATGGCAAAAAAAATCGGCTGGCTCGCTATTATTTGGCGCTGAAATGTACTACGGCAATATAAGGGGCGATAGCGCTTTAGTTCCGTCAAGTTCAGCAAACCAGTACCCGCAGGCCGGCATTGACAGACTTCAGTTCTTTAGTTTCGGGCCAGGTGTTGGTTATGCTTACCAGCTGGTTGTAAAACAACATTTCTTTATCATGGGATCCGCTACGGTTAACCTGAACCTTGGGTTTTCAACAGAAAGTACTGGAACAAACAAAAGAAAAAAAACAGCTGTTGCACCTGAAACTTTCTTTCGATTTGCAGCAGGATATAATAGTAGCACCTGGAGCCTTACTGCAAACTGGGTAGGCAACCGGTTGCCATCACGTGGCGCAGCGTCAGTAAAAAATTATTTACTTCATACCGGAAATTACCGGATCATCCTGGCCAAAAAACTATACCCGGGTGAAAAAACCAAAAAGTTATTGAAACCGGTAGATAAGATATTGAATTTTTTGTAGCAGCTATTTATAAAAGTACTGCAGCATGAATATTGTGCTTTAGATAATAGGAAAATGATGAGTTAGCTTCATGATATGTAGGAAAAATAGTCCTTTCCAAAAATCTAATTTAATTATTCGTTGTGATTATTTCCA
>JAPLEF010000106.1:0-2192 GCA_026391525.1 Sphingobacteriales bacterium
AAAAAAGGTAGACAATTTTATTCGTCTACCTTGTTAAGGCCATTTAAAAAACTGTGTTCGCATAAATTATCGCATTAAGCTAAAACACCGGGATACTTTTTCACTAAATCATTCATCATCGCAATATATAATGCTCTCGCATCACCGAAGTTTTTCTGCTTAAGAAATTCATAACCTTTGCTAATGTAATTGACCCAAAGATTATTGTAGATCGCAACAGAATTATTTTCCTTGTTTATGCTATCTACTATTTGCGGGGCTATCTTGTAATACAAAGTAACCAAGTTCTTATCTGATTCATTAGTCAGCAATATTTCATCTCTGAATCTTCTGAATTCAGTAAGTTCAGCGCAATTATCATCTGTCTTGCTAATTGCGCGAAGAGTTGCAGTTGTTACAAAACATCCCCCACCCGACGAACCGCTGTCGCTGCTTGAGGATCTATTGTCATCTATCTTCACATGGCCGCCCTGAGTTCTGGCATATTTAATATCACCATCCGAATTTCGAACAGTATGACCATGATTAGAATTTCCCCGTTGTCCGTAATGGGTGTCAGTATCTCCATCCTTACCAACTTTTTGAGATACCCAGTTAGGATTACAATTGTCTGGCAGATCTACCTTTTCTTTACTCATAAAATTTGTTTTAAAGTTTAATAATAGATTTCTTTAATTAAAATACCTTCCAACAATCTCTTTAAACGGAACACCTTCGCCAATGGTATCCATGTTAGGATTGTCAAAATCAATTACGATCTTGTTAGTGAAGCTATCGCTGGTTGTGCCGGAGCAATAGTCGTCGCTTCCACCAATAGGAGCGCAACCGCCTGGAGCCGGATCGCCACAATCTGCATGAGCAAGCACCCCGTTTTCTTTTACAACCGTACGGCTGGGATTGTCGTTGCAGCAATCCTGATGGTTGCAACAAGGCGACTGGCAATTGGACTTTTCCTTTTGGGCTTGTTTCCATTTTGCAGGCGTCGGGAAGTGATGCAAAAACTTCCCAAACATCTTCTTGCAATCAATAGCATACTTGGCTGTAAATAGAATGTGCTGGTGCCATACTTCGTCAGTGTCAGTTGTCGGCGAAATTGGTGTGCCAGCAATCTGCGTCAGATAGAGATATTGACGGTATTCATCGGCTGCCCTATCAAATCTTTCCTGTGTCCAGTTGTATTTGATGAGCATCCTGTCCTCGATCAAGGTTAAGTTGATCGAATTAATGCGTTGCCACAATTCATGATCAAATGCTACAGCCTGTGGGGGAGCGGTAGTTGATAAAACTGCTTTCATTTTTTAAAATTTAGGTGAAAAAATAAATTACTCTATTAAGTTATTTAGAATTATTTTAGTTTAATTGGATTGTATGCGATTGTTTTTTACGCTCCAAAAGAAATTCCAAAAAACAAGTCAGTTTTCTCCATTTTTGGAGGGTTACTCCAAAATATAATATATGGACTCCAAAAAGGTAACGATAAAATTCCTGGGGGAAATCCTTGTCAATAAGGGTTTTGTCATTCATGTCATGAATACATTGATTGATTGTCGTCATGAGCGGCAAGCAATTTTTGAAAGGCTTGATATTGGGGAGTCTTCCTATTATTACTTCGCACATAAGGCAAAAAATATAACTAATACAGCGATTGAATTTGTAAAACTTGGTTGTGAATTGATACATGTCGAGCATCGAAATGAATTTACTTTTAACAAATCAAATGGAAAGTTTGAAAGGAGAAGCAATACAGGCGAACAACGAATTAAGAATGGGGTTTACTACGGCTATTTTAAGGCTGTCGATAAAAATGAAATTAATCATTTCCTTTTGCTGATTAATGTTGATGGTGAAGAAAAGAAAGTCAGATCCTGGGCTGAGGACAAGGTGGGGGAAGGGGATATATCCTTTGATGTATCTACCTTTGCGATAAGCCTTGCTGCAACAACCAATTCCAGCAATAAAGAATTTTTAATTGGGAAATATTCGGAGGATCATTTTATGTGGTTAATTGCTTCGTGGAGAGATCGGCAATACAGTGTTTATAGCACCATTTGTCTAATACAGCATGAAGAGAATCCTCCTTTTAAAGGCTGGATTGATATTGAAGCTAACCAGCAGAAAATAAAAGAAGACATGATAAAGAAGATGCCTAAAGAAGCTGAGAAACTACTTGACCCCAAAAGAGTAAAACTAAT
>JAPLEF010000106.1:2238-18245 GCA_026391525.1 Sphingobacteriales bacterium
AAAATAAAATCGCCCAATGATTGAAAGACCATATTTGCTTGATTTAAGACAAGTGGTAGAGATAACGAATAGCGGTGTTCAGATTTCTGAAGATGCTATTCAAGAGTATGAGAAATTCCTTTGCCTTGCAAAACTCAACCCAGAACTCAAAGCTGTTCCAAGTAAGAAAATTGATGCAGTTTGGCATTTTCATTTGAATCATGTTGAGTTGTATTCCAAAGACTGTATTAATTATTTTGGATTTGTTTTAAAGCATAAGCCAGCAAAATCAGTTGAAGAAAAGGAAAAGCTTAAAGAGATTTACTCAATGACAAATAAACTTTGGTACAATACGTTCAATTCCCAGTTAGGTAATGAAGAAGATATGGCGATTTGTGGCATAGGCGGTGATGGGGATGGCGGAGATGATGATTAAATTGTTTTTTTAAAACAGCGTCACCCATATTTCACCATAGCACAGATTATGTAAGGCTTAGTTCTTGCATTTTCTCAAAATAAAATCTGTTAATATTTTCAACAATTTTAAAAGCCATATTTGTCCTTGCGTAGCCGGAAAGCTTTTTCTCCACCCTCCATCACAGATGTAATTTCATTCCTAACAGCTTTTGAATCTATTGCGCCTTCGGCTTTTATTGTTCCTCTGGTTTGATTGCCAGATTCCCTATAATCACAACAAACGACAAGTTCTGAATCCCCGTTTACAACCAGGTTGGCGTTGTGGCTAGTGAAAATCAACTGTCGATGTTTTTTTGCATCCCAAATATTTTTAATGACTTCATCAATAGCTCTGTTATCAATATCATCTTCTGGTTGATCAATAATTAATGGGGCTCCGGGTTGATTTAATAAAACAGTTAGTAAAGCAGTTGCTTGCTGTCCTGCGGAAGCTTCTATAAATGGAATTACATCACCCATTTCATTATTAGTCATGTAACTAAACTCAGGAGAAAATTCTAAGGGTAAAGTAGCGAGTACAAGCCATCCTTCTGGAGTCAGCACTTCGGCAATACGTTTTATATTACCCGCATTAAATCCAATATCACTTAATATTTGAACTGTTGGCAAAGCTTGGTTTGCATCTGCTTGAATGTCTAATTCCGCAAGTAATCTCAATTCTGATAAAATCAAATCCCATTGGCTAAGAGGATTTTCACTTTGCAAAATATCATCGCAAACAGCCTGAATTCTATCGCCTTGGATTCTTGTACCCGATATAGCAGTTGTTAAAGCATCCTTGATTATTTTTTTATCAATGTTTTTTAATATTTCAATTTTTATTTGACCCTTAGACAATGCGCCAAATTTTTGTGCTTCTCTATCCAGAAGGGCAGCTTTTTGTTTTAGTTTTTCCCAATACTCGATCCTTAAACTATCAAACTCTAATGAAGGGTCACCAAGTTCTCCCAAAATTGCTGTTCTATCTGCAATACTTATTTGTAACTGTGCCAGCCGATCTTCGATTTTCTTGATTGCGTCAAGTTGTTGTTGATTTGATGTGGTTTTTGATTTTGCAGCTTCGTACAATTCATCAAAAGCTGTTTTTAATTGTGTCCATTGCGAAATGAAACCGCGTATTTCAGTTGTATTCTCTGGCTTAAGTAGGTCTTTTAATTGTGTTACAAGGGTCTTGATTTCATTTACTTTAGTTTTTCTTGCGCCATCAAGATTGTTTAATATCTCTGTATTTTCAAACTGTATAGTCTTTGGAAATTCTTCAGGAAATTTTTGAAAGGCCAGGTCAACTTCATCAATTTTTGTTTTAATCGAATTTAGCTCACGTTGAATGCTTGAAACAAATGTTGCTTCAGCCTCCAAAATTGGTTTTCGAGAAATTAATACCTGGTCTTCCGGCGAAATGCCAGTCAAGGATTTTCTCAAACTTTCAACTTGGTTTGTTATTGATGAAACTTCAAGTGAAAACTGATTGATCTCTTTTTCGATAGTTTTCTTTCGCAATAAATTCTGATAGGAATTTTTTGTTCTCTTCACATTATCATCTAATTGAAAATTTAAGTTTCCTATTTCATTGAGAATTGGGGACTGGATAAATCTTTTTAGTTCGTCACCTGTTACTCCAACACTGCTAAGTTGTTTTTGACTGTAAGCTTGAATTGGAAGGATTCGTCTTATTTCATCTTCTGTAGCTTTCTGAAATTCAGCAGCATCAATTTTCAAGAAAATATCATTGGTTACGGAACTTCTTTTTACAATATGGTTTACACCATTCAACGAAAAAGTTATCCGAACTTCTCCTTCAAATTGCGTAAGCGTTTTATCAATTAAACTTTTTCGCCGTCTTTCTATTTCGTTTAGTTCTTCAACCTCACCAGTTCTTATTGTTTGATCGCATAATGCCCAGCGTAAATACTCCAAAATAGTAGATTTACCTGTGCCGCGTCCACCAATCAAACAATTATATTGCTGGTTAAATTCTATAGAAAAAGAGCCTAAAAATTTTGAATTGGTTACATCAATTTTAGTAACAGAAATTTGAGGTAGCTGTGGGTTATCTTGGCTTAACCTGGATTCTTTTGCCAAACAAGCTTGTCTAAAAGCTTCGGCACTAGGCTCAGACCACTTTATCCAAGAGAAATGACTTCCAAATTCACGACCGTCTTCAAATCTATTATCAGATGTACTAATTACACCGACAGCTTTATTGCCATAGTTTACATCACCGCCGTTTAATTTATTTACCCAACCGGTATCTGTAGGCATAGCCTTATCAACATAGCCGCCCACGCATGGCATCTTTTTATAATGGTCATGAGCACCTTGCCGCAGTAATGTAAACTGTCCTCCAAAATTCAGATTTGGTAGTACAATATATCTGCCTACGAAATAAGGCACTTCGTCCAATTTCTTCTGAAGATGCCCAAGGTCATTAATGTGAGCCATCGGTATTTTAACCGTTGGAGCAGTATTCTTATCGTATTGGTGAGAGGCAATTAAGCCAAGAATACCCAATGCGGAGTCGAGATGGGTATCAGGAAAATCAGCATCAAAAATGAGTAAACATTGGCAGTTTGGACTAACAAGACTTAGTTCAATGCCAGGAAATACAGTGATACATTTTTCCGGCTGCCCTTGTTGCACAAAAGAGGCATTTTCTGCTGTAGCAACTTGTCGAATAATCTTTGCGAACACTACGTCATGGTGGTCTGTTATTGCTATGGCATTCAAGCCAGCAGCTCGCGCTTTGTCTAAATATTCTTTGGCAAATTGCCTTCTATTATTATTAAGTTCTTCAATCGCTTCTTCAGTTAGCCCTTCAATCTGGTCGCTAGTATAGCCAAACTTCGTCCCAGTCCAGTTAATATCTCTCGGGCTGTGAACTTGAAAATCACATTTGTAAAAGTGTGCGCCTTTATCCATTACTTACCATTATTAGTTGATTGCAAAAATACTCTATATCATAGCAGTCATTAGCTTGTTTTTCCAGCATTTGATACGCAAAGCGCACCTTGTGCAAATCCTGTGCAAATGAAAAAGGGTTTCAAACTGAATCGTCTGAAACCCTTGTCTGTACTGTGGGCCCACCTGGGCTCGAACCAGGGACCCCCTGATTATGAGTCAGATGCTCTAACCAGCTGAGCTATAGGCCCTGTTATTGTGAATAACAGGCTGCAAAACTAACCAAATTAGCCTATTTACAAAAGGTATTTTGCGTTTTTCTAGTCTTTTACATCTGGTTCCGGTGATTTTTCTTAAATTGACTCATCAAACGATCGCATTACCTATGCTCAAACTGCCCTCTCATCAGGAATTACTATGCTTACAGGAAAAATTGCACTAAACTATACTGCCCAATTCTTCTATGAACTTTATTCATTGTTGGATAGCAATACACAGAGGCATATCTTAGCCGGCAAGTAATCTTAGATATGTTGTTGCGTTCCTCTATAACCAAGTTTTGGGAAGAAACCGATTGGAACTGGTCAAAATTAGGAAAAGGGGAATTATCTTGGCAGTGGAGCCCGAAATTCAGCTTAAATGTAGGTATGATTGTATTTGTAATGGCAGCATCATCAATTAAATATTCTCTCCAACTAAGTGTCTATAAAAAAGAATGGGCTCAAGGCGGAAATTCCATAAACAGGAAATCATATTTCGGATATACTTTGCCGCTGGGCTTCCCAATGGCAGCTCATTGTTTTTTGAAAAGTATTCTTTTTACGAATCCATTTGTATGGATAAATAAAAATTGGCTTCACCATAATTCATAACTGATTATATAATTAACGTACATGAATACACGAAAATTAATTTTTTTGAACCTGATTTTATCTTGTTTTAACTATATCTCTTTTGCCCAGCAAATTGTTTCTGTTTCTTCGCCCGATGCGCGAATAAAAATGAATTTCAGCCGATCAGCACAAGGGGTGATCAATTATGCTATTAATTTCAATAATCAACCGGTAATTGCAGCTTCAACTCTTGGCTTCACATTTAACGAACCCAAGTTGTTGCTGGATCATTTTGATCTTATTGCTATTGATTCTACTTCACACGACGACACCTGGCAACCCGTATGGGGCGAAACTAAATTTATCCGTAATCATTACAAGGAATTGGTTTTGCAACTTTCTTTTACGGATACAAAGCCAATTAAACTCAACCTGATATTCCGTGTGTATGATGATGCTGTAGCCTTTCGATATGCTTTTCCTGAGCAGCCCGATTTACAGCATTTTGTAATTGCCGATGAAAACACTCAATTCATTATGACCGGCAACCATATGGCATTTTGGATTCCGGGCGATTACGACAGCAATGAATATCCTTATCAGCATACCCGATTATCTGCCATTGATGCCAATGTTGGAAAATTGAATACAGAGATCGCTGTAAAAACCATATTTGATCCCAGCGCGGTTCAAACACCGTTGATGATGAAATCGGATGATGGTGTATACATCAATATACATGAAGCAGCTTTGCGCAATTATCCGGCCATGAACTTGTTGCTTAACAAAACAAACAACACTTTCAAAGCTGCTTTGGTTCCAGATGCCGTGGGCAATAAAGCCTACCTGCAAACACCTGCAGTAACTCCATGGCGCACTATTATCATCAGCGACCGGGCTGCTGATATTCTGGCATCTAAAACTATTTTGAATTGTAACGATCCATCAGCAATCGGATCAACTGATTTCATCAAGCCACAAAAATTTGTAGGTGTTTGGTGGGAAATGCATGTAGGCAAATCAAGTTGGGATTATAGCGGTGAACAAGTAGGTTCTCAACAATCATCCAAAGTGCCGCATGGCGCCAATACGGCCAATGTGAAACGATATATCGATTTTGCTGCCAAGCACGGCTTTGCTTCGGTATTGGTGGAAGGATGGAACACCGGTTGGGAAGACTGGTTTGGAAAATGGAAGGAAGACGTGTTTGATTTTGTAACCCCTTATCCCGATTATGATATCGCCGCATTAGCGGCTTATGCCAAAGAAAAAAATGTGCGTATCATGATGCATCATGAAACATCTTCTTCGGTAACCAACTATGAAAGGCATATGGACAAAGCTTATGCCTTAATGAAAAAATATGGCATGAATGCCGTGAAGTCGGGTTACGTAGGAAAAATCATACCACGTGGTGAACATCATGATGGTCAATGGATGATTCGTCACTACGAACGGGTTGCCAAAGCAACAGCTGCGGAAGGGATCATGGTGGATATGCATGAACCGGTACGCCCAACAGGTTTACATCGCACTTATCCAAACTGGTTGGCTTGCGAAGCCGCAAGGGGAAATGAATTCAATGCCTGGAGCAGTGGTAATCCTCCCGAACATGAAACCATACTTCCATTTACCAGATTGATGGGTGGTCCGATGGATTATACACCCGGAATATTTACCATCAAAATGTCGGCCTACAACAAAGATAAAAAAGAGCAGGTGCATACTACCTTATGTAAACAGTTGGCCTTATACATTACGATGTACAGTCCATTGCAAATGGCCGCCGACCTGCCTGAAAATTACGAGAGCAAAATGGATGCTTTTCAATTCATCAAAGATGTAGCAACCGATTGGGATGATACCAAAATTCTGGAAGCAGAACCCGGAGATTATATCACTATCGCACGTTTGCAAAAGAATACACAGCGTTGGTTTGTTGGTGCCATCACCGATGAACAAAGCAGGATTGCAAAAATCAATTTTAGTTTTTTGAATAACAAGGCACCATACCTGGCTACTATTTATAAAGATGCTCCGGATGGAGACTGGAAGGAGAATCCGGAAGCTTATGTGATTCAAAAAGTATTGGTGAACAGCGAAACCCAAATGCATATTAAACTTGCACCCGGTGGCGGAACTGCAATCAGCGTATTTCCGGCGACTGATGAAGATAAAAAAATGTATACTTATTATACAGCGAAAAAGAAATAAGCCGGACTTTATAAAATACTTGTTAACTTTTTAAAGCTTTCTGTTTTTTATCAGATCAGAGGCTATAGCAAACCTTTTGCAATCCTAATAGCCTTTCAGCAAGTGTTTTTGAAGAAAGGCGAATCAAAACGGGTAACTTTCATTCTCACCGAAAAGGAACTTTCTTTTTACAACAGCGCATTGAAATTTGTTGCAGAGCCCGGAGAATTCACCGTATTTATAGGCGGAAGCAGCGTTGCGGTAAACACGGCTGAGTTTAGTTTGCTCAAGTAATTGCCTGATCATTACGTATTCCTAATTTTGCAGAAACATTTAAGCAAATTTGTAAGTTTATAACGCAAACGAATGAACGCAGTAAAAAATATTTTGTTTGATTTAGGCGCCGTTCTTATCAATATTGATTTTGAAAAGACGGCAGATGCTTTCCGGCAATTGGGCATCGATCGTTTTGAAGAGCAGTTTTCACAACTATCAGCTTCAACTTTGTTTGAAGATCTGGAAACCGGTAAAATCAGCAATGAAGCTTTTTATGAAGCGATGCGCAGGCAGGTTCCTGAAATGAATTTAAGTGATGCATCAATACAATTGGCCTGGAATGCCATCTTACAGGATTTTCGTAAAGAAAGCATGCAATTACTGAAACAGTTGAAGCAGCGTTACCGTTTGTTCCTGCTCAGCAATACCAATGCTATACATTTGGTAGAAGTGAATAATATCCTGAATCAGCAGTTAAACGTTGAAAATTTAGACCATTACTTTGAACGCGCCTATTACTCTCACCTTATTGGGTTGCGTAAACCAACTTCAGCAGCGTTTAATTTTGTGTTGGAGGATGCAGGTATCAAAGCCCATGAAACTTTATTCATCGACGATTCGCATCCCAATATCACTGCAGCATCTCAGATGGGCTTTCAAACCCGATTGTTATTAAAAGGAGAAAGGGTGGAGGATTTTTTAGGATAAAAAATTGTCATCTATCAATTGTCAATTATCAATTGTCAATTGTCAATTGCCAATTGTCAATTGCCAATTGCCCCTCACCTAACCTCCTCATAATCAATATACTCTTTATTGCTATCGGCTGGTTTCGCCTCGTATTTTGGTTTTTGGAAGCCTGCCTGCTGCTGATCCTCCATTTTTTTTTGCATCTCGCTCATTTTCGATTTGAGCTGGCGCGTGGTTTTGTAAACAGGCACAATAAAATCAACAATCAATTTATAAAGCAGATAAAAACAAAGTAGCTGGAAAAGTAACTTAATCATAACAGACGCAAAGTTATCAGGAACTGCAATACGCTATTGTTAATTTTTTTCCGTTGAAAGGCAATGCTTTTTGGCTGTTTGTTTAGGTGTTTGTATATTTGCCATGGAAAAATGGATAACAGAAGGGAACGGAGTCGTTCCCTTCTCCTTTTGTAACCGGTATGCAGGCAGAAAATCAACTAGAAACCGTTAAGCAATTGCTGGTTCCTTTATTGGAAGATGATATTTTTTTGGTAGAGCTGAAAGTGAAGCCCATCAATAACTACAAGATTTATCTCGATGCAGATAAAGGTCTTGGTATTGAGAAGTGTATCAAAATCAACAGAGCCCTTTATAAAAGAATGGAAGAAATGGGTCTTTATCCTGAAGGCGATTTTTCGCTGGAGGTTTCCAGTCCGGGTATTGATGAACCCCTGAAAATGCATCGCCAGTACCTAAAAAATATAGGCAGGCCTGTAGAATTGCAGTTGTTGGATGGAACAAAGAAAGAAGGGGAATTGATATTGGTAGGTGAGCAACAAGTGAGTATCAAAATCATCGAAGGAAAAGGGAAGAAAGCGGTGGAGCAGGTAGTAGAAATTCCATTCATCGAAATCAAACAAACAAAAGTTCTTATCAAATTTTAATAACAAAAACCCCCAGCCGGTGGGGCCCCGATTCTGTCGGGTATCAATCCGGAGAGGAATATGGCAAGCATTAACTTGATTGAATCGTTCCAGGAATTCAAGGAGGCAGAGAATATCGACCGCCCAACCCTGATGAAAGTAATGGAAGATGTTTTCAAAACACTGATCCGTAAAAAATACGGCAGTGATGAAAATTTTGACGTGATTGTAAACGACCAGAAAGGTGATCTTGAAATTTTCAGGCGCCGCACTATTGTTGATGATGACGATCTGTACAATACCCTTACAGAAATTGAATACAAAGACGCCATCAAGATTGAGCCCGATTATCAGGTAGGCGAAGAATTGTATGAAGAAGTGGATATTCAGAAAGAATTCGGCCGTCGCGCCATCCTTGCCGGTAAACAAACTTTAGCAGCTCGTATCAACGACCTGAAGAAGAACATCCTCATCAAAAAATACGAAGATCGGGTAGGCGAAATCGTTACCGGGGAAGTTTATCAGGTTTGGAAAAAAGAAGTACTGATTCTTGATGAAGATGGAAATGAAATGTTGTTGCCTAAATCGGAACAGATTCCATCCGACTATTTTAAAAAAGGGGAAACGATCCGTTCTGTAGTGAAAAAAGTGGAATTGAAGAACAGCCAGGCAGTCATTATCTTGTCGCGCACCAGCCCGATGTTTCTCGAAAAACTGCTTGAAATTGAAGTGCCAGAAATTTTCGATGGCCTTATCGTAGTGAAAAAGATTGTACGCGATCCGGGTGAAAGGGCTAAGGTGGCTGTTGAAAGTTATGATGACCGTATCGATCCCGTTGGTGCATGTGTAGGTATGAAAGGAAGCCGCATCCATGGTATCGTGCGTGAATTGAAGAATGAGAACATCGATGTGATCAACTGGACGGCCAACACCCAATTGCTGATCCAGCGTTCCCTCACTCCGGCCAAGATCACAAGCATTGAGTTGGATACCGAAAAAAGCCATGCCAATGTTTACCTCAAACCCGATCAGGTTTCATTGGCTATTGGAAGAAGAGGCGTAAACATCAAACTGGCTTGCGAACTCACCGGTTACGAAATTGATGTGTTCCGCGATAATGAAGGAGAAGAAGATGAATTTGATATCGACCTTGAAGAATTTTCAGATGAAATTGAATCATGGGTTATTGATGAGTTGAAGCGTGTGGGTTGCGATACCGCCCGTTCAGTTCTTGATCTTACCGCTGAAGAACTGGAGCGCCGTACCGATCTTGAAAAAGAAACCATCACCGATATCAGAAGGATTTTGAAGGAAGAATTTGAAAGAGAATAAGTAGCAACTTTATATAGAAAAGCGCCATTAAGTAACAATAAAAGAAAACACACGGCAGCAACCAGCTTGTTGCGCTGTTAAACAAACGAATGTCAGAACTAAACACACCAAGGTTGATGGCTGCGGCCAAGGAATTTAATATCGGTACACATACCCTTATCGAATTTCTTGTGTCTAAAAGTTTCAATGCCGACGACTTGAAACCGAGCACCAAACTCACGGAAGAGATGTACCGTGTGTTGCAATCGGAATTCCAGCAAGATAAAGCAGCCAAACAAAAAGCAGAACAGGTTGATCTGCCCAAAGGCGCCAACTCCGGAGAGCCCAAAAAGAAAAGGGATGAAGAAGACCTTTCTATAAAAAAGAAGGAAGAAAAACCAAAAGCAGTAGAGGCTTCGCCGGTAGAAGCGAAAGCTATAGTGCCTGAACCCGTAAAAGAAGAACCGAAAATTAAGGTTGATGAAGTGGTTGTTCCCGAGCCGGAAACTCCGGTTGCTGAAGTGCCTAAAGAAACCGTTGTACTTAGTAATATCAGTGCACCGGAAATTGAAAGACCGAAAGTGCTTGATAAGATTGATCTCAATACGATCGATTCTTCTACCCGTCCAAAAAAATCCAAAAAGAAGGAAGAACCTGCAGCTGAACAAAGTGTTGAAGATCGGTCTGCTACCATTCCGGTTGTCGAATTACCTGTTGAAGAATCTACGGAAGATCCCGCTGCTCCGATGATAGAAAACATCCAGGCAGCGAAACTTACCGGTCCGAAAATTCTTGGAAAAATTACCCTTCCGGTAGATAGTGATACCCGGCCTAAAAAAGATTCAAACGAAGAAAAACATAAGCGTAAACGCATTCCCATCCAGAAAAAGCCCGGAGCAAAAGGCTCAGCTCCCGGAACAGGTTCGCCTTCAAGAGGGAATAAAGCTATTCCTGATGGCCGCGGACAGAATCGCCCCGGTTCACCGCCGGCAACCGGCAACCGCTTCCAAAAGCCGGGAACCGGAGCTCCTGCTAAACGTGAAGATAAGATCATTGATGCCAAGGAGATTCAGGAAAAACTGAAGCAGACACAAGCAAAACTTGCAGGTTCCGGCGGAAGGGGAAAAAGCCTCAAAGCCAAATACCGTAAAGCCAAGCGTGAGGAAATGGCAGAACAGATGGGTGAAAACGGAGGAGAAAGTAATAAACTGCAGGTAACCGAATTCATTTCTGTTAGTGAACTCGCCGGGTTGATGGAAGTGAGCTTCGCAGATATAATCAGCAAATGTATGAGCCTGGGTATAATGGTTTCCATCAATCAGCGGTTGGAAGCCGACGTGATTGAACTGGTAGCCAGCGAATTCAACTATGAAGTGGAATTCATCGGGGTAGATGATGCTGCAGAACTTGAAGAAGAAGAAGAAGAAGATAATCCTGAAAACCTGGTTCCCCGTGCACCAATCGTTACCATCATGGGCCACGTAGATCATGGTAAAACATCATTACTCGATTACATACGAAATACAAATGTGATTGCAGGAGAAGCAGGTGGTATCACACAGCATATCGGCGCCTATGAAGTAACGTTAAAGGATGGACGAGCCATCACATTCCTCGATACGCCGGGTCACGAAGCATTTACGGCTATGCGTGCCCGTGGTGCCAAGGTTACCGATATTGCAGTAATTGTTGTGGCAGCCGATGATGCGGTTATGCCTCAAACCCGTGAAGCCATTTCACATGCTCAGGCTGCATCTGTACCCATGATTTTCGCCATCAATAAAGTTGATAAAGACGGATCTAATCCGGAAAAGATAAAAGAGCAACTCGCCAATATGAATATACTGGTAGAGAGTTGGGGAGGTAAATTCCAAAGCCAGGAAATCAGTGCAAAAAAAGGAATGAATATCGATTTATTGCTTGAAAAAATATTGCTCGAAACAGATATTCTTGAATTGAAAGCCAATCCCGTTCGCCAGGCTTCTGGAACCATCATTGAAGCATCACTAGATAAGGGGCGGGGCTATGTAGCCACCATACTGGTGCAGAATGGAACTTTACATCAGGGTGATATGATCGTATCCGGGCAATACTTCGGTAAAGTGAAAGCGATGTACAACGAGCGTAACCAGCGTATTGAAATTGCTCCTCCTTCCACACCGGTATTGATACTAGGTTTGAACGGAGCGCCACAGGCCGGTGAAACTTTCAAAGTATTCCACGACGAAGCTGATGCCAGGGAAACTGCGTATAAGCGTGGTCAGATCCTTCGCGAACAGGGTATCCGTGCCAAGAAGCATATCACCCTCGATGAAATCGGCAGAAGATTGGCCTTGGGTAACTTTAAAGAACTCAATGTAATCATCAAAGGTGATGTGGATGGATCGGTTGAAGCACTCAGTGATTCATTACAAAAACTCAGCACGGAAGAAATTGTGGTGAAAGTGATCCATAAAGCGGTTGGTGCCATTACAGAAAGTGATGTAACCCTTGCCAATGCATCGGATGCCATCATCATAGGATTTAATGTGCGCCCTTCATTACAGGCGGCAAGGCTTGCTGAAAGCGAATCTATCCAGATCAAACTCTATTCCATCATCTACAATGCCATCGAAGAAATCAGAAGCGCGATGGAAGGAATGCTGGAACCAACTGTTGAAGAGAAAATCCTCGCTAACGTGGAAATCAGGGAAACCTATAAGTTTGATAAGGCTACCGTTGGCGGCTGCCAGGTGCTTGATGGCAAGATCGCCCGCAACAACCGCATCAGGTTGGTAAGAGATGGTATCGTAATCTTTACCGGTGAACTGGCCAGTTTGAAACGTTTCCGTGATGATGCCAAAGAAGTTACTTCAGGAATGGAATGCGGGTTGGTGATCAGGAATTACAACGACATCAAAGTAGGTGATATTGTAGAAGCATTTGAAGAAGTAGAAGTAAAACGTACTTTGTAAAAAATCAGATAAGTTCTATATAAAAAATTGTAGTGCGCATGTGCTACAATTTTTTGTTAAATGATATTCAAAGCCCTGCTACACGGCATGGCAGGAGTAATTTTGTTCACCTGCAATTGCAGTTCACTTAAGCACCACGATGAAGCATTTTTTTATTCTCAGCATCTTCTACGTTTTTTTCTGTTCACTGGCATTCGCTCAACCTACTAAAGTGGTAGCTGATAAGATCATCGCTGTGGTAGGGAATAAGATTGTGTTGAAAAGTGATATCGATAACAGTTTGATCGATATGCAGCGCCAGGGAATTGAATTGCCACCGGATGCACGTTGTCTGAGCCTCGAACAGGCCATGGGAATCAAAGCGCTGGTTTTGCAGGCGGAGAAAGATTCCATACCGGTTACTGATGAAGAAATTGAAGCAGACATCGACAACCAGATCCGTTATTTTATCAGCCAATATGGTTCAAAAGAGGAAGTAGAAAAAGTTGCCGGAAAATCGATATACCAGCTCAAAGAAGATTTTAAAGATGGTTTCAGAGACCGCAAGCTCGCAGCTGCCATGAGAAATAAGATTGTAGATGGAGTTAAGATCACTCCCAATGAAGTGAAAGCTTATTTTGATAAGATTCCGAAAGACAGTTTACCATTTTACGAAACAGAAGTTGAAGTGGGGCAGATTGTTGCCTATCCTAAAGCGGCAAGAGATGCAGAAGAATATGCTATTGAACAGTTGCAGAATTTCAAAAAGCAAATTGAATCCGGAAAAGATTTTGGCACCATTGCTTCTTTGAATTCTGATGACCCTGGCGTAAAAGAAAACGCAGGCCGTTATGATGTGAACCGTAATCAGAAAGATATGGATGGTGTTTGGCTTTCGAAAGCATTTACACTCAAAGAAGGACAGATTTCCAACCCCTTCAAAACAAGGTTCGGGTATCATATCATACAACTGGTTAGCCGTTCAGGTGATGATGCCATGGTAAGGCATATCCTTAAAATACCGCAGGTAACCCAGTTCGAATTGAAGGCAGCGAAAGCCAAACTGGATACGGTGCGTTCGAAGCTGATCGCCGGTGTGATTGAATTCGGTACCGCTGTTAACCGTTACAGCGATGATGAAAACAGCAAGTTCACCGCCGGTATGCTGCAGGGAAGAGATGGCACCTTCCTTACGCTCGACCAGTTAGATAAAGATCTTGTTGTGATGATGAAAGAATTGAAAGTGGGCGAGTATTCCTTACCGGTAGAGTTTGCCGATGAACGCGGTAAAAGAGGCGTACGTATCATTTATCTAAAGTCTAAAACAGAACCACATCGGGAAAACCTGAAGGACGATTATAACAAGATTGCCATTCGCGCCCTTGAAGAGAAAAAGGACGATACACTTGAAAAATGGTTCAATAGTAAAATATCCAATTACTATATCATGGTAGATCCGGAATACCAGCAATGCAGCACCCTTCAAAAATGGGTGAAAGTGTCTAAGGGTATCCAATCTTTTTAACAGACGTTTCTTCTACAATTCATTCAAATCATTTCTCACAAATTTTATGGAGTTAACTGCCAGCAGTAAGGTAAGTGTACCTGTTTCTTTACATGCCTTTTATTTACTGTATCTTTAAGGAGTTAAAGTTGATGCATTGATAGAAAAAAAATCCATACCATATATTGAAGAGCAGGCCATACTTGCCGGCATGATTCAAAAGGAGCAGACGGAACAACAGGTAAACGAGTATCTGGATGAGTTGTCATTTCTTGCCGAAACCGCCGGAGCCAAAACAGTGAAAAGGTATTTGCAGAAAATGCAGCATCCTGATAGCAAGACTTTTTTGGGCAAAGGAAAATTAGAAGAGATCAAACAATACATCCAGCTCAAAGGCAATATCAGTTTGGTGATATTTGATGACGAACTTACGGGTTCTCAGATCATCAATATCGAAAAAATACTGGGCGTGAAAATCATCGACCGGAGTGATTTGATTTTAGATATTTTCGCCAGTCGCGCTAAAACGGCACAGGCCAAAACACAGGTGGAGTTGGCGCAATATCAATATATATTACCTCGATTGAAAGGGATGTGGAAGCATCTGGAACGTCAGGGTGGCGGTGTGGGTACCAGGGGCCCTGGTGAAACAGAAATTGAAACTGACCGCCGGATTGTTAAGGATAAGATCGCTTTATTACGTAAACGCCTGCTCGAAATAGATAAACAAGCTTTTACCCAACGTAAAGAGCGCGGAGAGTTTATCCGTGTAGCCCTGGTGGGTTACACCAATGTAGGGAAATCTACCTTGATGAATGTATTGAGCAAGAGTGAGGTTTTTGCAGAGAACAAATTATTTGCCACTTTAGACACCACCACACGTAAGGTTGTTTTTGAACAAACTCCTTTTTTGCTGAGCGATACGGTTGGGTTTATCCGCAAGCTGCCGCATCACCTGGTAGAGAGTTTCAAGAGTACGTTGGATGAAGTACGTGAGGCTGATATCTTATTGCATGTGGTAGACCTTTCCCATCCGAGATATGAAGAGCAATTGTTAGTGGTGAATAAAACCCTGGCTGAATTGGGTTCGGGTGATAAGCCTACCATCACCATATTTAATAAGATGGATCAATATGAAAAAGAAGCATTTGATGAATGGTTGGAGCCGGAAGTGAAAGCTGATATACTGAAGGAATTAAAAGAGCGATGGCAGGAAGAAACCCAGGGCAATTGTGTTTTTGTATCAGCAACTGAGCGGCAGAACTTAAACGGGTTAAGGCAAACCATACTCAACAAAGTAAGAGAGTTGTATCAGATCAGGTATCCTTACCGGGCCGAATATTTTTATTGACTTATGAAAAGACACTGATGACGCACAACGACAATATGCAATGGATTAAGATTGCGGAACATGTGAATGAGATTCATTTCAATACATCGGGTTTAGCGGAATGGAGCGGAGCGGGAAAAAAGCTATGTATAATTAAACACGGTGAAGAAATACATGCCTGTACGGCAAAATGTCCACATGCCGGCGGTAAAATGGCTGAGGGCTATCTGGATGCTTTGGGCCAGTTGGTTTGTCCGTTACACCGGTATAAATTCAATATAACCAATGGGAGGAATCTGAGTGGGGAGGGGTATTATTTGAAGATTTTTCCGGTTGAGATACGCGAAGAAGGCATATTTGTGAGCATATGACTGTTTTTGGCCATGTGGCTCTGAAATAGTTCAGATAAATTTCCGGATAAAAATAAAAAATGCCTTATTTTTGCCCTCCCAAATCCAGTGATGGAAGGGTAAATTCCTCCTTAGCTCAGTTGGTTAGAGCATCTGACTGTTAATCAGAGGGTCGCCCGTTCAAGTCGGGCAGGGGGAGCTGAAAATCAAGCGATTATGAATAATATTTCATAGTCGCTTTTCTATTTTCATACAATTTGCATACTTATTTTTCAACGAAAAGCTATTAAAAGAAAATATTGGAAATAATA
>JAPLEF010000187.1 GCA_026391525.1 Sphingobacteriales bacterium
AATGCTGCCATAATCAGTGCCTTCATATAAAGCGTGTTCTGTGCCATTATCTATAATCGTGACTGGGCAGATGTTAGAAACTATGTCGTTTACTTTTCCATCCTTAGTCCATAGAGCCATTACAAATGTATATCTATTTGGTGCTATCAATGAAGACGGAAAAATAACTTGCCCCGAATATTCCTCACTATTATTTTGAAAAAAATCTATTTCCTTAATTATTGTAAATACTCTTGTATTGAATTTGTCTTCTAATCCGATTCCTATTTGTAATCCCATCAACTTTTCTGTCACTTTGAACCGGAATTTCATCAGCATAGACTCTTCAAAACTAAAATCAGAACAAGGTTCCCCATTGGCATTTGTGATCTCAATACTAATGATATGATTTTTCTTTTTCGAATCATCTTCAACTTTGTAGTCATTACGTATATCATCGCTTCGAAGGTAGTTATCGATCACCTTTTTGATATCACCAGAAAATTTCAATTCGCCATGTGAAAGTAAAATGCCCCTGTTGCAAAGTTGGGAAACCACTCCCATGTTATGGCTAACAAAAAGTACAGTCCTTCCATCATTGCTGCTTACTTCTTCCATCTTGCCAAGGCATTTTTTCTGGAACTGTGCATCTCCAACGGCAAGCACTTCATCAATTACAAGTATTTCCGGTTCCAGATGGGCAGCCACGGCAAAAGCAAGGCGTACATACATGCCACTGCTGTATCGCTTTACTGGCGTATCGAGAAACCGTTCAATTTCGGCAAAAGCTACGATTTCATCAAACTTCAAACGGATTTCTGCACGGCTCATACCCAATATGGCTCCATTCAAATAGATATTCTCCCTACCACTAAGTTCGGGGTGAAACCCTGTGCCAACTTCCAGTAGGGAAGCAACCCTCCCCTTCATGCGGATACTTCCGGATGTGGGTTCAGTGATTCGCGACAATATCTTAAGCAATGTGCTCTTACCGGCGCCATTTCTACCGATAATGCCTACCCGCTCTCCGGGATTTATGCTGAAACTGATATCCCTCAGTGCCCAAAACTCCTCTTTATTTCCTGCAGCTGAAGGGCGCATCCATTTAGGAAAAGAAAAAACTTTCTTCGCTCTATTACTGATCACATCCCTGAGTGCTTTATATTTTTCATTTCCTTCATGGGAAATATGAAAATGCTTGGAAATTCTGTTTAGCTCTATGATTGCAGACATGTATGGATTTGAAGCGCCTATTTGCAGGCATTTAATTTCAGGAAACGGTCGCTTCCGATTTTATCATGATAGGAATGCCATCTATAACCGGGTAAGAGATATTTTGTGATGTATTGATGATACGGTCTTTAGCATCCGATAAGCGCAATGTTTCTCCGGAAATAGGGCACCTGAGCAGAAAGACGATATTGAGGTTATCAGCAGGATTGCTATTGTATGCTGCCCTGAACTTCATGATTGCATGCTGATTGATGCCGAACCCTTCTTTCACGGCTTGAACATAAACACTATCGCATACTGTTTTCAAAGGTCTGAATATTTGTGCAGCCAAACTACCGGTGAGGGATAACGAACAAAGCAGCTTATTTTTCAAAGAAACATATTTTAGATCTTCCTTCAAAACCCCGATACCCAGCATGCTATGAACCTGATAGTTGAAATTATGGAAGATGTCCATGAAAATTTTACGGTATTCCACAATGCTGTAATACCTCACTTCCCATGATTGAAAATCATCGGCTGTTTGTAAACTTTTGGCATAGGGTCCAAAATAATTATGTATGCCATAAGCGTTTGGAAATTCTAGTTTCGTGTATGCCCCTGCTTTTAAGATGCGATGGATATGATTAAGGCAGCCAAGCATCCTGTCTTTATGCGTATGCTGTATCACGCTGAACGACCAAACCAGATCGAATACCTTGTCTAGGAAAGGCAGTTCTTGCAAATCAGCCACCACTGTATAACCATTGATGCCTTTAGCTCTCATGGTATTTAGCGCGGTTTTGCAGAATTCAAGCCTGATGTCGGCACCAACAGGTGTAAAGCCTTTTTTATGGCCTGCGATCAGCCACCTGCCCCATCCTGTTCCGATATCAAGCATCAATCCTTCTTCTACCCTCGAAACAGGCAATTCGAATTCGGGGTACTCGTTGAGTTTACCGATCCTGTCTACATACTGAATGCCATTGGTTGCAGCAATCTGTTGCTGAACCACCCATGGCAAATCGGCTTTATATCCGGAAGGTTCGGGAACATAATCCAGTTTTTCGTAAATCTTGCTCCTGTCAAAAGCATCATTATCTTTCATAGCATTCATTAGATATTATCGGCAAAAGATTTTTCCATTTTCCTGAAATATTGGATGCCTAACCAAAGGAAAATACCTGTAATCACCAGCGATACAAAAAATGATTGCCAGTTCATTGGATCGCCTAAGATGCACCATCTGAAACCATCAATTACCCCTACCATCGGATTTAATGAATACCATATCCGCCATTTTTCAGCAATGGCACTGCTACTAAAACCGATAGGCGTAATGAATAAACCGAATTGGATGATAAACGGGATGATATATCGAAAATCGCGGTATTTTACATTTACTGCAGTAAGGTATAAGCCCACTCCGAAAGCACAACAGAAAGCCATTAATATGAATAAAGGTAAAAAAATAATTTGCCAGGAAGGTAGAAACCGAAACCATATAAACATTACCAAAAGTATAATGAATGAGATGGCAAAGTCAACCAAACTAGTGATTACTGAACTTGCTGGAATAATCATCCTTGGAAAATAAACTTTTGTAATCAGGTTGGCATTCCCTACCAAACTGCCACTGGCTTCACTTAGGGCATTGCTGAAAAACTGCCAGGGCAACATACCGGCAAATACCATCAGCATATAAGGAGCCCTCCCTGGATTTTCCATATGTGCGATACGGTTAAATACCACCGTAAAAATGATTGTTGTAAGCAATGGGCGAAGGATGCTCCATGCAGCGCCTAAAACAGTTTGCTTGTAACGGACTTTGATATCTCTCCAGCTGAGGATATAAAAGAGTTCACGGAAACGCCATAAGTCTTTCCAGTAATTTTTTTCCGAACGGCCGGGTTCAATAACAAGATCCCATTGATCATTTGCCGTAATGCTGTTAAGCTTTTCCATGGTGATGTATGGTATTTTTAACTATATTCTTGTCTCGTCTACCAAGGATTTCACTATCATCAGTTGAAATGAATGGCATCCAATAAATTTATTTTGTATCGGTCATAACCAAATATTCTGTTTAACAACAACTGCAGCGTTTTGCCATCTGAAGTATTTTGTAAAGATGCCCTTATGGCTTCGGAAATAGCTGTGATGTTTGTTGGATCAACCAGCACTCCTAATTTTCCATCTGCAAGTGCATCAACCGACCCATCTGCATTTCCGGCAATCACTGGAATGCCATAGTACATGGCTTCTATAAACACGATACCGAAACCTTCCTGCGTACTGGGCATGATGTAAAGGTCGGATGCAGCAAAAATTGCCGGAATATCTTCATCCGCGATAAATCCTAAAAGCTTTATCTTGTCAACAAGGGCATTCTTCCTTATCATCTCCTGGATATAATTATATTCTTTATCATCATACTTCCCGGCAATGATATACAATAATTCCGGGTAATCATCTTTTAGAATCGCCATGGCTTCAATCACCCGATCGTAACCTTTATAGCGTTCTTCAGAAGAAATTCTCGTTAGCGTAAGTAGCACTTTTGCATCTGGAGTTATTTCGAAACCTTCTCTTGCAACTGCTTTACTTGCTTTATAGGGCAAAGGGAGATAAGGATCGAGTGGATTGTTCACTATCCTGCAACTTTCATCAGAAAACCCGTAGAGCTGCTTGATTTTATCACAGGTAAAATGGCTCACGCCGATGAAACGGTTTATAGCTTTGAGCATTTTTTTTCGGAATCGGGGAAGCCCGTTCCAGATTTCGATACCATGACAAAGCAGGATGATTTTTGTGTGAGGATTTCGTTTCCTGATCATCCAGGCAAGGGGTAATAAGTTTGCATGGCTCAATAATACCGTACCACATTCACCTGCCTTATGTACCGCAGCTTTAAGGAATGAAATTTTTGCTTCACCAAAACCGGAAAATAAATCTGCCGGAAAATATGGATTATCAAAAGCATTTTCCCTGCGATCATATAAACTATAAATGGAGAGTGAAAAATCTTTTTCCAAAGATGCTTCAAATAAGGCTTTACCTGCAACCTTACAAACCTGTTCAATACCACCTGTTGCGGAAAACACACGCAGCGTGAGCAACAGGAAAGTTTTATTTTCAGGATGTTCAGGGTACATAAAGAAAGAAGTATTGTCTTTATAAAATCCTGCGATGGCGGAGGATCAATAAAGACATCAGGTGCGACCAATGTAGTTCTGATTTCAAAAACTGATGATAGTGCGATTTTGCTGTCTGCCCAGCCCCTTCCATGACCGATTTCACATATAAGCTGTTTCGCATCCATTTGGCAAAAGGAAAAGCGAAACCCATTTTGGGTCTGTTCCATATCACGTCGGGCAGTTCGTGGCCAAAACTATTGATCAGGAATTGTTTTGGTTTTGGGCCTATGTATTTTAAATCGGGTGACAAGCTCATAGCTAGCTGGATATTGGCATCATCCAAAAAAGGCACCCTTATTTCTATACTATTTTTCATGCTCATCACATCAGCATCGCGAAGCAACTGGTTCTGCATATAAATATGCCATTCCATCCAACCGGCCTGATCTTTAGGATGTAGAGATCCGGTATCATTGAATGAAGGCATGGTTTCAATAATTTGCCATACCTGCGATTCATCCATGTTCATCTGGCGGGCGATCTCTGCAACAGTATAATGCCCCCTTAAAAAGAGATAACGCCCTTTGATACCGTGAAGTTGCAGATAAGCGAGACGGTTCATTTTTTTAGACCGGCTTTTATTTCCGGATGAGAGTAAAAAATCAGGCATTTTTTGCAGTGCCAGCGTTTTTCTCATCCTGGCAAAAGAAGGATAGCCTCCAAAGAGTTCATCACCTCCCAGTCCGGAGAGTACAGCTTTTAAACCTAACGATGCCGCATACCTGCTTATGAACCAGGTATTGATGCCATCACAGGAAGGTTGATCCATATCGGATAAAACCTGTGGAAGCTGCTGTTCAAATTCCTTTTCTGTAAGTAAATACTGATGATGCTTACAGCCTAATTTGGCGATTACAGCGTCCTGATATTCTTTTTCCGAGAAGGTTTTTTCCTCAAAAAAAAGGGAGAGCGTATTCAGGTTCCCGTGTTGTTGTTTTGCAGCTAAGCTGGCAAGGATACTCGAATCGAGGCCGCCACTGAGGAATACGCCAATCGGTGCATCTGCCAATAACTGACGCTGCACTACATCTGCTAACACTTCTCTGGTAGTTTCTATAGCAGTGGCCATATTGTCAATCCGGTAACTATAACTGTAATGCTTAAATGATTGCAGAGAATGGGTATTCTCTTGAAGATTGTAAGTAAGGAAACAGCCCTTCGGTAATGGCCTCACTGTACTTAAAGTAGTCACCGGCTCGGGCACAAAACCATAAGCCATCAGCATCACAGGCCAGTTGGTATTATTGCTTTGGCTGGCATTTACAGCTTCAAAGGCCCTGATTTCGGAAGCGAATACCAACTTGTTTCCAGATATATCGTAATACAAGGGTTTAATTCCGGCAGCATCCCTGCCAAGGTAGAGGGTATTGATATGTGCATCCCAAAGTGCGAAAGCAAACATTCCGTTGAAACGTGAAAATGCATTAGTTCCCCATTCAGCAAAAGCAGCGAGCATCACTTCTGTGTCAGTATGATTGCTGAACTGATGGCCAAGGGCTTGCAATTCTTTCCTGAGCTGGATGTGGTTATACAATTCCCCATTGTAAGTGATATGATAGCGTTGGAGATAACTCATGGGCATATGCCCTTCTTTGCCCAGATCGAGCAAAGCCAAACGTCTGTTTCCTAATACAAGATGGTTTTCAGCTGAAGTATAGATGCCACTATCATCGGGCCCTCCATGTTTTTGTAATGAGCACATCAATTCTACTATGCGTTCTACTTCATTAATGGCAAAACTCCGATCCCATATACCTGCAATCCTACACATGCACTATGGCCTGGTTCGATTTTGGTACCTTACTGGTGTAGTGAAAATAATTCTTTTCAAAGTTATTGTAGGTTGCACTTAATCCTTCTTCAAGGTCGATGATAGATTTCCATCCCAGACTATGGATACGGTCTACATTGAGCAATTTCCTTGGTGTGCCATCCGGCTTGGATTCATCAAAGATGATATTGCCGGGGTAATTGGTGATTTTTTTAATAGTGGTTGCCATTTCCTTGATGGTATGGTCGATACCGGAACCTACATTGATGATTTCAGGCGATTCATAGCGTTGCATCAGGAAATAACAGGCCATGGCCGCATCGTCTACATGCAGGAATTCGCGGCGTGGTTTTCCCGTACCCCATACCGTTACTGTGGGGTCGTTATTGATTTTTGCTTCGTGGAATTTTCGAAGCAAAGCCGGCAAAACATGAGCATGCTGTAAATCGTAGTTATCGCCCTGACCGTAAAGGTTGGTCGGCATCACACTGATAAAGCGGCATCCAAACTGGCGATGGTAAGCCTGGCACATCTTAATACCGGCAATTTTTGCTATAGCATAGGCATCGTTGGTTGGTTCTAAAAATCCAGTCATCAAATATCCTTCTTCAATGGGCTGAGGAGCATTTTTCGGGTAGATGCAACTGCTACCGAGGAATAATAATTTTTCTACGCCCCATTTATAAGCAGCATGGATTACATTATTCTGAATATTAAGGTTGTCATAAATAAAATCAGCAGGATAAGTTTGATTAGCCAATATACCTCCAACTTTTGCAGCCGCAAGAAATACGAACATGGGTTGCTGTGCTTCAAAAAAGTCGTTTACCAGCTTTTGGTCCCTCAAATCAAGTTCTTCAGAAGTCCGGGTGATGATATTGCTGTAGCCTTTTTTTTGAAGCAGCCGCACTATAGCACTTCCAACCAAACCGTTGTGCCCGGCCACATAGATTTTATCGCTCAGTTTCATCGCTGCCATTTTTGGAATCACAATTTAACTTTTTTTCCCGTATTGATAAAAAAAGTCTTATGTTACCGGTTTCCTGTCAGAGGTTCAAGGTTCACTTTATCGAACAGGGCGCTCAATTGTATTCCCATACTATCTATCCTGACCTTTGCCTTATTTCCGGTTACTTCAACAATTATACCACGATAATTCATCAGCACCCCTTGTTTGATGACTACCAAATCATTGATATCCAACTGCTTGTCTATCACCTCAACATCAGTAAATTCCTGCAGAAACATTCTTATGGTATTGATTTCAGCTTCTTTTATCCGGGCGGGCTTTCCAAGCCAGTAAACGTAATTCAAAATCCCATCTATATTTTTAATGCTCCATTTATCCCTCTCCGTAGTACAAATAAACACATATCCTTTGAAAAGGGGTTCAAAAACAATTTTTTTCCGGTCGCTCCATTGCTTCATCACCCTGTTCAATGGGCAATAATGCCGGATCCCTTTTTCAAGCAGGAGCTTGGCTACTTTTTTCTCCCACCGGGGCCGGGTGTATACAACATACCAATGACTGGTTTCCTCCATAATAGACAAAGCTTCGCTAGTCCTCAGTCACAGGAAATCTGAACTGAAGACGGATTATTAAGGTTCAAATCAGTCATTAACAGGCATCACTTGCGGCGGCTGAACAAACGTTTCAGCATGCCTTTGATATCCCATAAATTCTTGAATCCTGGTTGCGATTCATCATTGGTGTAATAACTCCCCTTTTCACTGCCATAACCATAACCATAGCCATAACCATATCCATATCCATAACCATATCCATTGCCATATCCGCCAAAACTATAATTCAGAATGGAGATGCCTCTGGGTTTGATACCATTGAATACAATAGACATATTATTGAACTTCTTCTCTTTGTAAAACCCCTCAATCATTCGGATAAATACATTAGGGGTATGGTTATGCCTTACCACAAATATGCTGGTATTGGCATATTTGGTTAGTAATTGGGCGTCGGTTACCGGTCCGATAGGTGCAGTATCAATGATGATATAATCGAAACGTTTATTCAGTTCTTCCATCATTGTGGCAAACTCAGGCCTCCCGATCAATTCAGTTGGATTGGGTGGAATGGGGCCGGATGAAATTAAAAAAAGATTGTTATGTGAAGTTGGCTTGATGATTTCTTCAATCGTTGCTTTATTTACAATATAACTTGAAATACCGGGATCACGGTTAATGCCCAATTTCTTACTCAATTTCGGTTTTCTTAAATCCATTTCCATCAAAGCCACTTTTTTATCGGTTAGGGTGATGCTGATGGCCATATTGACTGCGATAAAACTCTTACCTTCTCCGGAAATACTCGATGTGATCAGGAGTGTCTTATTCTGCTCATTGAAGCCCATGAAGGTGAGATTGGTGCGCAATGCCCTGAATTGTTCTGCAATCACCGTTCGTTTCCCTTCGGAAATGGCTACAGCATCTTTCGATTTAGCCTGAACAATCTCTCCGATTACAGGCACGTTTGTCCTGTTTTCAATCTCCGAACGGAACATGATTTTGTTGTTGAATTGCTCAAATGCTTGCACGTATATAAGGAATGCAAGCAATCCAATCAGCAAACCCGTCCAGTAATAATTTTTAGGGATTGGCTTTATAGGTCCGTATGAAAACCCACGTTCCAGCACACGCAAGTCGGCACTTGTAGAAGCAGATGACAAAGCGGTTTCCTCTCTCTTTTTCAGGAGATAAGTATAGATTTCATTTTTGATGGCTTGCTGGCGGCTGATTTCAATAAATCCTTTTTCTTTTTCAGGAATGGAAGCATAAAGGCCGGAGCTGCGGGCTATATTTTTTTCAATACTTTTTTTCTGAGTCTGGAAATCGATACGGATATTCCTTATGGATTCACGGATATCTCCTTTCAATTCTTCTACTTTATTTTCAGCCAAAAGAACCATATCACTCTTTTCACCTGCAATGCTTTTGACCCTGTTTACTTCAAATTCTGCTGCCAGAAGCTGATCTACAGCTCCTTTCAAAACCACATCATTAACCAGTACAAACGAAGGAACGGTGCCTCTTTCATTCCCTTTTGAGTTCACATAGCTTTCCAGGTTATTCAAACTTTCCAACTGGTCTACGATCGCTGCACTTTTTTTGTCCATTTCACTAACGGAACTCATATAAGTATTGGCCTGGCTACTCAAATCGATAACACCGAATTTACTCCTGTAATTCTTAATGTTATTTTCCACACTGTCTAATTGGCCTATTACTGTACCCAAACGGTCTTCGATAAACTGCAAGGTTTTGGTAGCCATCTGGTTCTTATCATCAATACCTTCTTTGTTATACACTTCGAACAACCTGTTCAGGACATTGATACCTCTTTCGGGAACAGGTGTTTCCATTTTCAAGTCAATTACCGTGGAAGCAAAGGAGAGAGGACTGGCTTTTAAACTACCTATGATGCTTCCTGCGGCCGAAGCAACTGTTCGGAATACCACAAAATAATTTTTACCGGTAACGTTACGGGAGTAATTGTAATTGATCTTAAGCTGATAGCCGGTATTACCAATTTTAAATATCCCTTCAAAAGGGATGGACTGGCCTGCGATGCGCACTACCCTTTTATTCCAATCCATTTCAAAGGAAAATTTGCCGGATCCTTCGATGCTGTCTTTATTCAGGGCTACAAATTCAAGGGGGGAATTGGATGCATACAATTCTTCTCTTTGCACTTTACCTTCGTTGAATACTGTTGCATAAAGGTCTAATGATTTCACTACTTCCTGCATCAGTGATGATGAGCGGAGTACGATGATTTCATTCTCTACAATTTTCTTCTCTGAAAAAATATTCAATGCGTCTAAAACTTTGCTGTCGCCAGAACCCTTATTAGGGTCCTTAAGCAATACTTTTGCAGAAGCCACATAAATTCGTGTTTGTGAACGAAGATAAATGTAAGCAACTAAGAGAGAAATAATGGTTAATACCACGAATACCGGCCAGAAAGGCAGGTACCGGTGTATAACCTGTGCCAGTATATTCGATGAGGGCTTCTCTTTAAAAAATTGTTCTTCACTCATAAGGCACTGCTCTTACCGTCATTTGACGAAAATGTTAAGGATAATAATGGCCAACGATAGAAAGGAAACCAATAAGCCTACTGTTGTTTGTGTATTCCTGCGCCTGTCTTCTTCATCTGCTTTGCTTACATCAGCAGGCACATAAAGGATATCATTGGGCTGCAGGTAATACCATGGGGATGAAAGGATGGCATGATCTTCCATATTCACGTGCTTGATTTTCTTCTGACTGCCGTCTTCCCTTATGATCATCACGTCTGTTCTCTTTGCAGTTTTATTCATATCGCCGCTGAATACAAGAGCGTCGAGGATACTGATCTGTTCATCCGGCAATGCAATTACTTGCGGCCTGTTCACGTCGCCAATAACAGTAACTTTACGGTTAAGATACTGTACCGTTACTATCGGTTCTTTAAGAAAAGGCAATAAGCCTTTTTCAACTTTTTCCTTGAATTCTCTTCGGGTAAGCCCTGCAGCTTCGATTTCTCCCAGATAATGGATGGTCACTTTTCCGTTGTCGTTTACGAGATAGCCATTCTTATTCAGTGATGTTTGTGCATCACCAGCGATCTGTACAGAAGCAGCATTGAATTTCATGTCAAGTTCAGGACTTAAACTGCTCACCGTTATGGCTAAAATATCCCTTTTTTGAATTTTTGATTCGAGGGTTGGGCCAACCAACCCGTTTATGACGGTATCCCTTGGTAAACTTTCGAAATAAGTGCTGGTTTTGGTGGTTTTGCAGGAAATCAGGAAAAATGCCAGCGTAACAAACACAAATAAAAAACGTCGGATCAGTTGATGCATTCCTGTAGTAAAATAAGGGGATTTACACATAATAAACGAAAGTTTCAATTCATGCAAAACCTGTTTTGAAACCTTACAAAATTCGCTAAAAATATTTACTCCACCAATTTTAAGTAACCTTTAGCACACTCATATTATACCAATGTGATTTATATAATATG
>JAPLEF010000105.1 GCA_026391525.1 Sphingobacteriales bacterium
ATAAAATAATTCAATATTTTTTTGTATTAAGAAATCATTACCAATTCCCCTGATGAGCAACCACGGATTGATAATTCTAAATTTGCGCAAATTCATAAACCATGGCCTTTAACACGATTTTGAAAATTTTCCTCCCGAAAGACAGGATATTTTACCAACTATTCGAAAACGTATCAGAAGTGCTGGTAAAAATGGGTGTGAAGCTTAAGGAAGTGGTTAATGAGCCTGATTTTGAAAAAAGAGGTAAGCTAATCAAGGAAGTAGAGGACATGGAGCATGTTAATGATGAATACACCCACAAGATCTTCACTGAGTTAGGTAAGAACTTCATCACTCCGTTCGATAGGGAGGATATCCACTATCTTGCTACAGCTCTGGATGATATTGCGGATTATATATATGCCTCAGCAAAAAAAATTAATTTTTATCATGTAGACCCTAACGATATCGGCATCCAGAAAATGGCTGAACTGATAGCGCTCGGTTGTACGCAGGTACATAAAGCAGTAAAAGAATTGCGCAATATGAAAAATCTGCGCGTAATTACGGATGCATTAGTTGCCATCAACAGCATTGAAAATCAGGGTGATGATATTTTCGACATGAGCATAGAGCGCCTCTTCGCCACAGAGCCAGATGCAAAAGAAGTAATCAAAAAAAGGGAGATTTACCAGATCATGGAGATTGTTACCGATAAATGCGAAGACGTTGCCAACGTGATTGAATCTATCATTATTAAATACGCCTAAAACCATTTTTGCAAGTACCAGTTGTGCTTCATTGACTGCTACAAAACAATTTTCTCATGACGTTTCTGATTGTTATCATTGCTCTGGCGCTCATCTTTGATTATATCAACGGGTTCCATGATGCCGCCAACTCTATAGCAACAGTGGTTTCTACCAAAGTGCTTACACCGGGGCAGGCAGTGATCTGGGCAGCCGTTTTTAATTTTGTTGCGTTTTTCATTTTCAAAGATCATGGGGTTGCCAATACGATTGCCAAAACCGTAAAACCGGAATTGGTAAATGGGCAGAATATGTTATTGGTGATCTTTTCAGGTTTACTATCCGCCGTATTCTGGAACCTTTTCACCTGGTGGTTTGGAATCCCTTCTTCTTCTTCCCATGCCCTGATAGGCGCATTTTCAGGTGCCGCAGTTGCATTTGGTGGATTTAACACCATCAATTCTGAACCCATTATCAAAACCATTGCTTTCATTTTTCTCGCCCCGGTGATAGGTATGATTATCGCTTTCATCCTTTCACTATGGTTTATCCATTCTTTCAGAAAAGGATGGGTACCCAAAATCATAGCTCTGATCGTGTTCATATTGGTTGCCTTATTCCTGAAAGAAAATATAGTTACCGATCCGGCAAAATTAAAAACCCATTACCAAAGCTATGCGCTAAGAGTAATTTTCCATTCTGCCAATTTCAAATGGATATTACTGGCGGGTATCATGGTGATTATGGCCAGCTTCACGTTGTTCTTAAATGGCCTTAACGCCAACCGGGCAAATACCTGGTTCAAAAGGCTGCAGTTGGTTTCTTCTGCCATCTTCAGTATCGGTCATGGTGGAAATGATGCCCAAAAGGTGATGGGTATCATCATGGCTGCAATGATAGCATATGATCCGGTACGTTACTCCTTAAACAATATGATCTGGTGGATTCCGCTCGCTTGTTATGCTGCCATTGCATTGGGTACTATGAGCGGAGGCTGGAAAATTGTAAAAACAATGGGTACCAAAATCACCAAAGTAACTCCATTTGAAGGGGTTGCTGCAGAAACAGCAGGAGCTATCACCCTTTTTGTTACTGAAGCCCTTAAAATTCCGGTAAGTACAACACATACCATCACCGGGTCGATCATAGGCGTAGGTGCAACCAAACGTTTATCGGCTGTAAGATGGGGGGTAACAGTAAATTTGCTTTGGGCCTGGATTCTAACCATTCCTATCAGCGCGATTCTGGCCGCATTGATTTTTTATATCCTTCGATTTTTTTATTGAGAGGCTGTGGTAAAAAACTTTTCCTCTTTACCTTAAGCTGGATGAATTTTTGGTTTCTTTGCATTGTATTTTTTGATGATCTGTTTATAAAGAACAGCAACAGCCAAAACTATAAATTCATTTTATGAAGAAAATTCTGGTCACTGGCGGATGCGGTTATATCGGTGCCCATACTATTGTGGATTTGCTCCAGCATGGGTATCATGTAATTTCTGCCGATAATAACAGCAGGAGTAAACCCAATATTCTGGATGGTGTAGAAAGGATAACCGGAGTAAAAGTGAAAAATTATACGGTTGACTTATGCATTTTCGATGATACTCATGCCATTTTTCAGGAAAACCCCGATCTGGCAGGTGTAATTCATTTTGCAGCGTACAAAGCGGTTGGCGAATCGGTTGAAAAACCATTGCTATATTTTGAAAACAACCTCAATTCTTTACTCAATATCCTTCGCTGCTGCGACAATTTTCAAATTCCGAATTTTGTGTTTTCTTCTTCCTGCACGGTTTATGGAAATCCAGATGAAAGTCCGGTTACAGAATCTACAGCAACCCATGAAGCAGAATCTCCCTATGGATATACCAAACAGATGGGGGAGAAAATTGTACAGCAAACCGCGAACAGTAACGAGATGAATGCCATTCTTCTCCGTTATTTTAACCCGGTTGGTGCACATCCTTCCAATGAAATCGGAGAAATTCCTCTTGGCAAACCTGCAAACCTCGTTCCTGCAATCACTCAAACAGCCATAGGAAAACTTCCTCAAATGCTGGTATTTGGAAACGATTATCCAACCCGCGACGGAAGTTGTATACGCGATTATATCCATGTAGTTGATATCGCGCATGCACATACGCTTGCCCTGGATTATTTGATTGCCGGAAAAAACAAAGGCAATTGTGAAATTTTCAATCTCGGTACCGGAAATGGCTACACTGTTCTGGAAGCCATCCGTATGTTTGAACAGGTAAGTGAACAGGCACTCAATTACAGCATAAGCGGAAGAAGAGCCGGAGATATTACCGCCATATTCGCAAATAATGAAAAAGCACGTCAGTTATTGGGATGGGTTCCTCAGTTCAGTTTAGAAGATATGATGCGCACCGCCTGGAACTGGGAACAGAAGCTGAAAAGAGAAGAAACTTTATTGGGTGGACAAAACGTTTTTTTAAATTAAGTTCGGCACTTTAACTTGCAGCCTCAATTCATTCAGCTTATGCTTTCAAAAATTGAGGTCACCGGAAATAAAGATACACGCAGTGGTTTTGGGGATGGAATCCTTGAAGCAGCCAGGGGAAATGAAAATATTGTAGCACTTACTGCCGATCTGGCCGGTTCCCTTAAACTCAATGGCTTTATCAAGGAATTTCCTGAACGTTTTATTCAATGTGGAATAGCAGAAGCTAATATGATGGGAGTTGCAGCCGGACTAACCATCGGAGGAAAAATACCCTTCACTACTACTTTTGCAAATTTTTCTACAGGAAGGGTGTACGACCAAATCCGCCAAAGTATTGCCTATAGCGATAAAAATGTTAAGATCTGCGCATCTCATGCCGGATTAACCTTAGGTGAAGATGGTGCCACTCACCAGATTCTTGAAGATATTGGTATGATGAAAATGCTTCCGGGGATGACGGTGATTGTTCCGGCAGACTACAACCAAACAAAAGCCGCTACAAAAGCAATCGCTAAAATGAATGGTCCGGTATACCTTAGATTTGGACGCCCCGTATGGCCAATTTTTACCAAAGAAGAAGATTTTATTATTGGTAAAGCGCAATATCTTTCTCACGGAACAGATGTAAGTATTTTTGCCTGCGGTCACCTGGTTTGGACGGCTATTGAAGCAGGTAAAGCACTTGAAGCCAAAGGGATCAGTGTTGAACTGATCAATATACACACCATCAAACCCCTGGATGAAGCCGCTGTACTGGCATCGCTCGAAAAAACAGGATGTGCTGTTACTGCCGAAGAACACAATATCATCGGAGGTTTGGGCGATAGTATTGCCAGAACAGCAGCAAACCATTTACCCGTTCCCATTGAATATGTGGGTACCAATGATACTTTTGGGGAAAGCGGCAAGCCTGCAGAGCTACTGGTAAAATACGGGCTCGATCCCACTCATATCATTGCTGCTGCGGAACTTGCCATTGCCCGGAAAAATAAATAGCCTGGTTATTGTATTTGATAGTGAAGGTTTGCAGTTAAACCATCGGGCTTGATAACAGTCTGATTCGGTAATTCTTTATTTTTCCCAATTTATGGCCCAACACTTAGATGACAAAGAACTGTTGTTCCGGTTCAGGCAGGAGGCAACCAGAGAGGACGCTTTTACATCTATTGTAAAAAAGTACCAGGAAAAATTGTATTGGCATATCCGTAGATTGGTTATTACTCATGAAGACGCTAATGATGTATTGCAGAATTTGTTCATCAAAATGTGGAAAAATTTAGATAACTTTCGGGAAGACAGTCAATTATATACCTGGTTATACCGGATAGCAACCAATGAAAGCCTTAGTTATCTCGACCAGCAAAAACGCAGATCGAGCCTCAGTTTGAGTGATGAAGAAAGCTATTTGAGCAATAAGTTGACTGCCGACAAACATTTTGATGCCAATAAACTGGAATGGAAACTGCAAATAGCCATTCAGAAGCTTCCGAAAAAACAAAGGGCTGTTTTCACCTTACGCTATTTTGATGAAATGCCTTATGAAGAAATGAGCCGTGTGTTAGAAACCAGTGAAGGCGCGCTCAAAGCCAGTTATCATCATGCGGTAAAAAAAATAGAGGAATTTTTTCGCAGGGATTAAACATTTTACCCTGCTTAAAGTCTTAACAGACAATGCAAAATAATAATCACATATTAACTGAACTCGAAACACTAGGAAGTATGCTTGGCAAGCTTTCCAGGATACCTGTTCAACCTGTTCCGGAAGGATATTTTGAATATTTACCTGCTCAAATCTATATTCAGTGTGATCATAAAATTACGCTTACCGGTTCTGTTCCGGATGGATATTTTGAGCAACTTTCTCAATCCATTTTGAACAAATTAAATGCTCCATTAATATCATCAGAAACAGAAAATTTGGCAGATAGTTTTGCTGAACTACAACCAGGAATTAAATGCCCCTATAAGGTTCCTGAAGGATATTTTGAACATTTCATTCAGCAACTTGAACCGGAAAATACAAACCTATCTGTACTGCCCGATGCAACCCGGAATATTCAGCCTTTTACAGTTCCCAATGGCTTTTTTGATCTGTTGCCGGAACAGGTTTTACAGGAAATAAAAAAGAAGACTGCACCCGTAATTCCCATCAACCGGAGCAGGACGGTTTTCATGTATGCCTTGGCCGCCGTATTAACCGGCTTACTGGGCATTTCGCTTTTCAACAACTTATTTACTGATGCTCCTAATACAGATAGTTTGAGCAACAGCAAGTTGGCAGCGTTAAAAGAAGCTGATCAGATTATCAAAGAAAACAGTTTTGATCTTCAGTTAGAAAACCTAACTGATGAAAGTATTGTCAATTATCTGAGCATCGGTGGCCAGGATGTATCAGCAGCCCTTGTTGCTTCAGTAACCGATGAGTCTAAACTTCCAGAAGCTGAGGAATACCTTTATGATGAGGAAACCCTGGATAATTTTTTAAACGGCCTTCATTTGCAAGACAGAAAGGATTCTCAAAATTAATGACCCGAAAGATGAAAAGATTATGGCTTTACCTGTTGTTGAGTTCCTTCACGCTCACTAATACATATGCACAGCCACCGGGAGGAGGACCACCCCCAAGAACAGGAGAAAGAATTGAAGCACTTTACATTGCCTATATCAGTAGAGAACTCAAACTCTCCGAAACAGAAGCGCAGAAATTCTGGCCCGTACAAGCTGAATTTGATGAGGAAATGCGGTCGGTTCATAAAAAAAGAAACTTAACCCAACTGGAAAGGGAAGAGGAATTACTGAGCATTAAAAAGAAGTATCAGGAAAGATTTGTGAAAGTACTCGGAAAAACCCGTACAGATGAATTTTATCGTATTGATACCGAGTTCAAAAATAAACTTGTAGAGCGGCTGCGTAAAATGCGGGAACAAAAACAGAAAAATAGCAATACAATGAGTGATTAAGATCATGCATGCACCGTAATTTTACTATTCCTATTGGAGGCTGTCTCATAAGTACGAGGCAGCCTCTTTTTATTCGGATCCCTATCGGAGAAGGAAAGTCGTTTAAGCAAATCTCAGCGCCATTTTTTAATGATGAGATAGCCTCTTTTTTATTGTACCATCACCAGTTCTAGTTTTAATAAATGCATGAATAATACTTGAATGTAATATATTTTGATATACTTTTGTTTTAGGTGTTTTTCATAGGTTAGCAACGGCCAGCTCTGTCTAGGGCAGGCCTCCTTTTTCTATGCTTTGATTGAAGGAAATTTTATATCGTGATAAAACAAGAAAGTCCAATGTGCTGAAACAGCCTCTTTCCACCAGGTTGTTCTAAGTTCCATCGCTTTCTTCCCATCATAATCGTATTTGGCTACAAACCTGTTTTTCATTTGCTGATGTTGTGGTGCATCATCTCCACCATAAAAAAAAGTTTCATCTTCTGTTATCCAAAATACCTGATGGTGTGGAGAGTGGGCCGCAGTCTCTTCATGTCGGATATAACCATCAATTACACCCGAGGCCGGAAGGAGGATGACTTTTGGATGCTGCTCTAATAAACTGAATTGTTTTGGTGTGTACGATCCGTTCCGGGAATGCAGCGCAAATCGCAGTTCGGCAGCACTAACGTAATAGGTTGCATTCGGGAAACTAAGAACCGGTTGCTGTGCTTGATTATCGTAATACTGTATGCCGCCGGCATGATCCTTATGCAAATGACTGATCAGTACTTTTGTAATGGATAATGGATTTATCCCTGCCTGGATCAAATGTTCATGCAGCATCATTTTACCATCCTCAGTAAGAAAACCAAGCCCGGTGTCGAGCAGAATCAGATCCTTCTCAGTCTGTAGCAAGAATGGCTGAATCTCCACAAGCAAACTGCCTCTGGACCTTTCTTGCAAATCGTGTTCAGCAGTGTTGAAAGGAATGAATTTTTTGGTTGCATCTATCGTAAACGAACCTTCGCTTAGGGGAATAACTTTCATATGAAAACTTTAAATACTATCGCATGCAACAGCCTTTTTGCAAAGCTAAGAGAAGTTTGACAGAGGAAGTTTACAGGCTGTGAAATTATTTGTTAGACTATCTTAAAATATGCTTTCTTTGCTTCAATATGCCGTTGTATTTCACTTCTCTTAACTCGGGCAGCAATGGAAATTGCTATTATGTAGGTAACAGCTCTGAAGCCGTATTGATTGATGCAGGCATCTCCTGCAAGGAAACGGAAAGGCGTATGCGCAGTTTAGGTTTGCCCATGACGAAAATAAAGGCCATTTTCATCACACACGAACATACCGATCATATCAGAGGTTTGGTGCTTCTGGCAAAGAAATACAGCTTACCTGTTTATATAAGCACCCAAACCTTATCCTGTTGTGGAGAGATGAAAAGATACCATTCCTGCCAAACCGTTACAGATGGGCAATCTGTTCAAATCGGCGAACTGAAAATCACTGCCTTTTCCAAATTTCATGATGCTGCAGAACCTTTAAGTTTTGTGGTCAGGCAATGCGGCATCCAGGTTGGAGTGATGACGGATATTGGAAAGGTTTGCGATAAAGTGCGAAATTATTTCAGCAACTGCCATGCCGTTTTTTTGGAATCCAATTACGATGTGCTGATGCTTGAAAACGGACGATACCCTAATTACCTTAAACAACGTATCCGTGGAGGATCGGGGCATCTATCTAATGATGAAGCATTAGCATTATTTAATAATCACCGGAATACAACACTTTCACGGCTTATTTTGTCGCATCTATCAAAAGAAAACAACAACCCCATTCTTGTTAAAGAACTCTTTGAAAGCCATTCAGGGAAAGTTGAAGTTCATGTAGCATCCAGGGATACCCATTCCCCACTGTTCAGTTTATTTTTCCCGGATGAAAAAAAGCAAGCTGCTACTTATAAAGTACAACAGCTTGCCATGTTCACCTGATTGCTATCTTGTTTCCTGTAATATTTTATTTTTAGGGTATTTGATCTGATAAACAAAACGGATTTTCTTACTTTCACCAGGCTGTAGTTGTATTTGACTGCTCAATTGGCCTGTTTCGATATTTCTTTCAGTGAAATCTGAAGCAGTTAAAGTCACTTCCACTTCTTTAGTCCGGCTGATAGGAATCTGATCTTTTATCAACATCGTAACCGGTTGCTTTTTATTATTCTTGATGGTAATTTCATAGGTATATATTTCTGTTTTGTTATCACCTCTGCCACTTGATTTATAATCCTTCACCATCTTCCTATTTACCGCAATACGCTTATCACGGCCCAGTGAAATATTTAAAGTATCAGTTGTTATATTTGGATCGATAAATGATTTTCCAAGATAAATATTGTCCATGATGATATTTGCCTGACCCGGCAGTAAACTCAGGCTATCCCATCTGCTCAACTGAGCCATGAGGAAGGCATCGCGGTCTAATTTAGGCACTGCAAAATGCTGATAGGTTGCCGGTATTTTTTCATCTTTAATGGTAACGGCATATGCATTGCCATCAGAAGGTATATCGTATGGCAGATCGATTTCAAAATTAGTATTGAGCTGACTTTCTTTCAACTGCATAAAATCTCCTACGGTTGAGATACTATTATTTAAGTTACGTTTAAGCGTATTATTGTCGGCAGTCACCACTACTTCACTAAGCGTTGGTGATAAGTTCTGGCTGGTATATCCTTCATTGATGTTAGCATAGAGTTGCGGTACGTAGAGTTGCAGAAAATAAGGGCTTAATGTTGGGATTGTAGTGCCCTGATTGGGATTACTGGTGCTTAAGTTAAGTTTTACAGCTTGCCAGTTGAGCCCTGTTGATTGTGAAACCATCGCTTTATACACAAGCTTGAAGGAGTTGTCTATCGTTTTCACCCTGATATCATAACTGGGTACCCAACCTGCATTCCTGGTAAAATAACTGAACTCAAAATCTGTACTCCCAGTAGATTTCGACATTACTTGTAAAATCAATTGCCCCGTTGTTTTATAGTCTTCATTGGAAACTTCAGGCTGAGGTTGCTGTTCGTTGATCCGATTCGTTAGCTGGCTGATCTGAATAACGATTTCATTTTTCTGTTGTTGCAGCTCAAACAATTTCTGCCGGATTTGCTTTATCTGGCCAGTGTAGAAGTTGGTAAGCTTGATGAGTTCTTCGCTACTGATATCTTTCTTATCCGGGCGTGTGAAATTGTTCTCAATCAAAGCATTGATTCGGGCGAGCACATCTTCATTGATGCTATATTCATTGCTGAATGCATTGAGCGATTTCTGCAATTTTTTTAAGCTGTCCTGTTGTAGTTGATTTACAGGTTTTACAAAAACAGGATGGGGCTTGCTGTATAACCGATGGTAGAAAGAGAGGATGGTGACATTCTCCGGACAAGTAATCTGCATCGTATTGATATCAGGCTGCAAAGCGATATTATTTATTACAACGATCTGTGTACCATTTTTCAGGTTTGTTTTACTTTGTTGCTGTAACTGAGCCCCATAACCAAAATAAACCGTGGCACTGGGTAGTGAAGCCTTCGAATTGGATGTGTCTTTTACTTGAGCTGATGTAGTGAGAAAATTGAGGAACAAGAATGACATGAATAACTTTTGCATAAAATCAGGTTTGTTTGCCTGATGGATGCTGAAAAAGGAAAGATTACATAAATCCCTAAAAAAAATATTCCGCTATAAACCCGATTAAAGGAAATGCGGGAAAATAATCACTCTGCCATCAAACTGAACCAATGAAAATTGATTTGAAGATTTGCTATTGCCTATCTTAATACCATTTGCCTGTCGGCATCGAGGCGGATGAGGATGAAAATCAGTATGGTGAAAGTGAGCAATGAAGAACCTCCGTAGCTCATTAACGGGAGGGTTATACCGATTACTGGTGCCAGACCGATGGTCATACAAATATTGATAGCCACATGGAAGAACAGGATTGCTGCTACCGAATAAGCATAAACGCGGGAAAAAGTGCTTCTTTGCCTTTCGGCGATATATACGATTCGCAAGAGCATCCCGAGATAGAGCAGCATGAGAAGGGTGCATCCTACAAACCCGAAATTTTCGCCGAGGGAGGTGAAGATGAAATCGGTATGCTGTTCGGGAACGAAATCACCCTGTGTTTGTGTGCCTTTCAAAAAGCCTTTACCGAACATACCCCCTGAACCAATGGCAATTTTCGATTGTTTAACGTTATAGTCTTCTTTATCCGCTTTTGCTTTTTTGGCATTGGGTTCCAGTATCGGCAGATCCGTTGCAGACTGATCTACAAATGGATTATCTCTGCCAACCATACTGAAGATGCGGTCGGCCTGATATTTTTGAAAAACATGTTTAAACAGGAAGGGCACTGCAAATCCAACAAATGTGACACAAATGAGCCAGATAGAAAGTATAGCCAGCAAAAGCTTCTTATCTCTTTTGATCTTTCGTCTTAAAAAATAAATACTGATAATGGCAATAATACTTAATGCGATGATGAGGGTAATCGGGGGAAATAACAGGGTAATCACCAGCAGTACCCCTAAAGAAGCTCCTACAACCAGATATACAGGTGGAAATCCTTCCCGGTACATGGGCAGTAAAAACGAAAAATAAACCAATGCCAGTCCGGTTTCATTTTGCAGAATGGAAAACACCACAGGAAGAAAGCAGATGCCTGAAGCAATCAATTGTGCCCTGCCCTTACTGAAATCGGTATCCGGCCGGGAAAGGTATTTTGCAAGAGCCAAAGCAGTAAAGATTTTACAGGTTTCTACAGGCTGTAGATTCATAAAACCCAGTGGTATCCAACTTCTGGACCCATTCACCGTTTTACCGATTACAAAAGTAGCGAGCATCAGCAATACGCCAAATACATACAATAAGTTTGGTGTTGCAGTAAAAAACTTACTGTCGGTCAACAAAATAAATACGGCAACCACTGCACATATGATAAGGTAGAAAAACTGTTTGCTGTAATTTTTCTTGAATGCAAAAAGGCTATCCATAAAATTATCGTTAGGCCGGTATTCTACCGAAATGATACAGATCAATCCAATGATTGAAATGAGTGCATAGAGCCAGATCATCACCCAATCTTTTCCTTTTAATATTTCCGGCTTCTTTTGATACATTTAACTATCTGGCTTTGTGCTTTTATTTATTTTCTTAACGAATCCTTTGGTGTTGTAATTTCATTTTCCTTTGGAAGAATAGCTTCGGGTCTTTGCAGGGTATCTTTAACAGGAACCGCAGGATTGGCAGGCTGTTTTTTATAGGCTTCTATTTCATCCTTATCAACAGTTTCATCATCGAGGCCTACGGTATCCTTGATGATCTTGATATATCCCTTGGCAAGCAGGTAGGCTGAATCTTTCGAATGTCGCATCGAATCTTGTTTGCGCAATTCAGCAAAAATACGCGGTGGCATGAGATTGAGGTTCGACAATTGTTCAAGCCTCGCCTGCCTGGCTTTACCTGTGATGGAATCATTCAGATATTTTTCTATCATCAGCCCTACTATCGGTGCTGCGTAAGTGCCACCGAACCTACCGCTGTTTTCTACCACACACATGATGGCGATGCGTGGATTATCCCTTGGAGCGAAGCCGCAGAAAAAAGAGTGGTTTTGCTGTTTTACTCCTTTATAATAATTTTCAACGGTACCGGTTTTGCCGCATATTGCAATACCGGGCACTTTTGCACCAGCGCCGGTTCCACGGTCAACCACGCCCTGCATTCCATCATGAACGGCTTCAAAAATGCTGTCGGGTATATTTACCGGATTGATTTTTTTCCTGTATTTGCTGGTGATATCAAACTTATCGCCGTCTTCAATGGAATCCACCACATGGGGAAGGTAATACCAGCCTTTGTTAGCGATATAAGCCATTTCATTGGCAACCTGTAAAGGCGTTACATCCACTTCACCCTGGCCGATACTTACCGAACGGAATGTACAATAATTCCAATGCCCCTTCCCATATACTTTATTGTAGTAAACAGGTGTTGGAATATTGCCTGATTTTTCTGAAGGAACATCAACGCCGAGTTTTCGTCCCAGGCCAAATGCATACATATAATTATCCCAATGCCGTAAGGCGCTATCCACGTCTGGAAATTTTGGTTGACCAATTACCCTTTGCATGACATTGGCAAAATAAGTATTGTCGGAAATCGTAATAGCATTCCGCAAATCAAAAGTTCCTACATCCAGGCAACGCATGGGTTTTGCACCACCACATCCATAAAAAGCGCCGGAACACGAAAAACGGGTATCCGTAGTGATAACGCCTTCATGCAAACCAATTAATGCTTGTAGGGTTTTGAAAGTGGAGCCCGGAGAGTAAGTTGCACTAACAGTTCGATTGAGTAATGGTAGCGCCGGGTTTAAAAACAACTCGGAAAAATGCTTTCTTCTTTCACTACCTGTTAGGTATTTAGGTTGATAAGTTGGGGCACTTACCATAGCGAGAATACCTCCGGTGCGGGGATCGATAGCAACAATAGCACCCAGCTTATTTTGCATGAGCTTTTCACCCAGTTGCTGCAATTCAACATCCAATGAAGTATATAAATTCTGTCCGGCAATTGCAGTAGTATCGTATTTGCCGTTTTCCAGTCTTTCGGTAAGCCGGTTTTTGTTATCCCTTTTCCAGTATTCGATTCCTCGCTCTCCCATCAAAACTCTTTCGTAACTCCGCTCTAGCCCGGTCATCCCTGCATAATCACCGGCAACATATCCTTCACCCGGGTGTTTCTTCAAAAAATTAGTATCCACTTCTGCAGTATAGCCCAATACATTTGCCGCAGCATCGTATGGATAGCTTCTAACTGAACGTTCCTGAAGATAAAATGCCGGTGCGAATTTGAACATGGATTCATTCAGCATGGCCAATTTCGATTCACTCAGTAAAGGCTCAAAAACAGATGGGCGGGAACGGGAATTTTTGATGATCAGTTCCACTATTCGTTTTTTGAATTGTGCGGTATCCATTTCAAGGATTCTGCAAAGTGTAGCGGTGTCGATTCCCCGAAGTTTATTGGGAATCACCATCAGATCGGAAATGTTGGTGTTTTGAAGGATCGCATTTCGATGTCGGTCGAAAATGATACCACGGTCGGGATATACCACTTTACGGAAAGTGCCCTGGTCATCGGCCAGCACTTTGTATCTTGAAGTGATCACCTGCAAGGTAAACAAGCGCGCGATGATGATCACGAACAAAGACACAAAGACCAGGATGATCACATTTTTCCTCGACTGATTGAATACCGACACAAAAAAGAAATTTAATATTTAACAAAGAGCATAACGGTTAGCCCTGTTCGAATTTTTTAGCCTCATGCCGTATTGGTCCTGAATGGTTGCTTCCTCGAAAATAACAGTTCAGTAGACAAAACCAGCATCAATGCAACGGCTGTTGATAAAATCGTTTTCACAAAAAAGTACCAGAAATTACCAAACTGCCATGCTTCGAGGAAAAAAAGCCAGCTATTGTGTAATAAAATAAGCACTCCGGAATAAATGAGGTAAGGCAGGATACCGCCAAGGCTCTTGAAAGATGGCTCTTCATAATTGGTTTCTGCGCCTTCCTGAGGTATGAGCAGGTTGATCAGGAAGGGACGTACATAAGCAATCAACACGCAGGCTGCCGAATGAAAACCGGGATGATGTCGGAAATTATCAAGGGTAAATCCTAATAAAAATCCGAGAAGCATTAACCATCCCCTTTTCATTTTGAATGGGAGCCAAAGTATGAACATGAAATAAATATAAGGCGTAACCATCTGGTGCAGCCTTATCTTATCAAGTATATATACCTGAAAAAGGATGAATAAGATGAAACGCAAGATATTTTTTACCAGGCTACTCATGAAAAAATCAGGGTTGTTTGTTTATTTTTTCCAAAATCTTGTTTACAGCATCCTGCTCTGCATTTTGGATGACATAGGCATAAGGCAGGTTGTGAAAATTTGCAGCGGTAAAAAACTTTACTTTGTAATAATTGGAACTGGCTTCTTTGTAAATCCCTTCCACCCTGCCGAGCATAATCCCTTTCGGGAATGTGGTACTGAATCCGCTGGTGATCACGGAATCGCCCACACTGATTTTTGCGCTTTTTGGAATGTTGGTAAGGCTAACCAGATTGGGTTCTTTTCCATCCCAGGAAAGGGTGCCCGTTTCTTCTCCTTTTTTCAATTTACCGCTTATGTGACTGTCTTTATGCAATAAGCTCATTACAACGGAATAGTCATCAGTAGTTTCTGTGATGATACCAACTACCGCATTGTTTGGATCAACAACACCCATACCTTCCTTGATTCCGGCTTTTTTTCCCCGGTCGAGTACAATGAAATTGTTTGGTGCAGCAACTGAGTTAGCTACCACCCTTGCACCCACATAAGTGTATCTCCTGTATTGAAGAATGGAATCTATCCTGATAGAATCTACATAACTACGGGTAGTGGTATCCGGTAGTGCAAAATTGCCCTTCAATTTGTTGTAAAGTAGCTCATTGGCTTTGAGCAGAGAATCGTTTGTACGTTTGAGATAGAAATAATGCTGAACACTGCTGTAACGGCTATTGATTTGACCCGTTACATTGTTGGCTACCCGGCTAAAGGCAGCATAATGATGGTTGCTATAACTTATGATCAGAAAAATACTTATTCCCTGTAAGGTCAGGAAAAGTAAAAAGTTGAAATACCGCCTTATGAAAAGAAAAATATTACGCAATGCCAGAGGTATTAATAATGTTCCGATTGCCCATGGAGCCCTAGTTTACGTTAGGATGATCAACGCATCACAAAAGGAAACCTGTCGTAATTCTTAAGCGCGATGCCAGTTCCCCGAACCACACTCTTCAGCGGATCGTCTGCCACATGCACCGGTAGTTTGATCTTGTTGGTAAGCCGTTTATCCAGTCCCCGTAATAACGACCCACCACCAGTGATATAAAGCCCTCTTCTGTAAATATCCGCTGCCAGTTCGGGAGGAGTGGTTTCAAGGGCTTTGAGGATGGCTTCTTCTATTTTGAAAATGCTTTTATCAAGAGCTTCAGCTACTTCCTGATAGCTTACCATTACTTGTTTGGGAATACCTGTAACCAGATCTCGTCCATTTACGGGAATATCATCCGGGGGATTCTCCAGATCTTTCATGGCAGCACCTACCTGAATTTTGATTTGTTCTGCTGTACGCTCCCCGATCAATAAACTATGATATCTGCGAAGGGCTTCCATGATATCTGCAGTAAACTCGTCACCTGCAATCCGTATGCTTTGGTCGCAAACGATTCCTGCCAAGGCTATGACGGTTATGCCCGTTGTTCCACCTCCGATATCGATGATCATATTACCCACAGGTTCTTCAACATCGATTCCAATACCAAGGGCTGCAGCCATAGGTTCATGGATAAGATAAACTTCTTTGGCTCCGGCTTGTTCCGCACTATCCCTTACGGCTCTTTTTTCTACCTCTGTGATACTGCTTGGGATGCAGATCATCATCCTCCAACTTGGTGCAAAGAGTGGTTTTTTAGGGTATACCAATTTGATGAGTTCACGGATCATGAGTTCCGCTGCATTGAAATCGGCTATTACACCATCTCTTAGTGGACGGACAGTTCTGATACTTTCATGTGTTTTCTCGTGCATCATCAGGGCTTTTTTGCCCACTGCAAGGAGATTTTTCGGGTTGTTTCTATCGAGAGCAACTATAGAGGGTTCGTTTACAACCACTTCATCGTTATGTATAATCAGCGTGTTTGCAGTTCCTAAGTCTATTGCAATTTCTTGTGTGAAAAAATTAAAAATGCCCATATATGTTTAGTGAGGATAGTAAGTAATGAAAACAATTAAGCGAAGTTGACGTAAAATATCGGATTTAACAACGCAATCTACTTTATTTTCAAACTATTTTAGCATAGCTGCATGCCCATCAGGCAGTGGTTTAAATGGGCATTAAAAAATCCTTACGCTAAAGAAATTAGCAAAGCGGAAACGAATGGGCTGTTGGGGCATTATTTGAACTCGTACCCGATGTCCGCACGGTAATTGATGCCCTCAAATGAAAGTTGCTCCATCATATACAGGGATAATTCAGAAGCCTCCCGGATATTCTCCGCAAAGGCGGTAACAGCAAGAACTCTTCCTCCATTGGTTAACACCTCATTGCCTTCCTGTATGGTACCTGCATGAAAAACGATAGTGTTTGGGAGTGCTGTTGTGTTTAAACCGCTGATCAACTTCCCTTTTTCGTAATCGCCGGGGTAACCGCCACTCACAGCGATTGTGGTTACGGCAGGCAGAGGATTAACATCAATAACAATACTGTTGAGCTGTTTTTCCCCGGCTGCTGAAAGCAGGGTAACTAGGTCGTTGTTCAATCTTGGGATGACTACTTCAGTTTCAGGGTCGCCAAGCCTGCAATTGTATTCAATCACAAAGGGTTCGCCATTATTCACCATAAGTCCGAAAAAGATAAAACCCTTATAATCCATCTTATCTTTTTTGATACCCATGATCGTTGGCGCTATTATTTTTTCGTTTATACGTTCACGTAAGGATTCGTCAAAAAAGGGAACAGGGCTTACAGCTCCCATTCCGCCTGTATTCAATCCCTTGTCGCCAACTCCAACCCTTTTGTAATCTTTGGCTTCAGGTAAAATAACAAACTGCTCTCCATCTGTAAGCGCAAACACACTTACTTCAATACCCTGGAGAAAAGCTTCCACTACTACTTTTCTACCTGCATCGCCGAATTTAGACTGAACCAGCATCAGTTCAAACTCTGCAAGTGCTTCGAGGTGGCTATTACAAATAAGTACCCCTTTTCCGGCTGCAAGTCCATCGGCTTTTAATACTATTGGTAACGAATGTTCGCGGATATAAGCAATGCCTTCCTCATAATTATCACGCGTGAATTCAGCATAAGCTGCTGTAGGGATGCCATGGGCTTTCATGAATGCTTTTGCAAAAGATTTGCTGCCTTCCAGCCTTGCAGCTGCAGCACATGGGCCGATGAGATTGATATGCTTTAGGTTTTCTTCTGAAGAAAAGTAATCTGCGATTCCTTTAACCAGAGGTTCTTCCGGGCCGACAATGATCAATTTTACCTGGTTGGCTAAAGCTGATGCTGCCAATGCTTTGAAGTCGGTAATAGCAATTGGCAAATTAGTTCCAAAAGCTGCAGTACCGGCATTTCCTGGAGCAATGAACAAGTGGTCGCAATGATGACTTTGTTGTATTTTCCATGCAAGGGCATGTTCTCTTCCACCTGAACCGATAATAAGGATATTCATAATATGTTTTTTGCCTGCGATAACCGATTGTAAAATTAGGATAGTAAAGGTTTTGCGAGTGATAATATTTTACCATTGGCAAGTGAGTAAATTTCAACTACTAATCTGTATTATTTAATTACGAACCTTGATAATTCATGCCGAACGGAAGAATTTCACTATTTTGAGCCGATAAACTAATCGCTAAAATCATCAAAATATGAATGAACCCATTAAAGCCGGTAAACATCCAAAAGCTTTGTATGTGCTTTTTTTCACAGAAATGTGGGAACGATTTGCCTATTACCTCATGGTAGGAATCCTTTTGCTTTATATGATAGATACTACAACTGGAGGAAAAGGGCTTTCCCAAAAAGTGGGTGCTGATATTGTAGGAAGCTTTATTGCGCTGGTTTACCTAACTCCTTTTATCGGGGGCTTGATTGCCGATCGTTATTTAGGATATATAAAATCCATTTTCCTGGGCGGAAGTCTTATGGCCGCAGGTTATCTGTGCCTGGCGATACCCGGGAATACAGCCATGTTCATTTCACTTGGTTTGATTATCGTTGGGAACGGTTTTTTCAAACCCAATATTTCTGCCATCCTTGGAAATATTTATAATCGTGAAGATTTAAAACCGCTGAAAGACAATGCCTACAACATATTCTACATGGGCATCAACATCGGAGCCTTTGTTTGCAATTTCGTAGCTGCCTATCTGCGCAATGCTTACGGTTGGGGTTATGCGTTTGCAGCAGCGGGCGTAGGCCTCATCATCGGCATGATCATTCTTGCACTCAACCTGAAGCATGTTAAAATTGGAGACATCAAAAAACCTGCACAGAAAGAAGACATGTCGATGCTTCAAATTTTTGGCTTCGTGTTTCTGCCGGCATTGATTACAGCTTTGATTGGCTGGTATGTACCGATGAAGGTATTTGGAACCACCATCATGGGAACACAGGCCAATGATGCATTCATATTTGCATGCCTGCCCATCATCGCCTTCTATATTTCCTTATGGGTGAAAGCCAAAGGGCAGGATAAAAAAGGAATTGGCGCCTTATTGTTTATTTTTTCGGTGAGTATCATTTTCTGGACCATCTACAACCAAAACTCTACCGGTCTTACCATCTGGGCCGAAAAACATACAGACCGCACCGCTTCAGTATCCACTGAAAAAATTGCCGGAAAGATATTTCCCATGCAGGAGGTTACCGATACACCACGACTGGTTAATAAAGTAAATGAATTTTTTGTTGATGTAAAAGGTGACAGTGGCAAAGTGATCCAAACCATGGGGCCCGACCCGTATTTCAATAATGTGCCAAAAGACCAATGGCCAAAAGGGTCGTCAGTAAAACTCATCAATACAGAAATTTTTCAATCGATCAATCCTTTATTCATCGTTTTGCTCACCCTGGTATTCGTTCCTTTATTCGATTGGCTCCGAAAGAGAGGAAAAGAACCCACCACTGCATCTAAATTCGGAATGGCATCTTTCATTGCAGGGCTTTCTGCATTGGTGATGGTGTTCGCCATCATGTCGGTACCTTCGGTTTACGGCTACAAAACTTCTCCTGCCTGGCTTTGGGGCACTTATTTCGTGTTCACCATCAGTGAGATTTTCCTTAGCCCGATCGGATTATCACTGGTATCTAAACTTGCTCCTGCAAGGTTGACGGCACTCATGATGGGAGGCTGGTTCTTATCCACTTCTATAGGGGGAAAAGTGGCAGGGGTGATGACCAGTTTCTGGGATGATTTCACTGATAAAAAAGTATTTTTCCTGATACTTACCATAGCCGCATTTGTAGGCGGCATATTGATTTATTCAAGGATCAAATCGCTCAATGCAATCGTAAAAGATAAAACAGGCTCAGCCTAAGCTGCCAAAATACGGCAAGAGGCGATACGATTAGGTATCGCCTTTTTTATTTATCTTACTTTTTTAAACTAACTGTCATGTCTGATAAAAAGCTATTCCAGCCTTTCGTATCTCCACAAACCATCATGAAGGAACTCACGGTAAAATCAATTTTACTGGGAAGCTTGTTTGGCGTGATTTTCGGTGCCGCTACCGTTTATCTTGCCTTAAAGGCCGGATTGACCGTTTCTGCTTCCATCCCAATCGCTGTAATTGCGATTACCCTTGGACGTAAGTTTTTCAAAACCACTATACTTGAAAACAATATCATTCAAACAACAGGTAGTGCAGGAGAAAGTATAGCCTCCGGTGTTGCCTTCACACTTCCCGGTTTTCTATTCCTTTCTTCACCCGATAGTGCTTCTTATTTCAATTATCTTACCATCCTTATTCTGGCCATTGTCGGTGGCATGCTGGGCACCTTACTGATGGTACCATTGCGTAAAGCACTTATTGTAAATGAACATGAAACCCTTCCTTATCCTGAAGGAACAGCTTGCGGTGATGTATTGAAAGCCGGTGAAAAAGGTGGCGATTTTGCCAAGACTGCCTTTTGGGGATTGGGAGTTGCCTTTCTTTATGCCATTCTTCAGAAAATAGTAAGAGTGATAGCTGAAACGCCTGAATTTATGACACGCCAGGCTAACAAATTTTTTCCTTCAGCAAAAATCAGCGGCGAAATTACTCCGGAATATTTAGGGGTTGGCTACATAATCGGCCCGCGCATTGCAGGTGTACTGGTTGCAGGCGGTGTACTCAGCTGGCTGGTGTTGATTCCTTTACTTGCTTCAATTGTTCCCGCAGACACCATCGCCAATCAACTGGTGAAACTGGGCTATCTGGCTGATATCACAAAAGATGGGGGTAAAGGAGGGTGGAATGCAACCACCCATGGTTTCAAAGATTTTTCTGCTGCCATCTATTATGCATTCATCAGGCAGATAGGCGCCGGTGCAGTTGCTGCAGGGGGTATCATCACGCTCTTCAAAACCATACCTACCATCATCAAATCGGTAAAAGGAAGTTTTAGTTCCATCAAAAAAAATAGTGAAGCTGCAGATACCGTTGTTTTAAGAACGGAAAGAGACCTGAATATCAAAATCGTAGGATTTGGAAGCCTTGCCCTTGTTGCATTGATTGCAGTATTGCCCCAGGTTCCGGGCGACAGTATCTTACAAAAATTATTGATCGGAGTATTGGTGATTATTTTCGGTGCACTCTTTGTTACGGTTTCATCCAGGATTGTAGGCTTAATCGGATCTTCAAATAATCCTATCAGCGGAATGACCATTGCCACGGTAATGGGTACCAGCCTAATCTTTATGGCCGTGGGCTGGACGGGTGCAAGTTACGAACCCCTGGTACTGGTAGTTGGTGGAATGATCTGTATTGCTGCTGCTAATGCAGGTGCTACTTCACAGGATCTTAAAAGTGGATATATTGTTGGAGCTACACCGCGCAATCAGCAAATAGCGCTTTTCGTTGGTGCAATTGTGTCTTCTATCGTAATCGGCATCACCATAAAGTACCTGGATAAACCCAATGCTGAAATGCTTGCACAAGGCATCCAGCATGCCATTGGCACTGAAAAATATCCTGCTCCACAGGCTACATTGATGGCTACTCTCATTAAAGGGATACTTTCGTTTAACCTTGACTGGCAGTATGTTTTTGTAGGAGTGTTCCTTGCAGTGGTGATGGAACTTTGCGGAATAAAAGCCCTGAGTTTTGCAGTGGGAGCGTATCTCCCCTTATCAACAACACTGCCTATATTCATAGGAGGGGCCATCAAGGGATTGGTAGATCTTCGTAAACAAAAAGCCCATATCATCAACAGTCTGGAAGAAGAAGAATTGGGCAAAGGCAGTTTATTCGCAACCGGCCTTGTTGCAGGCGGTGCTGTTGCTGGAGTAATCATAGCCTTTGTTTCTGGTAGCGAAAGCGGAGACCGTTTTCTAAAATCAATCAGTATGGAAGCAGGCTTAGAGCATGGTTTAAGCCAGGGTGGCTATTACCTTCTTGGTGTAGCCTTTTTTGCTGCAATGGGATGGATATTATATAAAACAGCTTTGAAAAAATAAACAGTTAACCCTAATCGTTAGTAAACAGCAACTTAAACAATAGATCTCATGTGGAAAAATCATCCAAAAGCCCTTCCCTTCCTTTTTTTCAGTGAAATGTGGGAACGGTTCGGTTATTACCTGATGATAGGCATCTTTACCTTCTATCTCAAAGATGCAGTTCATGGATTCAATATGGATGAAAAAGAATCTGCAAGCCTCTATGGTACATTCATTGCACTGGTGTTTTTCACTCCGTTCATTGGCGGTTTGCTGGCCGACCGTTATCTTGGTTATCGTCGTTCGATAATCCTTGGTGGGCTGTTGATGGGAACCGGTTATTGTTTGATGAGCATTCACGATATCAGCACCCTTTATCTTTCAATGACGCTGGTAATCTTGGGCAATGGTTTCTTTAAACCAAACATCTCTACCCTTTTGGGGAATGTTTATTCCACTCCAAAACACAGGGAGCAAAAGGATGAAGGATACAATATTTTTTACATGGGCATCAACATCGGTGCTTTCGTATGCAATTTTTTCGGGGCAGCACTTTACACTACAATTGGATGGGGCGCCGCATTCATTGCAGCAGGAATTGGGATGTTCATCGGCGTGGCTACTTTCATATCAGGAACCAAACATTATGTGGCATATGATACGAGAAAGCCTTTACAAGAAGGCGATATGCCGCTTTGGAAAATAATGGCTGCAGTGATCTTTCCTTCATTTTTATTTGGAGTAATTGGCTGGTTCATCAAAGGTGATGGATATATATTTGACTCCAACAGCACCGATGCTTTCATCTTTGCCTGCATTCCTGTTCTGGTTTTTTATTTCGCCCTGTATTTTCGCAGCAATAAGGATGAAAAACCAGCGATGGGTGCTATGCTTGCTATTTTTGCTGTAGTGATTTTATTCTGGGCGATTTTCAAACAAAATGGATCGGCACTCAATACCTGGGCAAGCCGCTATACCGAAAGGCATGTTGAAGGCACAACAGGTGATGTACTGAGTAAATTACGACTTACCGAAGAAATCCGGTTCCGCAAAGATTCTGTTACCCAAACCGATTCGCAATTCCGGAAAATTAAAGTTGATGGCAGTGAAGTAAAAATTTATGACTACCCGTCCTATTTTAAAAATATGAACCTATCTAAAACAGATGTAAAGGAAGGTGATACCGTAAAAGCCTGGGTGCCCAGCCTGAGTCAATCTATCAACCCATTTTGGGTTATCGCACTAACCCCTTTAGTGGTAGCCTTCTTTACCTGGCTTCGTGGAAAAGGTAAAGAACCATCTACACCCAGTAAGATTGCATTCGGCCTGCTCATATCTGCACTTTCTGTTCTGGTGATGGTTGGTGCTGTAAAAGCTGGTGGCAATGGTGCCGAAAAAGTGAGTATTTGGTGGTTGGCTGCCAGTTATGGAGTAGTTACTATTGGAGAGCTGTTTTTGAGCCCCATGGGTTTATCGCTGGTATCCAAACTAAGCCCGGTAAGAATCACATCGCTGATGATGGGCGGATGGTTTGTATCTACTTCTATTGGAAATAAACTGAGCGGTATCCTTGCGAGTAAGTGGGACCAGTATAATGACAAATCCAGTTATTTCTGGCTGAATTTCGGCTTGCTTTTTGGAGCAGCAGCTTTCCTTTTCATCTTGTTGAAATGGCTGAACAGGGTGATGCGCGAAAAAGGAGTCAACTAAAATACGGGTTTAGATAAATTTCAATTTACTATAACTCTTGCCAATGATTTTCTGGTCATCTGCTCCCAGCCAATTAGCTAACACTGTGGCATAAACGCTTTTGAAATCAACGGTATATTTAAGATCCCCATCAATAAGGTCGGCGAGGTCCGGCAACGGATTCAGAAACCCTTTTTGTTTCAATGCGCCACTGATCAAAAACATATTATTCGCAGTTCCATGGTCGGTTCCATTGCTGGCATTCTGGCCAACCCTTCTTCCAAATTCCGAAAAAGTCATCAGCAATACATCTTCAAAGCGGTGTTGCGCCTTCATATCGTCGGTAAAGGCTTTGATGGCATCATTGAATTGCATAAACAAACGTTTCTGTTGTGCTTCCTGATTGATATGCGTATCGAAACTTCCTAAAGACACATAATAAACTTTAGTGTTGATATCGGAAAGAATAAGGCTGGCAATGGTTCTAAGATTTTTACCAAGTTCAGTGGCAGGATAATTTTTTCCGGCAGCTTGTAACTGACTTTTATCATGGATGTAGGAAGCGCTGTTGATGGCATCGCCCATTGTTTTATAAAGGTAGTCGGCGGTTTCCTCCCCGTGCTGGTACCCCGCTATCAATTGCTTGTAATAGGGATCGTTGCTGCTATTGTACAAACGTTTTGGATCCGTTGTTGCAATGCCTGAATAATTTTTTCCTTTCATGGCAAGACTCAGCATATCATCCATCTCGATGATCTGTGTTGGCTTATCACAACCACTGCATTGTTCATCCAAATAACGCCCCAGCCATCCGGTATAAATATACTCATTGCTTTGGCTGCCACTTTGCCAGATGTCCATACTTCTAAAATGAGAACGATCGGGATTAGGATATCCTACCGTATTAAGCATAGCCAGGTTTCCTTCATCATAAAGAGCTTTACAGGCAACCAATGCGGGATGCAGTCCGGCATCGTCAGTAAGAGTGAGCGTTTTAGTTTTATCTATCGCAAGCCTTGGTCTTTCCCGATAGTAGATGTCGTTGGTAACCGGTATGATGGTATTCAATCCGTCGTTACCCCCGTTAAACTGAACTATAACCAATACCTTATTACCCGGAGGAACTGATGGCTTGCGGCTTAGGGCCTGAAGGAATCCAGGAAGCATCACAGAAGCAGAAGCCAGTGTACCGGTTTGGATAAAAGTTTTTCTATTGATAAGCATACAAGTTGTTTAAAAAAATTGATACGGTTTGAATTTAACAGAGTTGGTATTCTGGTGTAGCCATAAGTCTGAGGATTGTGGTACGGATATAGTCTTCCCTGCTTTGTTCATTTACAAAAGCTGCAAGCATCTTTGCTTCTGGCCGGTTTCCGGTTTGCCACAGCACATCTGCGATGGCTTTAACCAGATCTTCCCTTGGTATTGAATCGAAAAGCTTATAAACCGCTGGCCAATCTATTCCAATACCTCCGGTTCGGTAAGCAGCATCAGTTTGACCCATATTCACATCATCATCCGATTTAGCCCTGATGTTTAATTTCTCGGAGGAGGTAATAAAAGCAGGTATCCTTAACCGTAACATCAGTGTACTGCTGTCGATCCAATTACGGCCACCAGGCCAACCCGCTACATTGGGAGGATAAAACAAGATCTGCCCAAGAAGTTTTTGAAAAAGCAATTGTGCATTGTCGTTTTCCATTTTCAAGGGGATGAGGCGCCGTAGACCAACCAACAGTTCGATAGGCGACTTGATGTGGTTGCCGATATTTTTTTGTTCATAAAACCAGTCGCTCATAAAGATATCACTTAGTAAATATTTGATATCATAATTAGATTTGAAAAAGCGGCTACTCAACCAATCTATTTTCGATTCATCTGGCTTTTCATTCACCAGAAAACTATATAATTTACTGGTGATGTGTTTGGCGGTTTGTTTTTCTTTAAGCAGGATGTTGAGTACATCATCACCATTAAAATTTCCGGTTTGTCCGAAAATGGTTTTAGCTTCCTCATCATGAAAATAAGCCCTGTTTTCAAACTTTCCATCGAGGTTAAAACCCCAGCCTGTAAAAGCCCTTGCTGCTTCTTTGATATCTGTTTCACTGTAGTGACCCCTGCCCAAAGTAAATAGCTCCATCACTTCACGGGCAAAATTTTCATTAGGCTTTTTCTTTTTGTTTTGCTGGTTGTTGAGGAACTGAATCATGGCAGGCGATTTACTTACCGCCTTTAACAGGTCGCCGAAATTACCCAAAGCATGAGTGCGGATGATATGCAGTAATTCCTGTTGAAAATAGCTATTGATCACCCTGCAGGAAAAATGACCATGCCAGAATAGGCTCAACTTTTCCCTGAGCTGCGCTTCACTATTTATCATTTCATCTAACCATAGGATATTCAGGTTTCGGATATCATCTTTAGATTGCTGACGCATTTTTTGTTGCCGCTCTTTTTTGGTTTCTTCATCCATTTTACCTGCCTTATCAAGAGCCACCAGATCCTTCACGCCATTCGAAAGTCCGGCAATGAGATTATCGGCAACTTCAAGCTTTTCTGGTTTTGATGATGATGTTTCGAGAAGTAACTGCCATAAATCGGCAGGTTTGATGGTATCGAGAGCAGCGGCATTTTCGGCCATAGGGCCAAAAGCAGCACGCCAAAGCAAATGTTGATTCTTTAATCGGTTGGTAACAGGCATAGAAGGGAGAAATTTTTAAGTATAAACATAGACGATACAATAACTGCTTGGTTTAACAAAGACCAAGAATAACAACATTTTCACTTTATTTCGTAAATTGTATAAATTAGTATTTATGAGCATCAGGATGTTTAAATACCTTTCACCGATTAGTTTTTATGCTGCCGGCTGGATTTCCTTCCATCACCAAGGATTTTGGGTATGGTTACCCATGATATATGCATGGATCCTCATTCCGTTACTGGAACTCATGATTAAACCAAGTAACCGGAACCTGGATGCCGCAGAAACTGAAATGGCTAAAAAAAGCAGGGTTTACGACTATCTGCTTTATCTGGTGGTTCCACTCCAGTTTGGGGCGCTTTATGTATTTCTACATTCACTGTCTGATACCGGTCTTAGTTTCTGGGATATCACAGGCCGCACATTAAGCATGGGACTTTTTTGTGGCACATTTGGCATCAATGTTGCGCATGAACTGGGTCATCGCAATAAAAGATATGAGCAACTGATGGCAAAAGCCTTATTGGCCACCTCATTGTATATTCATTTTTTCATTGAACACAATAAAGGGCATCATAAAAATGTATCCACACCCGAAGACCCAAGCAGTGCCCACTATAACGAACCCGTTTATACTTTCTGGTTCCGTACTATTTTTTATTCTTATTTATCTGCATGGAAAATTGCTGCAGATGATGCGGTGAAAAAAGGATATAAAGTGGTGAGTATTCACAACGAAATGCTGCAAGCCCAGTTGCTTCAAATACTTCTCATCACAGCAGTAGTTGTGATATTCGGCACCATGGCAACCGTTTGTTTTCTCGCCGCTGCGGGAACAGGCATCCTTTTACTGGAAACTGTAAATTATATAGAACACTATGGCTTGAGCAGAAAAAAAATGCCCAACGGTCAATATGAACGCGCCATGCCCTGGCATAGTTGGAACAGCGAACATCCCCTGGGGCGAATCATGCTTTTTGAACTGAGCAGGCATAGTGATCATCATTATTTGGCCAGTAAAAAATACCAAACTTTACATCATCATGCCAATGCCCCGCAATTGCCAACAGGATACCCCGGAAGCATGTTACTCGCACTGTTGCCTCCTGTTTGGTTTAAGGTGATGAACGGGAAGATTGAAAGGTTGGAAGCGTTTAAGGTTTAAAGTTTAAGGTTTAAGGTTTAACGTTTCTCGTATTGGAAACATTAATTTTTTTTATCTGATATAATCACTACTTCATCACTGTGCTTGAACCAAAATATTGATGTAAAATCTGAGGCAAATGGATACCGTTTTCTGTTTGATTGTTCTCCAGCAAAGCGGCCATAATTCTAGGAAGCGCAAGTGATGAACCATTCAATGAATGCAGCAATTGGGTTTTACCCGATTCATCTTTATACCGGATTTTCATCCTGTTGGTCTGGAAAGTTTCGAAGTTGCTAACCGAGCTCACTTCCAGCCATTTTTGCTGTGCCGCACTGTACACTTCAAAATCGTATGTAAGTGCAGAAGTGAAGCCCATATCGCCACCGCATAAACGAAGTATGCGGTAAGGCAGTTCCAGCAGTTGTAATAATTTTTCAACGTGAAGCACCATCTCTTCCAATACCCGGTAACTATCCTGTGGCATCACCAGTTGGATGATCTCCACCTTATCGAACTGATGAACCCTGTTTAGCCCCCGCACATCAGCACCGAAACTTCCGGCTTCCCTGCGGAAACAAGGAGTATATGCTGTCATCTTAACCGGCAAATCCGTCTCCTTTAAAATTTCGTTGCTATAGATATTCGTAACCGGAACTTCTGCGGTTGGAATGAGGAACAGTTTATCTTCGGTGACGTGATACATCTGCCCCTCCTTATCAGGTAACGCACCGGTTCCATAAGCTGTTTGCTCATTCACCAGTAATGGAGGCAGATATTCTGTATATCCGGCATCTGTATTGTAATCTAAAAAAAATTGAATTAAGCTCCTTTGCAACTTCGCTCCTTTACCTTTAAATAAAGGGAACCCGCTGCCCGCAATTTTTGCACCCGTTTCAAAGTCTACCAGATGGTAGGTTTTGATCAAATCCCAATGCGGTTTTGCTTCAGGAAATAAATCGGGTGTATTGCCACCCTGGCGAACGACTTCATTATCCTCTGCCGATTTACCGAAGGGTACAGATGTATGCGGTAGATTGGGCAGTTGCAGCAATGTGCTGTTAAAATGGTTTTCCTGTGCTTCAAGATGAACTGTTTTATCTGCTAAATCTGATTTCCATGAAGCAACTTCCTGTTTTTTTGATTCGGCTAAATCGCGATTCCCTGATGCCATTAATTGCCCGATTTCCTTCGAAGCCGCATTGATAGCTGCCTGTAGGTTTTCGGTTTCAGCCTTAGATTTTCGCAATGCTTCATCCATTTCCACCAGATGATCAACCAAACCCAATTTGGAAAAATTCCGTACCGATAATCTTTCTTTTACCCATTCGGCCTGCTGCCTGATCAGTTGTACCTGAAGCATATCAAATTCTATTTATGTGGTATAAGGCGGCAAAGATAATCGGGAAAACCTGAATACTTACATTTGCAGCATGCAACATCCCGAAGAAGACCTTCAAGTGCGTTGGTTGAAGTTACGCATCAAGCTGAAAGAGCAATTCAATATCAAGCCCGATATGAATGGTGTTTTGCTGCTGATTGGGGTACAGGAACTCGGGCAGGGGCCACAGGAATTCAGTAAAGAGCAGAAGCAGGACCTGATGCATATTGCCATCTGTACCATTTTATTGCCTGGTGGCTATTACAGTTTCGACGGACATGATGAAGAAGGGTGGCCGCACTTCACCCAAATGAGGGCATTACCAGGATTTAATCTTTTTGAACAGGAAAATTTTTTAAAAGACCATATCTTGCTTTATTTTCAACAACAGGGCTTTATTTAAAGCCAATAAAAACATCTACAATGAGCCATTTACGTTTACTTGCTATGCTGTCCTTATTTAGCGCTTTTGCTATTCCTGCTGCAAAAGCACAAGTCAGCAAACCTGCCAAAAACACTAAAACCGTTGCTGCAAAGCCCGGCAAACCCGTTGATCAACGCAGGGTGAAGATTACCACCGATTCCGGAATAATCATCGTTAAACTTTACGATTCCACCCCACTACACCGCGACAATTTCCTCAAGCTGGTAAAACAGGGCTTATATGATAGTTTACTCTTTCACCGCATCATTCCCGAATTCATGATACAAGGCGGCGACCCCATGAGCAAAAATGCAACACAAGGTGCTATGCTCGGTATGGGCGGTGCAGAAATGGCCCGAATCCCATCTGAATTTAAACGTAGCCTGATTCATAAAAAAGGAGCCCTGGCAGCAGCCCGTGATGGCAATCCTGAAAAAGCCAGTAGTGCCTGCCAGTTTTACATCGTTCAGGGAAAGAAAATCCCCTTAACTGAAATCGCCATGTACGAACAGAATAAGGGATTTACTTACACCGTAGAACAAAAGAATATTTATCAGAACCTAGGAGGCACCCCGATGCTGGATATGGAATATACCGTTTTCGGAGAAGTGGTAAGCGGATTAGAAGTAGTAGATAAGATCGCCAAATTATCAAGAGATGGCAATAACCGCCCTAACATAGATATTCGTATGAAGATGGAAATTATTAAATAACAACATATACCTTATTTTTATAACTAAATTGCGTGCAGCTTCAAACAAAAAATAAAACTGATTATGAATTACCCATCCCACCTGCAGTATACTAAAGACCATGAATGGATTAAATTAGAAGGCGATACCGCTACAATCGGTATAACCGATTTTGCGCAACACGAACTGGGCGACATCGTTTATATTGATATCAATAGCGTAGGTAAATCATTTGCTGCGGAAGAGATTTTCGGTACCGTTGAGGCTGTTAAAACGGTAAGTGATCTTTTTTTACCGGTAGCCGGAACCGTTTTGGAAGTGAACCCTGCTCTTGAATCCAATCCCGAACTGGTAAACAGCGACCCTTATGGAGAAGGTTGGATGATCAAAATGAAAGTAGGCGAAGTGGCTGATGTGGCAAAACTCATGAATGCAACTGCCTATGCTGCATTGGTTGATTAAGCGCACCTATCGCGGCTGAAAATTACCATCATGACCCTAAAGAAATTCGGTAGATTTATCCCAGGTATCGCATGGTTTTTTGTGATACTATTCCTCATCACACTTCCAAAAGAGGATATGCCTGATGCAGTAGGCTGGTGGGGCTGGCTCGAAAAACTGCACTTCGATAAATGGGTTCATGCAGGGATGTTTGCTATCCAAACATGGCTGCTCATTATTCCGGTAAACAAGTTTGATATCCCTATAAAAGAAAAATGGCAATGGATGATAAGGGTATGTATGGCCGCTATCGTTTGGGGCATTTTTACCGAAATCATTCAACTATATGTTCCGGGAAGGAGTTTTGATTTGCTAGACTGGGCGGCTGACAGTTTAGGCGCATTATTGGCTTTGCTGTTAGCTAAAAGGCTGTTTCTGCGTAATTTGGAAAAAAAATCAATCGATTAATTGCACCTCATTGGCTTACAAATGGCTCGTGCTGTTGTTTTCTATCTTTTAAACCTTATTTTTGTATATGATCGACGTAGAAAACATGGAATACAATACTACCAGAAACCATCTCATCATGAAAGAATATGGAAGGCATATTCAAAAGATGATTGAATATTTACTCACCGTAAAAGACAAAGAAGAAAGGCAGAATAATGCTTATGCAGTGATAGAACTGATGGGCTTCCTGAATCCGCATTTGAAGAATGTAGAAGATTTCAGGCACAAACTGTGGGATCATTTATTCCTGATCAGCAATTTTGAATTAGACGTGGAAAGTCCATACCCAATTCCTACCCGTGAAACCCTGAAAGCAAAACCCGAAATACTTAGATATCCCAAACGGTATCCGAAATTCAACCACTTAGGAAAGAATATTGAAGTGGTGATAGACAAAGCCCTTAAAGAACAGAATCCGGAAAAGAAACAAGGTTTTGCCAATGCCATTGCTTATTACATGAAGCTTACTTATAGCAACTGGCATAAAGAATTGGTTCACGATGATACCATTCAAGGTGAATTGAGCAGCATGACGAAAGGCGAACTGGAATTCAACAACAAGCCTTTTGTAAAACACCGCACCGATAACCGACCCGAACGCGATGATTATGGCAATACTGCACGTGTGCCTTACCGTCAGAATTTTGGTGCCAGAGATAACCGCAATAATAACCGGGGAGATAATCGTGGTGGTAACCGTCCCAATAATGGTGGTCGCGATAACCGGGATAACCGCAATACGAACAACCGTAATTTCAAAAAAAGATATTGACAGGCTAAACCTGCAAATTAAAACCCTGATGACCGATTGGCATCAGGGTTTTTTATTAGGTTTGTAAAAGAGGAGTATATATAACTTCCATATAACTGAAATCACATGAATATTTTTGAAGTTACCGGAGGCCATAAATTATCAGGAAGCATAACTCCACAAGGTGCTAAGAACGAGGCCTTACAGGTTATCAGTGCGGTTTTGCTGACGGCTGAAGAAGTGCTGATCAAAAACATACCTGATATTATTGATGTAAACCTGCTGATAGAATTGCTGAAAGATATGCAGGTTAAGGTAAACCGGATAGATACCCATACCTGTACTTTTAAGGCCGATGAGGTGGATGTAGCCTATCTGCAAAGCGACGCCTTCCATCAGAAAAGCGGGCGTTTACGCGGCTCCGTTATGCTGGCCGGTCCGCTGCTGGCACGGTTCAAGAAAGCCTATCTCCCAAAACCCGGCGGGGATAAGATAGGCAGGCGAAAGCTGGATACCCATCTGATCGGATTTGAAAAACTGGGCGCCAAGTATACCTATCATGAAGATGCAAGTTATTTCACGCTGGAAGCAGCACAGTTAAAAGGCACATTCCTTTTACTCGACGAACCCAGTGTAACAGGAACGGCTAACATCCTGATGGCAGCTGTATTGGCTGAAGGAACCACTAGTATTTACAATGCCGCTTGTGAACCTTATATCCAGCAACTCAGCAAGATGCTGGTTCGGATGGGTGCAAGCATCGAAGGAATCGGTAGTAACCTGCTCATCATACATGGGGTTAGCAAACTGAATGGTACCACACACCAGATGTTGCCCGATATGATTGAAGTAGGGAGCTTTATCGGTTTAGCCGCCATGACCCAAAGCGCTATTACCATCCGAAATGCAGGCGTTGCAGACCTTGGAGTGATCCCCGATAAATTCCGACAGCTCGGTATTGTGCTTGATATTATCGGAGATGATATCCATATACCTGCACAGGACGACTATGAAATACAAAAATTCATGGACGGGGGCATACTCACCATTTATGATCATCCCTGGCCCGGGTTGACACCGGATTTACTGAGTATCATTTTAGTAACCGCCATTCAGGCAAAAGGCAGTTTGCTCATCCATCAGAAAATGTTTGAAAGCCGGTTGTTTTTTGTAGATAAACTGATTGAAATGGGCGCACAGGTAATATTGTGCGACCCGCATCGTGCCGTAGTTGTAGGGCTTGAGCGGGAAAAAAATCTTCGGGGTATCACCATGAGCTCTCCTGATATCCGTGCGGGCGTTTCATTGTTGATTGCCGCTTTAAGCGCAGATGGCAAAAGCAAGATCCAAAATATTGAACAGATTGATCGGGGATACGAAAATATCGACGGCAGGCTGAATGCATTAGGAGCAGCCATAAAAAGATTATAATAAAATCCGCTTAATTTGATAGGCAATTGAGAATAAAACTGGTGATGTAAAATCTCACTTCATTCAAGAGCCCGAAATTTCGCTATTTTTTCTTTTTATTTGCAAATGGTTTCACTGCATCAAAAAATACTGATCATCACTGCTCCATCCGGTGCCGGGAAAACTTCCATCACCCATCATCTGATGAAAACTTTTCCAAAACTTGCTTTCTCCGTATCGGCAACAACCCGAGAATCGAGAGAGAATGAAAATGAAGGGGTTGATTATTATTTCATGAATATTGAAACGTTCAAGCAAAAGATACAACAGCATGAATTTGCAGAATGGGAGATGGTTTATGAAGGAAAATATTATGGCACTTTGAAATCGGAGTTAAAGCGGATTTGGGCCTTTGATAAGGTACCTGTTCTTGATATTGATGTGAAAGGAGCCATTCATGTACAACAACAGTATCCCGAAAATACCCTGAGCATTTTTGTTGAACCCCCATCAGTAGACGAACTTAAAATCAGGTTACAAGCCAGAGGTACCGAAACTGAAGATACGCTTCGGGCAAGGGTGAATAAAGCAGCCTATGAAATATCTTTCAAAGACCAGTTTGATGAAGTGATTGTAAATGCAGAACTTGAAGTGGCATGTGCACAGGCCAGTAAGCTGGTTGCAGATTTTTTAGCCAGCTAAATGAAACTTCAGGATATCATTGCTATTTTCTAATTTTAGCTTATGGAATGGATTGCACTGGTATCGATTGTAATTGCACTGATCCTGATCGGATTACTTTCAGGGATTGAGATAGCATTTGTTTCTGCGAATAAATTATCCATTGAACTCAAAAAGAAACAGGGCACCAATAGTGGTATCACCTGGGGTTCTTTTTCGGATAAGCCCACCCGTTTTATCGGTGCATTGCTGTTTTCGCTGAATGTATTGCTGGTGGTTTACGGCCTCCTGATAGGCGATTTTCTGTATCCCGTTTGGAAATGGTTTGAAGGAAAACTTCCCGCTTCCGCCGCTGATTATGTGAAATATATCAGGCTTTTCGTAGAAACGATCCTTTCCACCATCATCATTCTATTTGTCGAATTCATGAGCAAGGCCTTCTTCCGGGCAAGAAACAATACCATACTTACTTCTCCGATTGTTACTTCACTGGCGGTATTTTTTTACTGGCTTTTTTCATCAGTTGCGGCATTATTCGTGCAGATGGCAGAGTGGATTCTGAAATATGTTTTCAATGTAAAACTCAGCAACAAGAAAGAAGCTTTCAGCAAAATAGACCTGGAACACTTCCTTCAGCAAAGTAAGAACAATGAGGAAACAGACAGTTCGGAAATCAATAAAGCCCTTTTTGAAAACGCCCTATCCCTGAGCGAAACCAAAATAAGAGAATGCCTCATCCCCAGAAGGGAGATTGAAGGGATGAGTATCGACCTCCCGATACAGGAAGTGAAAGCCCGTTTCATTGAAACCAAACTAAGCAAGATTGTTGTTTTTGAGAAGAACATAGACAATATCCTGGGCTATGTTCATCACCTCGACATGTTCAGCAAACCTGCATCTCTCAGGGAAATACTACATCCCATTCCCACAATACCCGAAACGATGAGCGCTACCGATCTGATGAATAAATTCAGCAAAGAGCGAAAAAGTATCGCCTGGGTGATTGATGAATTTGGAGGTACTGCAGGCATTGTGACTATGGAAGATCTGCTGGAAGAAATTTTCGGAGAAATAGAAGATGAATATGATGTTGCTGAAACTTTTGTAGACAAACAAATTGCCAGCGATGAATATCTTTTCAGCGGAAGGCTGGAAATAGACTTCATCAAAGAAAAATACCATTTACGTTTTCCTGGAGATGATGGTGCAGAAACCCTTTCCGGATACATCATTGAAAACAACGGTGCGATCCCGCATCAAAAGGAACGGATCATTATCGGCAATATGGAATTTGATATCCTCAATGTTACTGACACCAGGATAGAAACCGTGAAAGTAAAAGTGCTCATCTGATCAACATGACGGTTGCTGTTCAAATATCCGGTGCTGTTATGGATGAAGAAAGACAGTTGAAGCAAGCGATTTTTTTTTGTAAAGCCCTTGCAGATTCGAACCCCGGTTTGAAAGCTTATTTTATTTTCAACCACCAGAACATTCCAAACAATGCCCGGCAATCTGGCTACCAAAATATTTTTATTTCACCATCAGCAACCAACAATTTGCTGCTCCATTTTTGGTACCAGTTCAAATTAACTGCTCAACTGGAGAAAAAGAATACTAGCCTATTCATCAGTTCTGGTCCCTGTTGCAGTTTTAGAACTGCTACCCGGTCGGTTATCTGTTTGGATTGGCCTGATTTGCATAACAGGAATGGACGTTACCTGAAGAGATTCCTTCCTAAATTCATCAGTCAGTCTATCTTGATTCAGGTACCAAATGATTATGTACAAGAACAGGTGTTGCTGAAATTTCCTTTAGCAGCTTCAAAACTGGTGGTCATCCCAAGCGGCTTCTGCCTCCCTTTAATTGAAAATACCGAAGCTTCCTTAGTTGCCTTAAAAAATGAACTTACCGGAGGAAAGGAATATTTTCTGTACGAGGCAAGGTGTGGAACAATTGAGGATTGCATAACCCAACTAAAGGCATTTTCTCATTTCAAGAAATGGCAGCAATCTAATTTTCGTTTAGTGCTTATCGTTAGTAAAGAACAGCATAAGGCAATCTCGGTGAAGTTGCCTACTTACAAATACAAAACAGAAGTCCATCTCCTCTTGTCTGAAGAAAAAGTTCATTCAAAAATATTATACGCTGCTGCATACACGGTACTGCTAATGCCATCGAACTTGGGCGTTAACCCCTATATCATCCGTATGCTGGAATCAGGTACAACTTTAGTATTACCCGATCATCCCTATTACCGCTCATCTTTTGGAGCAGCGGTTCATTATACTGCACCCGATGAAAAAGGAATTTCTCAGGCCATGATCCTTATGTATAAAAATGAAGATGCCAGGAATTCCCTTTTACAATATGCTGCTGAAAAAATGAAAGAACACAGTTTGGAAAATAGTTCCCTGAAACTAGCTGAAGCCATTTTGAAAACATAACGTACGAAACTCCATAAATTTGCACCTAATCTGAATAACGATATGCAAAAATCTACCATAACCATCGATGTGTTACTCGACCCCAATAAAATTCCGGAACAAATCAATTGGGATGCCAGCGATAGCAAAGCTGAATTGAAGCAAAGGGCAAAAGCGATGTGCCTTGCTTTTTGGGACGGGGCAGATAAATCGGCTATGCGTATAGACCTCTGGACAAAAGATATGATGGTTGATGAGATGGGCGATTTCTTCTACCAGATGCTAATTACCATGGCAGACACTTTTAAGCGGGCTACGAATAATGAAAGCTTAACCGAAGAAATGAAAGTTTTTGCCAAATCTTTTCATAAGAAATTTTTTGACCAGTTAACCACTGATCAGGAAAAATAGCAACTTGATTTTTTCCACTTCAAAAATTGAAAGTATGTCTCTTGAACAAAAAATTATGACGGAAATGAAAGAGGCCATGAAGGCCAAAGATGAAGCAGTACTCCGTTCGCTGAGGGCCATCAAAGCTGAAATCATCAAAGCCAAAACAGAGCCCGGTGCCGGTGGTGAAATTGATGAAGCAACAGAACAGAAGTTCCTGCAAAAGATGATGAAACAACGCAGGGATTCGCTTGACATCTTTGAAAAACAAGGAAGGGCAGATCTTGCACAAAAGGAAAAAGAAGAAATGGAAGTGATTGAAAGATTCCTTCCAAAGCAATTAAGCCCCGATGAAATCAGGGTTGCGCTTTCACAAATCATTGCTGAAACTGGTGCGGCTTCGCCTGCTGATATGGGCAAAGTGATGGGCGTGGCCTCCAAACAGCTGGCTGGCAAAGCCGATGGTAAAACCATCAGTGAACTGGTAAAAGAAATGCTTGCTTCCTGAACTGCCTAAATTTTGCTTAACCATGGGATATGATGATTGACCTGTTGTTTTTCATGCTGATGCTGCTGGGAATCTTTAAGGGCTTAAGAAAAGGATTGATTCTTTCCTTATTTTCCTTTGCCGGTTTCTTTGTTGCCATGCTTGCAGCCGTGAAATTATCAGCAGTGGTAGCCAATCATATTTCTACCGCAACAGGATTTTCCAGATGGTTGCCGGTATTGTCGTTCCTTGCGGTATTTCTGATTGTAATAATTTTGGTGAACCTGACTGCAAAACTCTTGCAACATACTGCAGAATGGGTGATGCTGGGATGGTTGAACAGAATTGGAGGAATTCTATTTCACCTGCTGATTTATGGAATCTTATTTAGCATCATTTTGTTTTATGCCGTACAACTGAATTTGGTTTCCAAAGTACAATCGGAACATTCAGCAGTTTTTCCGCTTATCTACCCTTTAGCACCGGCTTTCATCAATACCATAGGGAAGATAGTGCCGTTATTTCAAGGCTTGTTTTTGCAACTCGAACATTTTTTTGAAGCGGTTTCTGATAAAATGCAGCATTAATAGCTTCTTTCCTCTTTTTTGCTGTAATTTTAACCCGATACACAACAACCCCTGCGGGGAAATTCTAGCTAAACAGTGGCAGCAGCATGAGTTACGAAATCAGACAAGACGGAAAATTTAAGTTCATAGAAGAAGGTAACGGTGAAACCCTGATGCTCTTACATGGTTTATTTGGCGCCCTCAGTAATTTTGAAGACCTGATCGAGCATTTCAAAAAATCAAACCAGGTGGTGGTACCCATACTTCCTTTGCTTGACCTTGATTTATTGCACACTTCTGTTGGAGGTTTACAAAAATTTTTGCAAAGGTTTATCGAGCACCGCAATTATAATCGGATCCACCTCATGGGTAATTCTCTTGGTGGGCATGTTGCCTTGGTTCATATCCTGAAAAATCCGGAAAGGATTCAATCTCTCATTCTCACCGGAAGTTCGGGCCTTTTTGAAAATGGTATGGGCGATACTTACCCAAAACGTGGTGATAAGGAATATATCCGCAATAAAACAGCCCTCACGTTCTATGATCCCAGGCTGGCAACAGAAGAATTGGTAAATGAGGTTTTTGAAATCACTAATAACCGTTTGAAAGTAATCAAAATCATTGCATTAGCTAAAAGCGCAATCCGCAATAATCTCGGAGATGAACTCACAGAAATAAAACAACCCACCTGCCTGATATGGGGAAATAATGATACCATCACTCCCCCTTTTGTTGGTAAGGAATTCAACAGGCTTATCCCTAATAGTGAATTGCATTTCATTGATAAATGTGGCCATGCCCCTATGATGGAAGTACCCAATGAGTTTAACCGCATCCTTGATGGTTTCCTTGCGAAAATAAAATCTGCTGCTGCAACAGTTTAATCTGATTAGTTGTCTAACTTTTAACTGTAATTAACTGCAGCTAAAGTTCAAAGTAAGCACCAAAAAATGTTGACCGCTGACCTTATCAACCACAATATTCCCCGGTTACAGTTACAGGACTCGGTAGGCAAGGCACGCCAGTTGATCAATGATTTCAAACTTACTCATCTGCCTGTTATTTCAGAAAATACTTATTTGGGGCTGGTAAGTGAAGAAGATTTATTGGATGTTGAAGATGAAAGGGTACCCATTGAAATGGTACAGGATTGTTTTATTGCAGCTTCCGTACCGGATCAGGTTCATTTTCTTAATGCCGTAAATTGCTGTAACCAGTTTGATACGAATATAGTACCCGTTGTAAAAAATCAAACCATTTACCTGGGTGTCATCACTACTACGGATTTACTAAAATTCCTTGGAAATTTTGCCGGTGCCGACGAAATAGGTGGCATCATCATCCTTGAAATGGAACACCACCAGTTTGCACTTTCTGAAATCAGCCGGATTGTTGAAAGTAACGATAGCACCATTTTACACCTCAACAGCACCACTAATGGTAGTAATGGAATGTTAACAGTTACGCTTCACCTCAATAAGCGCGAATTGGCAGCGATCATAGCCACTTTCGAAAGATATGAATACCGGGTTTTGTATTCCTTTGGTACAGAAAAGTTTGAAAATGAAGTGGATACCAACTACCGTCACCTCATGAATTATCTCCATATTTAATCTTCATCAATATCATACCATAAGCTATCTTCGAACAAACTGTTTGGTCTGCATTGTTTAATGAAAATAATACCGCTTTGCATATTGCTACTTTTTATTTGTGCCACAGGCAAAACAATTGCCCAGGTTCAGCCGGCATACCCGGAATTCCGCGATGAGCTGCCGCTAAAGCTTAAAGAAGATTCTTCCAGTAAATTGCTGATCAGGGAAATCACCATTAAAGGCAATAAAAAAACCAGAAGCTATATCATCCTTCGCGAAATCTTATTAAAAAAAGGCGACTCCGTAATTGCCGGGAAACTGATGGAATTGGTCACTCTATCGAAAAATCTGGTTTACAACAGCAACCTGTTCCTTGAAGTAGACATACAACCCATCCTGGAATCGGCCTATGAACTGCGTTTAGAGGTAACCGTTAAAGAAAGGTGGTATATCCTTCCCATCCCGCAGTTCAAACTAACCGACCGCAACTTCAATGAATGGTTCAAGGTATATAATGCAGATTTTAACCGGGTGATTTATGGGGCGAAATTCACACACTACAATTTTAGCGGAAGAGGCGACCAGTTGAGGGTTTCCTTACTCAGCGGATATGCCCGATCATTATCATTCAGCTATGCTGCCCCGGCAAGCAATAATGCCCTTACCGAGGGATATTCGATAGCAACCTCCTATACTCAAAACAGGGAAATACCTATCCAAACCAGCCAAAACAATAAACTGATTGAATTCAAGAGGGATGATTTTGTGCGTGATAACTTCGCCATATCCTTATCATACAGAATCCGGAGAGGCTATTTCGTCAGGCATTTCTTTGCAGCCCAATACAGCTATACCAAAGTAAATGATAGTATCGTAACTTCAAAATACAACCCTTCGTATTTCAACACTTCAAAATCTTATGCCCACATCCCTGAAATCAGTTATGCTTTCCTTTACTCGAATACCAATAATGTAAACTATCCCCAAAAAGGAAAAATTTATGGTTTCGCTCTGAATAAACGGGGCCTGGGATTTACAGGTGGAACGAATATGCTTTCTATCGACGGATCATACCGGTTATTCATTCCTCACCAACATCAATTTTTCAGCAGTATAGAGGCAGCGGCAAAATTGAAATTACCTTTCCGCCAGGCCTATATCAATCAACGGGCACTGGGTTATAACGAATTTTACCTTCGCGGACTGGAATATTATGTTATCGACGGCTATGCAGCAGCGCTGGTGCGTTATACGCTCGCTAAAAAATTATTCAGTTTTCGTATTCCGGTGCCCTTCCATATCCGTCAAATTCCTTACCTGCCTTTCAGCTTTTATGGAAAGGCCTTCGGAGATGCCGGTTTTGCCAACAATACTAAAGAGTACAACACCCTCCTGAATAACCGGGCGCTGTATACCTACGGGGTGGGCATTGATATCCTTGCCCTTTACGATACGGCCATCCGGCTGGAATACAGTTTCAACCAATTAGGTGAAAAGGGGTTATTTTTACATGTGAAAGGAGGTTTTTAAACATCCTCCCCTCTTCAATGAAAATAGCCATTTATAGCCGGGGTATTGAAAATAACCAATTTCAGGATATCAATCCATTGTTACAAGAATTGCTCAATCATGGTGCAGAACCTGTCATCTTTCAGGATTTCTTCAATCAATTCTACTCAGCCATAGATATCAAGGGGAAATATTCAACTTTTCATGCCGGAGAAGAATTAGATCCGGGAATAGATTGCATGATCAGCCTCGGAGGTGATGGAACCCTACTCGATACCGTAACCCTGGTTAAAAATACCGGCATTCCTGTTTTAGGCATCAATTATGGCAGGCTAGGCTTTCTCGCCAACATCGGCAAGGAAGATATGAAATCTGCCATCGATGCCATTGCCAACCGAAAATATGTGCTAGACAAAAGAACATTGCTTCACCTGGATGCCAATATCCCCTTGTTCGGGCAATCCCCTTATGCACTTAATGAATTTTCATTACATAAGAAAGACAGTTCGCCGATGATCAAGATACATACTTACCTGAATGGTGAATTTCTAAACACTTACTGGGCAGATGGTTTGATTGTGGCTACTCCAACAGGTTCTACCGGGTATTCACTCAGTTGTAACGGACCGGTAGTATTTCCAGAAAGTGCAAGCTTTGTAATTACACCGGTGGCTCCACATAACCTAAATATCAGGCCGATTGTTGTACCAGACCATACCATTGTTTCGTTTGAGGTAGAAGGCCGCACCGATGGTTTCCTATGTACACTGGACAGCAGAAGGGAAATCGTAACCAAAGAAATTCAGTTGGCAGTACGGAAAGAAAGTTTCGATTTGAACCTCATCAGGATGAATGAAAATAATTTTTTACAAACCCTCCGCAGTAAATTGAGCTGGGGCCTTGATAAACGAAACTAGTCCTTCATGGTAAGGAAGCTGAAGCAACAGCCATGCAGAAAAAGTCGAAACAAATAAAAAGTATCTTTCTCCTTTACTGGTTTTTACTGGCCTATATCATTGCTGCACTTGTTTGGTGGTATATTGCGTTGAGCAGGCAGAACCGCCAGATGACAACTTATAAATTACAGAGCCTTGATAAAAACGCATCAGATTACATCGTCGGTTACCAACGAATCCAAAGTGAATATCAACGCAAGACTACACAATTCATTGGCGAGGGCAGTATCTTTTTCCTGTTGATAGGTGCCGGAGCCATTTTTGTTTATCGTGCGGTGAACAAAGAATTGAAGATCACCCGGCAGCAACAGCACCTGATGATGGCACTTACCCACGAATTGAAAACACCTATTGCAGTTACCAAACTCAATCTCGAAACCTTACAAAAGAGAAAGCTGGAAGAACAGCAAACAAAAAAATTGCTCCAAAATACCCTACAAGAAGCTAACCGTATGAATGCCTTATGTAACAACATGCTCCTTTCTTCCCAAATGGAAGCAGGCGGATACCGGATTACTTTCGAACCGATTGATATGGCAGAGCTGGTACAATCCAGTGTGATGGAATTCGGAAGCAGGTATCCCGAAAAAAAAATAACCACTTTTGCAGGAAAGGGTTGTATCACCGAAGGCGACCATCTGCTTTTACAAATTGCACTGAATAACCTGGTAGAAAACGCCATCAAATATGCCCCGAAAGAAAGCATTCTCACTATAACGGTTAAACATACTGAATCGGAAATAGTGCTTGCTGTGGCCGATCTGGGCAATGGTATTGAAGCCGGGGAAAAGAAAAAAGTATTTCAGAAATTCTACCGGCTCGGTAATGAAGCAACCAAAAGCGCCAAAGGCACAGGATTAGGCCTTTATCTGGTTAATAAGATCGTACTGGCCCATAAGGGAAAAATAAATATTACAGACAATCAGCCTACCGGTACCATTTTCTCTATATCGTTACCGGCTGATGAAGAAAGTCATTTATGAAAAAGAAATTTTCCATCCTGCTTGTTGAAGATGAGGAGAACCTGCAGGAAGCACTGAAGATAAACCTCGAACTGGAAGGCTATGAAGTAACCGGTAGTTATGATGGTGCAGATGCCTTGCAAAAAGTACGTAAAGAGCATTTCGATCTGCTGATTCTAGATATCATGTTGCCCGAACTAGACGGCATTTCTGTTTGTGAAGCCATCCGCCTGCAGCACAATAGCATGCCCATACTCATCCTCAGTGCAAAAAACAGCAGTGCCGACAGGGTACTGGGTTTAAAGAAGGGTGCAGATGATTACCTCACAAAACCTTTCAATCTGGAAGAACTGCTGCTTCGTGTTGAAAAACTCATCCGCAAGAATATATTACTTTCTGAAAAGTCGCCGGCTACAGATTATTTTCAATTTGGCCGAAACAGTATCGACTTTAAAGCCCTCATTTGCCAGAATAAGAAGGGCGAACAAATCGCATTGACAAAAAAGGAAGCTATGTTGTTGAAGTTGCTTATAGAAAATAAAAATGAAGTGGTTACACGCGAAAGGATTTTACAGGCAGTTTGGGGCTATAATGTTTATCCAACAACACGCACCATCGATAACTTCATACTCAACTTCAGAAAATATTTTGAAGAAGACAGCCGTAATCCTGAATACTTCCATTCTGTAAGAGGAGTAGGTTATAAATTTACCATCAGCTAAAATGATCCTGAATTTTTACGGCCAACTCTTCAGCGCGATTAAATAGATTTTCTTTTTGGATATCATCACCTATCGGACTGTATAATTGTTGTTCTATTTCATCCAGTAAATCCCTAATGGCTGATTGCAGCTCTACAGGAATTGAAGAAGCATTCAAACCTATGAGGATATCCGTTCTTGTCAATCCCGAATTAACCATTTTAAAATGATGTGCTAGCAATTGCCTGTATTCGGTTTGTATCAATTGGTAAAAACGGTCGCAGTTTGTGTCCTTGAGGCACTTTGAACTTTCGGGAAATGCATTCAGGGGGTCATATGGCGGCTTAACTATCTCCGGCATTTCAGTAGTTGTAGTTGTAACAGCAAGTTGCTTTTCTTTTGATTTATCTTTACGCCACCAAAAAAATAAAATAATTGCCAATAAGAAAGCAAGAGCAGCAACCAACAATCGCCTGTGGTTGAATATCACATTGATGCCATCGGTACTTTTGTTTTCGGCCCTTATTGTTTTATCCCCTCTACTGCGTTTAGCCGGTGGCGTTATAGTAATTCTTATACTGTCTGTTTCAACGGTTACATATCGTTCCTTCCAAGGATCAAAGAAACTGAACTGCAAGGGAGGAAGGATAAAAGTTCCTGTTCGGGTAGCTGAAAAGCGGATTGCCATTTTTTTCATGCCACTCAACGGCGCTTTTTGCTGATCAATGCTATCTGTAATGGCAGGTTCATAGTCATCAAACACAGCAGGCCAATTGGTTACGGGAAAAGTAACCAGATGCAAATTGCCTTTGCCCGAAATGGTTACCTGGAGCATGCCACTTTCATCTAGAGGGAAAGTCATTTCATTGGATGAAATCCTTATAGTAAAATCTCCAACAGCACCATTAAACCCTGCCGGTTTCCCTTTTTCAGGCAATGGCTTCACCGTAATCAACATTGGCTGACTGATCAATGTAGCCGTATAATTAATGACAGCATCTGCCGGTAAAGTCATCAATACCTGTTCTGATAAATCATCAGGAGTCAATCCGGATTTTTCGAGATATGCTTCCCTAATCAATTGCTGACGATTTTCTAATTCAGCCGGTTCAATATTTATTGTGCCTGATTGTAAAGGATACAATTGTGTTTTCCGAATAACATAAACATTGTAATTTTTCCCATTCACTGTTGCAGTTCTTGGTTCATTACCTTCATCTGTTTTCATATCAATTACAGAGAACCCATTAAAACCGGGACTTTTAGTAAGGCTGCCATCACTCATCATCCTGGTGAATAATTTATAACTTGCAACAATTGATTCGCCTTCATAACAGGTGGTACGATTAGTTTCCAGCTTCAGGAACATATTATTATTGATTTTCTCCTTGATAGATTCTCCCTTGCGGAGCACATGCTCTTTGAAATTAGAAGCATCAGGATTAGAGGGATTCAGATTTGCCGGAGAACCTGCTTCCCGCACTGTTATTACGATTGGTTCGGTGCGGTAGGTTTTGCCATTTAACTCAACGGAAGCAGATCCGATGGTAAACTTACCTTTCTTTAGTGGTTTCAAAATAAACCCAATGATGATATATTGTGTTGTGCGGCCATTTACATCCGTTTCGCCGTTCATTGTGGAAGGCCCACCCATCACAGCAAACTGCCTGAATGATGGCGCTACAAGGTTTTTAACATCCGTTGCATTTTCAATGATCATCTTGTATTGCAGAAATTCATCGGCAGCAAGATTGCCGGGAGCAGCCATTGCGGAGAACCTCACTTGCGCATGAGCAGTTAACAGCAAAATATTCCCCAGTAGAACCCACAAAAAAATAATAGAAAATGGCTTCATGGTGTAACCTTACAAAAGGCAAAATTAAAGTAGGATGAGCGGCATTGTTTATCAATCATAAAAAAACAGTTGATCCTAGGGAAGATCCCCCAATTGAGGACGTATAATTATCTCCTCAACTACTGCCTGAGCAGATAATTTTGAAGCGGCTAAAATCATTTTCGCAATATCAGCTGCTTCCATGATGCGTAATTGGCTGTTATCAAAATCTCCCCAGGAATCGGTAAAAACAGCACCCGGAAAAACAGCAGTAACCTTTATTCCATGGGGCATCAGTTCATGCCTGAGATTCTGGCTCAATCCATCAAGTGCAAATTTACTGATGCTGTAACCAGCACCACCCGGATAAGCTTTCAGTGAAGCAACTGAACAAATATTAAAAATATGTCCTTTAGATGCTTTGATCATGTAAGGTACAAGTGAACGGGTAAGATGGTAGGCACTGTAAAAATTGAGTGCCATCATGCGCTCCATAAATCCCTCTTCTTCATTAATGCAACTCCCCGGCAGATAGATTCCGGCATTGTTAACAACGATATCCGGGCTACCAAACCCTAGGCAAAAATTTCCAAAATTGGTTACCTGGCTTTTTTCCGAAAGATCTGCTGCAAAGGTTTCAACTGAAGTTTGAGGAAATTGTTGTTTAATTTCATCCGCAAAACCTTCCAGCTTATCCAGATTTCTTGCACATAAAATCAGTCGGCATCCTTCAACTGCAAAAGCCAGCGCTATCGCCCTGCCGATTCCTTTACTCGCACCTGTAACGATCACATTCATATAATAATGGTTAAAATCATTTAATGGCTAACTTAGCATCTTTGTAAAGATAACTCCCGTTGATGCAAAAATTACCAATGCCTGCCAGAACCTACAGGCATATTTTCTTTGATCTCGATCATACCCTATGGGATTTTGATAGCAATGCCAAAAGCGCACTGAACGATCTTTTTCTTTCTTTCAACCTGAAAGAACGGGTAACCACTGATTTTGAAGATTTTTACAATCATTACCTTCATCATAACAAGATATTGTGGAACCGTTTTCAGAAAGGCTTTATTACCGCTGAAGAGCTGAAGTGGAAAAGGATGTGGCGCACCTTGCTGGAATACAAAATTGGCGACGAAAAACTGGCCCGATCTCTGAGTGCTTCATTCATGGAAGTGCTCCCTACTAAAACGGCTGTATTCCCCCATACTATGGAAATACTTACTTACCTGCAGGTTAAATCGTATGTACTGCACCTCATTACTAACGGTTTTGAACAGACGCAATGGAAAAAAATCCGCAATAGCGGAATCGACAAATATTTCACTGAAGTAATCACTTCCGAAGCAAGCAACAGCATGAAGCCCGAACCCCAGATTTTTACCTACGCTTTACAAAAGTCTGGCGCGAAACTAGATGAATCGATCATGATAGGTGATAATCTTGAAGCCGATATCCAGGGTGCTATGAACGCTGGCATGGATAACATTTTTGTGAATCACACCCAAGCCATAACTGAACTCAACCCTACGTTTACCGTAACACATCTTAATCAACTGGAAAACATATTCTAATACCGATTGGACAAACAATATAGTCCAATGTCGGCTATCGCCTCATTGTACTATTTGTTTGATACCATCGGCATTTATACCGATTGGACAAACAATATAGTCCAATATCGGCTATCGCCTCATTGTACTATTTGTTTGATACCATCGGCATATACTCCCGAAAGCATTCGGGGAATAAGATTTATAAAATATTGGCATATTATATAAATCACATTGGTATAAAAAAACCTCCCAATCGGGAGGCAGATTTTTTGGAAATGAATTACATCTTTACGGACTTGTCTTTATCTTTTGAGCAAGACTTTCCAGATTTTGTACAACAAGATTTTCCTTTTGATCCCTTTTTCTTCTTACCCTTTCCGGTATCTGCCATCGCTATTCCTGCAAAAAGCAAACCTGCTGTGGTAAATAACAATAATTTTTTCATGATAATATTTTTATTGATTTATGGTAAAGTTAATTCAAATGGGTAACAGTATTTATTTTCACCTGTTAAAAAAAATCCTAAAAAATTTACCAGTTGGCGATAACAGTTACTCCTCCCTGTACTGTTTCATTAAGCTTTACATTAAGCTGGGTTCCGGGAGGCAACAGTAAATCGACCCTGCTGCCAAATTTGATGAATCCCAATTCCTCACCCTGTTTAACTTGTTGACCAACCTTTAGATAATTAACGATACGTTTAGCAACTGCTCCGGCAATTTGCTTAACCAGCACATCCCGGCCATTGTTGCGGATCACCACTGAATGCCGCTCATTTTCAGTTGAAGATTTTGGGTTCCAGGCCACCAGGTATTTTCCTTTATGATATTGATTGTATACCACTTCGCCACTGAAAGGATTCCGGTTTACATGCACATTTGCAGGGCTCATGAAAATAGAAACCTGTAATCTTTTATCATGAAAATACTCTTCGTCATTGGTTTCTTCAATTACCACCACTTTTCCATCGGCCGGAGCTATGATACTGTTTGAAGTTATAGTGAGTTTACGTGACGGAATCCTGAAAAAAGAGATGATGAACAATAAGAATACCAATGAAATGATGAAGAGCAACGAACAAATCCAAATTTGAGAGCCCCCTAAAACCCAAAACACAATCAGGTTCAAAGCTCCTAAAACAAGGGTGACCAGGGCAATGGTTTGATATCCTTCACGATGTATGGTCATGCTTGAAAATTGAGTGGTAAAGGTACAAACGCAGTACCATTAATGCGTAAGCTCAGCAGAATAATTTGACATAGAGCCAAACAAAAGGAGTAGCTATGAGCAAAGAGTCGAAACGATCCAGAAATCCGCCATGTCCAGGCATGATTTGTCCGCTATCCTTAACATTAGCCATCCGCTTGAGTTTGCTTTCAAACAGATCACCTAAAGTACCCATAACCGAACAAATCAGGGCGACTAAGAACCAATGATAAGCTGATAGTACTGATGAAATAGTAAGCAAGGAACCCACAAAACCTATCAATAGTACACTAAGCAATGCACCACCAATAGTGCCTTCCCATGTTTTTTTCGGGGAGATGGAAGAGAATGGTGTTTTTCCGATTACCGAACCTACGAGATACGCCATCGTATCATTGATCCATATGGAAAAAATTACGGCGCAGGGCATCAGCGGATTGTATGAAGATGAAATCGCATTGTGGCTAACAAAAACAAATCCCCTTTCGGGATAAAAGCCCAAATCGATCATTAAAAAAACAGGAAGCAAAATATATGGTACAACAACTAATAACCTGGGCCAAATTTTCCCGGGTGGAATCAATCTTAATAAACGGAAGAACTCAATACTACATCCTACAGCGATCAAAATAAAAAGCGTTATGAAAGCATAAGCATGAAAAAGCAATCCCCCCAACATCACTACAACAAAAATAACTGCAGTAAGCGCTCTTGTTTTTAGGGTTTGAATATGGATAGCCATTAGGTTTCAATCAGCTTATTGAAGAAAAAATTTGGGCATCTGCATACAACCTTTGCTCCTTAGTGTAGATTTTCATCCGATTGCGCACAGAATACCGGTGAAGCAATTTGAACAGGAAAATCAGACTGAACAAGGCAATCAGCGCCAGCCACCATTCCACTTTAGGATCAATGGCAGAGGGATCAACAGGTTGATGTTTCCTGCTCATGGCAAAAAGTTGTGCCAGGGCCAGGAGGTTATTGAGGAAATGGGCAATGGTGTTGACCCATAAATTTTTTGTTTCATAAAATAAATAGCCGAGTACAAAACCGAGCAGCAACCTGCTGAGGAAAAGATAAACGGAAGCATGAATCAAACTAAAAAGCAAGGCAGTTACGAAGATGGCAAGAATGGGCATCTTCCACCATCTTACCAAAAGATTTTGAAGCGCCCCTCTGAAAAACATTTCTTCAAATAATGCAGGAAAAAAAGCCATGATAAAGATGGCGAGCAAAAATTCAGGCCAGTTTTTGAGGTTGCTTATGATGGTGACCTGTTCATTGTATCGGGCTTCCATATTATGGGCCAGTTGATCGAATGAAGGAAAATGAGCCGTGATACTTTTCACCAGGTCTTCAAAAGGACCCGCCAGGATATTGCTGGTAAAAATGATCAGGAAACCCAGTAACACCTGATAAAGTGAGAGATTTTTATTAAACCCCAACCAGAACATTTTCTTTCCATTACAAATCAAACTGAACAGGAATGCAGGAATGAACATCATACAACAGGTACCCAGCACCTGCATCCATCTGGTAAGGTTCACATTTGCAGGATTTTTCATCGCATTGATGATAGCTTCATTCATTTTACTGAATGGGGTGCCCTGAGGTACCATCATGCTTCCGATGGCCAATTGCACCAATCCGGTGAGTACCATTCCTAATCCTGTAAATACAAGCAGGATGCCGAACTGGCTCGCACCATTGAAACCTTTGATACTTTTATATTGCATACCGGCAAGATATGTTGTAAATTTGCCCCCGCAATATACAAAGAATGCCATGCCCAAAATAGGCCCTGTTTCATTACCTGAATTTCCGCTGCTACTTGCTCCCATGGAGGATGTAAGCGATCCCCCATTTAGGGCAGTTTGTAAAGATAATGGGGCAGACCTCATGTACAGTGAATTTATCAGTAGTGAAGGCCTGATCAGGGATGCCATCAAAAGCAGACAGAAATTAGATTTCAGTGAAGAGGAACGCCCCTTCGGGATCCAGATTTTCGGGGGTGATGAGGAAGCCATGGCCATGAGTGCGCGTATATGCGAAACCGTAAACCCCGATTTACTGGACATCAATTTCGGTTGCCCCGTAAAAAAAGTGGTAAGCAAAGGTGCCGGTGCAGGGGTATTGAAGGATATACAACTCATGGTGCGTTTAACCGAAGCCGTTATCAAAAGCACGAAACTTCCGGTTACGGTAAAAACCAGGCTGGGTTGGGATGAACAAACGAAGAATATAGAAGAAGTGGCGGAACGTATGCAGGATATCGGCGTACAGGCTTTATCCATCCATGGCAGAACAAGAAGTCAGTTGTATAAGGGAGAAGCCGATTGGACACTCATCGGAAAAGTGAAAAACAATCCCCGTATCCAAATTCCTATTTTTGGAAATGGAGATATCGACAGTCCGCAAAAAGCACTTGACTATAAAAACCGTTACGGCGTTGATGGCATCATGATCGGCCGCGCGGCAATCGGTTATCCATGGATATTCCGGGAAATCAAAGCTTTTCTCCATAATGGGGAAATACTCCCGGCTCCTACCCTTGAGGAAAGGATCAGGGTATGCAAAAAACATCTTGAAAAATCGCTCGACTGGAAAGGGCCTGTTGTTGGTATCCATGAAATGCGCCGGCATTACACCAATTATCTTAAAGGCTTACCCGGCATCAAAGAGTACCGGTACCGTTTGGTAACGCTCAATGAACCTTCTGCTATAAATGCAGTATTGGATGAAGTAAGTGAAAATTATAAAGATTACGAATTTGAAAGGAGCGCTATCGAACTGATCAACTATCACGAAAAATGCCCGTTATAAAGGCAGTTGAAGCGCCTTGGCAATTTCTTTGCCCAAAGGATCTGCAGAGGCCCCGAAAACATGTGTGAGCCAGCCTTTTTCATCAACAATAAATTTATTGAAATTCCATGCGGGTGGGGTTTTATTCCACCCATTTTGAGCAGGATCTGTTAGCCAATGATATACCGGTTGCTGGTTTGGATTGATCACTACACCCGCTTTTTTCATCATCGGAAAACTGACACCATAATTTTTCTGGCAAAAAGCTGCTATCTCCTGATCAGAGCCGGTTTCCTGTTCCCTGAAATCATTCGAAGGAAAACCAAGAATGAGCAATTGTTTTGAATGCTTTTGCCAAAGCGATTCCAATGCACCTAACTGTTTGGTATATCCGCAATCGGAAGCGGTATTCACAATCATCAGTTTTTTGCCCGCTGCCTGGTGAAGATCGAATGGCTCCCCGTTAATCGCAATCACTTCCAAATCATAAATAGAAACTATCGGTATTACAGCATGGCTGGCAGTATGCTTTTTTTGGGCAAACCCGCTCAGTTTCATCAATGCAGGGTAAAAGGTTTGAAGCAATTGTTGTCGTATAGTCATCAGTTAAGAAACAATTAACCACAGTTATTGTTTGGAACAGTTACAGAATGGAGGCCCCGGATTTATTTTCAGATAAAAAGATTTGATTAGCCGATCAATTTCTTCAACAAACCTAATCGTCCTTTCAGTGGCGGATATTTCACATCAGGGTCGAACCATGTTGGTGATTTGAGTACTGCCTTGCTATGGCTGAAGCAATCGAAACTAAAGCGGCCATGATATTTTCCGGTACCACTCGTACCTCTCCCCCCAAATGGCAAATGATGGTTGGTGAGGTGCCAGCTCGAATTATTGATACAGGCTCCACCACAAGGTACTTTTTGAAGCCAGAATTTTTCTTTTTCGCGACTGGATGTAAACACATAAAAGGCTAGTGGATTCTTATGCATTGACATAACTGAGATGGCTTCCTCTGGTTGACGGTAAGTTACGACGGGTAAAATGGGACCAAAAATTTCTTCCTGCATCACCGGTGAATCAAGCCCCACATTTCCAAGAATTGTAGGCGTAATGGTTAAGGATGCAGGATCATAATTACCGCCATATAAAATCTCGCCCTGCTTCAAATAACCCAACAGGCGGTTGAAATGATTTACATCAATGATCTTTCCAAATTGACCGCCAGGGAGTACATCCTTACCATAAAATTTGGTAAGGGTTTCCATAAGGGTTTGTAAAAACTCTTCTTTTATAGATTCATGTACCAATAAGTAATCGGGAGCAACACACATTTGCCCGGCATTCGAAAACTTCGTACTGGCAATACGCCTTGCCGTAACTTTTACATTTGCATCATCTTCCACTACACAGGGGCTTTTTCCGCCCAGCTCAAGGGTTACCGGTACCAATCGCTTTGCTGCCATTTCATAAATAAGCTGTCCTACTCGTGTACTGCCGGTAAAAAATACATGATCAAAAGTAAATTGATTCATCATGGCCGGAATCACTTCTGCGCCATTACCCAAAACTGAAATTACCTGTTGTGGTTTGAAAGTGTTGGTAATTAATTCATGCAGTAATGCTGCTGTTGCGGGTGCAATTTCCGATGCCTTTAGTACAACCGTATTCCCTGCGGCCAGCGCACCTACCAATGGTGTAAGCAGCAATTGAAGCGGATAATTCCATGGTGCTATGATCAATACCACTCCCATCGGTTCTTTCTGTATATAACTTTTAGAGGGTAGGTTAAGCAGGTTAGTGGATACTTTTTCAGGGCTCATCCATGCCCGCAGTTTGGAAAGGGCATATTTAATTTCAGAAAGCACAAATCCATTCTCAGTAACCCAGCATTCTTCGGGAGATTTATTGAGGTCTGATTGTAATGCCGCATAAATCCGTTGTTCATACCTGATGATTGCTGATTGCAACAACTTTAACTGCTCTGCCCGGTAAGCATAACTTACTGTTGCGCCACTGTCGAAATAAGTTCGCATTTCATGAAGTGATTCTACCGTGATCATTCCCTTAATTTTGTTTAAAGTTACCAAAGTAATGATGAGTGACGAAGAATATATGACGTTAGCACTTCAGGAAGCACAAAAAGCTTTTGAAGCCGACGAAGTGCCTGTAGGGGCTGTGGTTGTAATGAAAGAAAGGATTATCGCCCGTGCCCACAATCAGGTAGAACTATTAAATGATGCTACCGCTCATGCAGAAATAATGGCTATAACCACTGCATTTCAATATTTAGGCAGCAAATACCTCCCCGATGCTACCTTATATGTAACCTTAGAACCCTGCCTGATGTGTAGCGGAGCCCTTTACTGGAGCAAGATTGGCAGGATTGTTTTCGGGGCTTCGGATGAAAAGAACAGTTACCGTAAAGTGGCAGGAGCCAACAATCCTTTCCATCCCAAAACAATCATTTCAGGAGGCATACTTGAAGAACCCTGCAGCCAATTGATGAAAACGTTCTTTGAAAAATTAAGGAACAAGTGATGAAAATTGAAATGGCTAAACAAAGGAGCCAACCATCATTTTGAAAATAAAAGAGGTAAAATCAATCAACTTCCAACCATAAACCCTAAGGCACCGGATCATGACCATGGCTGCCCCAGGGATGGCATTTGGCAATTCGTTTGAGCATGAGCCAAGTGCCTTTCACCGGACCGTGTTTCCTAAGTGCATCTATACCATACTGTGAGCATGTAGGCGTAAAACGACATCGTGGTGCCAGCCAGGGAGATATCGCCAGTTGGTAGAACCGGATTAACCCGATAAAAGGCAAACTGAATAGGTTATTCAGCTTTTTGTTTAACGGCATGGATGAGCTTTTTAATAACGGTTCCGGTTGTTTCGTATACGGTTTCATAATCAGGCAATTGCTTGCCTGTGAATAACATGAAAACAGAAAGTTTACCTTTTTTTTCAATAAGTAAGCCGGCCAACTCCTCTTTTTGTAGCCGGTATGCTTCCCTCATCAAACGCTTGATGCGGTTGCGGTCTACAGCTTTTTTGAAATAGCGGCTACTTACTCCTACACCCGCTTGCAGGATGGATTTTTCATTTTCATGCAGCCACCAAACTTTTAATGGGAATACCGTATAGCGTTCTCCTTTTTCAAAAAGCGCTTCTATCTGCTTTCTACTTTTCAGCTTATCCGGTTTGCGGAAAAAATATCTTACGGGTGCATTCAATGTAATCAATTCTGAATTTGAAGGTACAAAACCGGCATACAGTTAACCAAAAAAACAGCCTTTGCGTTTGCAAAGGCTGATGGTATACATTTAACCGGAGTTGTTTCCGGAAGTATCGGTTTATTTTTTTGAACCATGTTCGTCAGAAACAGTAAGTTTATGACGGCCTTTTGCTCTTCTGCTGGCAAGCACTTTACGGCCATTGGCATCCTGCATGCGCCTACGGAATCCATGTACAGATTTCCTGCGACGGGTGTGTGGCTGATAGGTTCTTTTTTTACCTGGCATTGTTTGGTTTTTTTCCTTTTACAAATGTTGTTAATATGGTTCCGTTCAGCCAGGCACCATCCCGGCTTCTTGTGAAAGGACGGCAAAGGTAGGGGTTTTGAAACAATTGATGAAATGAAAGTAGAAAAAATGATGCTCCTCAAGTCCACTGAAGGGGAAAAGCTGCTACATTTTCGCCATAAAATAAACTTGCCCGGGTATCAAAATGAGCCACATCACCTGTTGTATAAAATTCCCGCTTCCCGTTTTTACTTAGTTTTTGGGCCATTTCAGGGTGCCGCTTCAGGTATTCAGCTAAACTTTCCGCAACAATATTTCCCTGTGTAATAACACGGGTGCCCTCATGAATATAGCGATTGATTTTATTGAGTAATAAGGGATAATGCGTGCATGCCAGCAATAAACAATCTGTTTTAGGTCCAGATTGATATATATGATCGAGGTGCTTTTTTACGAAATAATCTGCCCCCTCGCCATCTTGTTCAAGATTTTCAACCAGTGGTACCCACATCGGACAAGCTTCCTGGATGATTATCAGATGAGGAAAGAACTTGCGAATTTCAATTTGATAGGAATTCGATTGAATAGTGCCAGGCGTGCCAAGAATACCGATATGTCCGGTTTTGGTAAACTGACCAATTACTTCAGCAGTTGGCCGGATTACACCTAGCACTCTTTTATCGGCCCCCAGTGCTGGTAAATCATTTTGCTGAATGGTTCGAAGCGCTTTAGCAGAAGCTGTATTACAGGCCAAAATCACCAGCTCGCATCCCTGATTGAAAAACCATTTAACGGCTTCCAGGGTATATTTATACACCGTATCATAATCTCTTGTTCCATAAGGGGCACGTGCATTATCCCCCAGGTAGAGATAATCATACTCCGGAAGGGTTCTTGTGATTTCCTTCAATACGGTCAATCCGCCGTAACCACTATCAAATACCCCAATTGGTGCTGTTGTCATTGCTCAAAAATAAGAAAGCCATCCTATTTACGGGATGGCAATCTGTTATTTATTGTTGTGGAAGTTTTATCCTTTTTTAGGTATCGTAGCAGCAGGTGTTTCTTTGATACCGAGTTTCTTTTTAACCAAAGCCAGCACATCATCACCCGGAGGGCCAACAATCACTGCACTCACATCTAAGATATAGCTATATCCGCTTTCCTTTGCTACAGCACGGATAGCTTCCAGTGCTTTGTTGCGCAATGGGGCAATCTTCTTTTGTGCTTCTGCCTGGTACATTTCCTGAGCCTGCTGGTTCCAATTTTGTACGCGTTGATATAAAGCAACCAATTCATTCTTTTTAATTTCCTTCATACTTGGAGAAAGTTTGGCCGAATCTCTTACAAAAAGGCTGTCTTTATCATTCAATTCTTTCATCAAATCCTGACCCTGCTGTTGTAAAGAACCCTGGTATTCTTTAAGTTCAGCATCTGCTTTTTCTGCTTCAGGCATAACCCCGATTAGTTCATCGGTATTGATATATCCGATTTTGTTTTGTGCAGTTGCAGAGAGAACACCAAAGGCCATCACAGCTGCTACGATAAGTTTTTTCATTGTGTTTTTAATGTTTATGTTATGATAATATAGTAAGAATTAAACTCAGCTTCGTTGCATGCTGCTGATGGTTTACCATTTATTTAACCCCCAAACTTTTAAGGATTTCTTCGCTCTTGTCTAATTTTGGGTCGGCAAAGATAACAGTTATTCCTTCACTTTTATCGAGGATAAAATCATATTGTTTCTCAATGGCCAGTTTTTGAACAGCGTTATACACCCTGTCCTGTATGGGCTTGATCAATTCCTGGCGCTTTTTGAACAGATCTCCTTCAAAACCATATCTTTTGCGTTGTAAATCACGAAGTTCTTTTTCCTTGTTGAAAATTTCATCTTCCCTTTTCTTTTTCAGGTTATCAGGCAGCATCACTTGTTCTGCTTCAAAATCTTTTACCATTTTGTCCATAGCAGCCTGGCGCTGGTCGAGTTCCTGTTGCCAGAGTTCGCTGAATTGGTCGAGTCGTTTCTGGGCATCCTTGTATTCCGGAAGTTTATCAAGAATAAATTTTGAATCAATCACAGCATAACGCTGTGCATTTGCAGCTGATAAAAACAGCAGCAGGAAACAAATGGCTGATAATGCTTTTTTCATTTGATGTTATTTTTTACTATGAAGATAGTTGTTGTTATTTGAAATTATTCAGGTTCCTGGCCCAACATGAAGGTGAATTTAGCTGCACCTTTCACACCGCTATTGAGGTTTACACGGTCTAACCCGATACCATAATCAAACCCAAGCAAGCCGAACATCGGAAGGAAGAATCGCATACCTACCCCTACCGAGCGGCGCAATTCAAAAGGATTGTAGGATTTGAAATCGTACCAGCCGTTTGCTGCTTCAAAAAATGCCAATCCGAAAATAGTGCTGTTCGCACTTGTACTGAATGGATACCTCAATTCCAATATGTATTTATTAAAAATGGTGAAGTATTCAGAAGGGGTTATGCCTTCGGGATTGATCTTGGGGTTTGAAAAACTATAAACCGGATATCCTCTGTGGGCAATGATATCATACCCCAATAATGCCTGTGTATTGCTCAAACCGGCATCTCCCACCTGAAAGCGTTCGAAAGGCGATACTTCAAGCTTAGGGTTATAACGACCGATAAATCCATATTTCGCAGCGGCTCTCAACACGAATTGCTTGTTCTTATCCGGTCCCCTCGCATTGCCGATAGGTATATACCAATCGCCGGTAAAACGCCATTTGTGAAACTCAGGAAATTTATACAAATTTTCTGTGGATGAAGTTAAGCCCATCAATGAATAAGGAAGGGTAAACTGTCCGCTCATCGTAAAGTTTGAGCCATAAGTTGGGAAAATAGGACTGATCCCTGCCGAATATCTTCCAAGCGTAATCTTCAAACTGATATTGGTTGAATTGCCATTGGAAAGTCCGGCGAAGATATTGGGATAGTTGGTGAGCTGGTATTGCTGAAAACTGAGAGAATAAACCAGATTGAAGTAATCATCCGGCCATTTGAGCTGCTTACCAAGAGAAAAAGATAAACCAATGGTTTTTACATTGGAGGTATCGCCGCACGATCTGCAAAAGTTTCCGAACTGATCGGTTGCATTTGCATATTTGGTATTGAAATAACTTACAGAGAAGGAATTCCTTTTCTTACCACCAAGCCAGGGCTCAGTGAATGAAAAGTTATAAGAACGGAAAGCCCTTCCATTCGATTGCACCCTCAAACTGAGGCGCTGCCCATCGCCTGAAGGCAAAGGATCCCAGGTAGATTTACTGGTGATATTTTTTAAAGAGAAATTATTGAAGGTAACCCCAAGTGTTCCCGTTAAACCGATACCGCCACCAAAACCTGCTGATAATTCCAGCTGATCAGAAGATTTTTCTTCTACTTCCCAGTTGATATCAACTGTACCGTTATCGGAATTGGGTACCACATTAGGATTGATCGTTTCGGGGTTGAAATAACCCAGTTGCGAAAGTTCACGCTGCGTGCGGATGATATCAGAACGGCTGAATTTTTGTCCGGGTATGGTGCGCAGTTCCCGCATGATCACATAATCTTTCGTTTTATCGTTACCTGTAACCGTTATCTTACCGTAAGTGGCCTGAGGGCCTTCTGCCATGCGGATTTCGAAATCGATCGTATCATTATAAACAGCGGTTTCCACAGGGTCGAGCCTGAAGAACAGATAACCATCATCCTGATAGAGGCTGCTGATATCGCCGCCTTCCATGCTCAATTGTTTACCCAGGCGTTTGTTGAGCAATTCCAGGTTATAAACATCCCCTTTCCTGATGCCGAGCAAAAGGCTGAGCAGCGAATCAGAATATTTGGTATTTCCTTTCCAACTGATATTACCGAAATAATACTTACGTCCCTCGCTTACTTTCATATCGATATCGAGGTTGCCCTTCGAATTGACCATTTGAGTATCCGTCACTACTACAGCATCGCGATAACCCTGAGCATTATAATATTCCAGCACATGTTCTTTATCTTCTGCGAACTTCGTTTCATTGAATTTAGAGCCTGAAAAAAGTTTAATCCTTACATAAGGGTCGAGATATTCCCTCGTCATGGTAGGTGAAAGGAATGCCGCATCGTTGAGGTATTTCTTAAAGGTTTTGGTTTTACTGGTATCTCCATATGGCCTAACCGGAGTTTCAGGAAAAAGGGTTACACGGGTCATTTCCTTTGTTCCTTTGAGTTGTCGCTTTAGCTTGGAATCTTCGATGGTTTCGTTGCCGGAAAAATTGATGGAATTGATTTTTACTTTATTGCCTTTATTGACGGTGAAAGTGAGTTTAACCGCATTAGCGATTCCGGTAATCGGTTCTTCGAGCATACCAATGGTTACATTTCGGTAGCCTTTTTCATAAAAAAACTTGCGTATGATTTCAACGGCAGTAAGCTTCATGTTTTCGGTAAGTACACGGTCTTTTGCCAATCCGATTTTAGGATCCAGATCGTCTTTTTCTCCCTTTTTTATGCCGATGAAAGTATAATCAAGCAAACGTGGCCGTTCCTTAATATCAAATTCTAAATAGATATTCGATTCTTCCAGTTTGGTAATGATAATTTCAACATTGGCTACGAGGCTTTGTTTCCAAAGTTTGGTGATGGCTTTTCCAAAAGCATCCGACCCCGGCAATTGTACTTTATCGCCTACCGCAATTCCAGAAATAGAGATGATCAGGTTTTGATCGAAAGCTTTGGAACCCACTACAGTGATTCCGGCAATAGTATAAGTTTTAGGATATTTTGAGTTAAAAATTTCAAGCATCGCCGGATTTACAGAAAGGGGAACCGTATCATTTATTTGTGCAATCAATTGCTGGGTGATGAGGAAAAGCAAAGCAGTAATTACAGATTTCTGGTAAATCCTTAGCATCAAGTGGTATTTTACGAGCGGCAAATTAAGCCCATTAATTAAAACTATTTGTTAAATGAAAGGCTTGCACGTTTCGTAACTGTTGTAGCCATTGGTTTTGATATTGGTTGACCAGGTTATTATTTTTTAGAACCTATGTTATGAATTTTCCTCTGAGGTGGTTTTCAACTGATCGCCGGTTTTGCCGAATCGCCTTTCCCTTTGCTGATAATCAATGATAGCTTCATAGAGGTTTTCTTTCCTGAAATCGGGCCATCGGGTATCTGTGAAATAAAGTTCAGCATAAGCCAGTTGATATAACAGGAAATTACTGATACGGAATTCACCGCTTGTTCTGATCATAAGTTCAGGATCAGGGAAGTTGTGTGTGGCAAGATGTGCATGTAGAATTTCATGCGTAATAGCATCAGGCGATAATCGTCCTGCTTTAACTTCCGCTGCAATCTGCTGCACGGCTTTCACCATTTCCCATCGGCTGCTGTAACTGAGCGCCATGATGAGGTTCAGCCCGGTATTAGATGCTGTTTCTGCCAGTGCTTCCTGTAATTGCTGTTGTGCATCTTCAGGCAACATGCTGGTATCGCCGATCACATGAAGCCTGATATTGTTTTTATTCAGGGTTGGAATCTCATTCCTTATGGTATCAACCAAAAGTTCCATCAGTCCTGTAACTTCATACTCCGGCCTTTCCCAATTTTCTGTACTGAAAGCATAAAGCGTGAGATTGCCGATACCGAGTTCTGCTGCACCTTCTACAATATCACGAACACTTTCTACACCATGCAAATGGCCAAAAAGGCGGTCTTCACCTTTCTCTTTAGCCCAGCGCCCGTTACCATCCATAATGATGGCAATATGACGGGGAAGCCTTTGCGTGTTGATTTGTTGCCTGACACTCATCTGATAGGAACCCTTGTTTATTCGGGCTGCAAAAGTAACAAAAATTAGGGTAACGTCAGGTAAAATGGGAATTCTTTACTGCAGCAATTTGTTAAACAAAGTAAATGCAGATTTCATGGGCAGTAAACATAAAAAAACCGTTGTAAATATCAACGGCTTAAATAGGGAAAAATCAATTTAATCAGTAGTTGGGCATTTATAAGTACCGATATTGAAAGAAATACCTATTTCAGCAATCACATACTGATCGCGTTGTTTGCTCCATCCTCTTTGGCGGCCTGGTACGCTGCTGAGCATGTTAGTGGGGTTAATCTCATAAGAACGGTCTTGCATGAGATAAGCCAGAGAAGGTCCATTTGGTCCATCAGGGAAATAAGGGTTCTTAGGAGCAAATGTGGTACTAACGTCATCGAGGTAATCAGTGGTAGTAAAACGTTGACAAACTTCAATACTGAGGTTCATTTTCTCATTGATGCTGTATTTAATCCCTACACCGAAAGGAATGCAAACAGCCATGGTATTGTATTCTTTTCGGCCCTCAAAACCACCGGTTTGCCCTTCAGTACCTAAAGGCCGAAGAAAAACTTTCTCGCCATTGTAATAAGCATAGGGATCATAAGTGAATAAGCCCAACCCTAAAGTTACATAAGGGGTAAAGCTATGATCGGGGTCATTGGGTATATATTTAAAGAAATTAAAATCCCCCTGAACAGCCAGTTCAAACAGGTTAGAATTGAAGCTCAGGTTACGGGTACGCTGATAATCATTCTTACTGTAAACATCACTATACCCTACCTGGGCATAACGGCCAGCGATACGCAAGCCAACATAATTTCCGAATTGCTTCCTGAAAAATATCCCAACAGCCGGTTTGGGCCGGTTAAGGCCTGCACGGGTATTAAGATCGCCAAAATAATGGGCGGCACCAACAGTAACGCCAAATTCTCCCTGATGCTCATAACCGTTTTGCGCTTTGGGGCTGAACCAACTTATCAAACCCACCAAAAAGAAAATAATTTTACTCTTCACTTTCAAATAAATTTAGTTTGAGATAAAAAAACTGCGTAAAGATAAGTTAACCAGATAAAATGAGTGCTTAAAACGATGAAAATAAAGATTTGTTTTATGTTAAACGAATAATCTGCTATTTTCTGCTTATCCGATTGTTAAAATAATACCGATTAGACAAACAATATAGTCCAATATCGGCTATCGCCTCATTGTACTATTTGTTTGATACCATCGGCATTTACTCCCGAAAGCATTCGGGATAAGATTTATAAAATATTGGCATATTATATAAATCACATTGGTAGGTATAATTTTATCAATGAACCGCCTTTTCCACCCTAAGGCCTGCACTCATCACTTGCTGAAGGGGGTCGTCGCGCATGATCTGCTGTAATTCAAAGTTGTAAATGCCGGGTTTTACAAAGCGCCTGGGTTTGTTGAACAGGTTTTTCCGAACCTCCCAGATATCATTCATCCCGGTTCCTTCCCATCCAGAGGCATCCTCGCCCAGTTGCAGGTTTACTTTTTGTTTATACATGGTATCGCCCGGTGACTGTAACCCCACGTTTAGCCATATATTATTATATCGGTAAGCATCTGTATGCCGTATGATGATGAACATCTGATAAGCAGCAGAAGTATCGCTGATGAGAAACTGGCCTTTTGCAGGGTTGTTGCTTTTCCAATCATTATTCCTGAAGGCCTGGCTTTGTTCAAAAACATCCAATTGTTTACACCCCATCAAACTTCCCAGAAGGATGAATAAAGCTATGAGCTTTTTTGGATGATTATAGAAATAGAAGGTCATGCTTCAAAATTAATGGAATTGATAAATTGGCAACCACTATTAAAGTACATTAAGTACCTGTTCCTTCGCTTTTTCGAGTTCATCTTTCATTTGAACCACACATTGCTGTATGGCTGCGTCGTAGGCTTTACTTCCGGTAGTGTTGATCTCCCTTCCGATTTCCTGCAATACGAAAGATAATTTCTTCCCTTTACCCGCATCGGTGGAATGTATGATATCCGTAAAATAACTGCAATGCTGCCGCAGACGGATCTGTTCTTCATGGATATCAATTTTCTCCATGTAATAAATCAATTCCTGTTCCATCCTGTTATGATCAATATTTTCCTGACCAACATGCTTTACTAATAATTGCTGGATCTCCTCTTTGATACGGATCATGCGGTTGGGTTCCAGTTTGAGTATCGCTTCTTCCTGATCACGGATATTAGAAATTCTGCTGAGCAGGTCTTTCTCGATAGAAGCACCTTCTTCTTCGCGGTGTTGGTTGAGGCCGGCAATGGCTTCCATCAGCACGGTGTTGAACTGGATGAAGTCGTTTTCATTGAGTACTTCGGTACTCGGACTAACCACTTCGGGCAAACGAAGTAAGGAACTGAGTACGGCATTGGTATCGATATTCAGTTCGCCAGCCAGCTGATTCAATTGCTGATAATAAGCCCTGATTAGATCGGTATTGATTACAACAGGCTTTGAAGTGCCGTTCTGCTTGATGTTCACATAACAATCAATGGTGCCACGGATAAGTTGTTCCTGCAAGCTGTTGCGGATTTCAAATTCATATGGACGAAGCAACGGAGGAAGTTTTAACTGAAGTTCGAATTGTTTTCCATTGAGCGCTTTCACTTCCACCACAAAAGTTTTATCTGCAAAAGTTTGTTCCGCCCTTCCAAAACCTGTCATCGATTTAATCATGATGTTTCAATTTCATGCAAGGTATTGCTTATTGTCATGCCAAAAAGATGAGAGATAACTGCTTGTTCAAAAAAATGAAATTAAAAAAAGCCCGGTAAAAAATTACCGGACTTTAGTATATGGATGGGTTAGTAAGTACCAGGATCAAAAATCCTTGCACAATATTAAAATTTATTTTTGCTAACTGGAAAAATATTTACAACTATTTTATCAACATTTTTTTTTAGCCTGTGGATAAGGATCATCATGATGTGTTTGATGTGATGCTTTTTATCATTCCAAAAGTGATATTTTTTTACTCACGTCTCTTTAAAAAAGAAGCAAATTAGAACTTACAAAACAATGCATAAGTAAAAACATCATACGGTAAAATCTAAAGTTCATCCAGGTGAAAGCACCACCGTTATTGAATTATAGCACATATCAGCACATCTGTGATTTGCAAAGGAAAGCACATTACCTTTGTAAAAAATTGGCTTATGCAATTTCCATCTCCTGTTTCAATTGAATGGATCGCTGAATTTATTGATGCCCAAATTATCGGTCACCGTTCCGGAATGGCAACCGGCATCAATGAGATACACAAAGTAGGTATTGGCGACCTTGTATTTGTAGATCATCCCAAATATTACAGTAAATGCATCAACAGCGAAGCCAGTTTCATCATCATCAATAAAGCAATGGAAGTACCCGATGGTAAAGCTTTGCTGGTAGTAAACCAGCCGTTTGAAGCGTATTGTAAAATTGTAAATCACTTCAGACCATTTGAACCTGCAACAGAACTTATCAGCAGTTCTGCACAAATCGGTGAAGGCACAACCATCTATCCAACTGTTTTTATTGGCCACCATGTAAAGATCGGAAAGCATTGCATCATCCATCCCCAGGTAACCATTCTAGATCATTGTATCATTGGAGACCATGTAGTGATACAGGCCGGCACTGTAATCGGAAGCAATTCCTTTTATTATAATGGGAAAAAAGACAGGGAAGTTTGGTATAAAAAAATGCCGGATTGCGGAAGGGTAATCATTGAAGATGAAGTGGAGATCGGCGCCTCATGCACCATCGACAGAGGTGTGAGCCACGACACCATAATCGGCAAAGGAAGTAAACTCGATAACCTCATCCATATCGGACATGATACGGTGATTGGTAAAAATGTATTGATTGCCGCACAAGTAGGTGTTGCCGGCGTAGTGAATATTAATGATGGGGTGATTTTATGGGGACAGGTTGGTGTAAGTAAAACGCTTACAATCGGAGAAAATGCCGTTGTACTTGCACAAAGCGGCATACCTGGCAATCTGGAAGCGGGACAGGTTTATTTCGGTTCTCCGGCACAAGATGCAAGAACCAAACAAAAAGAACTTGTATGGGTGAAACGCATCCCTGAATTATGGGCTAAAGTGATGGGACAAAAAAACACAACTGATTAAGGCGATGGCATAAAATCATAGGGCAGTGCATCAGCTACTTTATCCCATGTCCAATAACCGTTAATGGTTAAATCATTCTGCTCATAATAATAACCATTCGATTCAATATGTACCGGCTGCCCGGCCTGAAATTGCAAGGTAGAAAACTGAAATGCTGAGGGTTCTTCCTCATTCTCTTTCAAATAACCATCAGCGGGTTTTTCCGGATTATAAATTACACCAAGTGATTTCTGATTGGGTAATATGCGGAGTGTTTTAGAGCTATCATCCAATTGAAAATTTACCGCATCATAATAATTTTTCAATTTCAGTGCAGAATCTTTCCCATTGATAGTTACTACAAATTGTATTTCAAAGCCTTCCTGCTGCAAATTCCGTTGATAGAAGCTTCGCATGAAATGCAAGGTGGATCCTTTGTAGGCCCGCTCACGTGCCTCTTTCCATTGTTGAGCCTGGCCGTCTGATTCAGGTTTCATCTCTTCAAAAAAGGGATATCCGGTATAAATACTCACCTGACTGTTGTACTCGTGGGTGAATGAGTCGAGGCTGTATTTCAATTGATAACCCAGCGCCTTATTCTCAATCAACAAGGGCTCGGTAGCCATTACTTTTAGCCTGTTCTTTCTTTTCGAGAAGTAAAAATGCACTACATCCTTATTTAGGATAGAACAATTATTGCTGTTGGTGGTTTTACCTATGAATTGCTCGAGGAAAAAACTGCCGTATTTTTCCCAACCATCTTTTACTTCACCGGTTGCCACAACGGCAACTTCCTGCATCACCTTATCCTGTAATTTCATTTCAAAAACGAGGTTGCTGTGATCGGCAACGGTAACCCTCCGGTTGGCAGCAGCATAACCGGTGTAGGTAACTATAAGATCGTATCCGCCTTCCGGCAAAACAAGTGAAAAATTACCTTCCTTGTCGGTTACAGTTCCCAGCGTAGTATGCTCTGCAAATACAGAAGCGTTGGTTAGCGGAGCTTTGGTTTCAGAATCCCAAACCTTCCCAATCACTGTCATGCTTGCCGTTTGAGCATGCAAATGATTTGAAAATAGGGAGATCAAAAAGATCGATAATGTGGAATAGTACTTGAAGAGGTGCTTCATGAGCACGAAAATACATCAGTGTTTGTTAAGTTTTTGTTGCAATGCCATGCAAGTATGCGAGATGGTATCTGCGATAGGATGATATTGGAAGTGCGGAAGGAATCTTTTCAGTTTTGTATTGTCGTACTGCACATGAGCTAAAGCAGTGGCTGCGGTTTCTTTGGTGAGAAGTGGCTCAGTTCCGGTAAACCAGCTTTTCAGTTGCTCTAATCGCCAGATGATTGCTGCGATGAATGGAGTGACTTTTTTATGAGGTGGCTTTTTTCCGAAAGCTGTAGCAATCAGATTGAAAACGGTACGATAAGGCTGGTTTTCTGCACTGATGATAAACCTTTCATTACTGATATCCGAATGCATGAGCTGAATCATGGCTGAAGCCACATCACGCACATCCACGAAACCCGTTGTTCCTTCAGCATACCAGGGAAAAGATTCATATGCGGATTTGAAAATTCCTGTAGATCCTTCATCCCAGTTTCCTGCACCAAGAATGATCGATGGATTCACCACCACCACTTTCAGGCCCTCGCCCATACCTCTCCAAACCTCCATTTCGCTCAGGTATTTGCTGTGTCCATAAACACTATTGCTGGTCTCTTCAGTCCATTGCATCATTTCATTGATAGGCACATGTTCGCGAAGCCTGCCTAAAGCGGCTACCGAGCTAACATGCACGATTTTCTTCACGCCACATAGCAAAGCGGCATTCACCAGATTTGCGGTTCCTTCCACATTTACCTGGTAGAGCCTTTTTTTTGTTCTGGATGAAAAGCTTACGAGCCCTGCACAATGATAAACTTCTTCAACACCCTGCATGCAATCTTCCAGTGCAACCACATCCAACAGGTCTACCTGCATCGATTTCAGGTAATCATTTCCGTTAGTATCTACGGGACTCCTGTTATAGAGTGCTAAGATTGGACGTTTTAATGCCGATAGTTGGCAAAGTACTTCCTGCCCCAGCAATCCGGATGCACCGGTGATCAGGATCGCTCCTTTCCGTTGCGGGTTCATTGCTGTTGTATCTGTTGAGGGAAGTGGTTGCATGGAGTGGATTAAATTACTGAACGTTGTATTCATAAAATCCTTTCCCGGATTTTCGCCCTAACTCACCGGCTTTTACTTTTGCAATCTGAAGGGGTGAAGGTTTGAACCTTGGGGTTTGATGAAATGCATCGTATAAAGAAGTGGAAACAGCCAGATTGATATCCATCCCGATAAGGTCCATCAGTTTGAACGGCCCCATCCTGAATCCTGAAGCCTCCATAATTTCATCTACATTTTCAAAACTGGCGATTTTCAGCTCTACCAGTTTCATGGCTTCAAGGTAATAATGACGGGCTACACGGTTAACGATGAAGCCCGGCGAATCCTTGCAAATTACTGGTGTTTTACCCAGATGACGACAAAACTCCAACAGAGAATCCACTACTGCTGCATGAGTTTGTTCGCCTTGAACAACCTCTACCAGTTTCATCAATTGCGCAGGATTAAAAAAATGTAGTCCGGCAACTCTTTCAGGATTGGGTAGATGCTCCTGCAGCTCATTGATAGATAAGGATGAAGTATTGGAAGCGAAAATACTTTCCGGGTTATTGATTGCAGCAAGTTCCTTAAACAGATTTACTTTGGCATCCATCTTTTCGATAATAGCCTCGATGAGCAAATCTGCCCTGCAGTCGTTGGTAGCTGTGGTTATAGTGAGGTTAAGCAGAATCTCTGTTTGCTGCTCGCCGGTGATTTTTCCTTTTCCTACCAGCTGGCTGAGGTTGAGCCTGATATTTTCTATGGCTTTATCAAGTACCGCTTGATTGCTTTCCAGTAATATAACTTTGAAGCCATGCTGCGCTGCGCATAAAGCTATTCCGGAACCCATTGTACCGGCACCAATTACTGCAACTGTTTTTTTCATGAATTTTCTTTCTTTTTCAATTTATGCAGCAATTGAAAACCGTTACCCCTAAGTTGCTGCAGAAAACTGCTGTAAAAATCGCAGGTCATTCTCACTGAATAAGCGCAGATCTTTAACCTGGTAGCTAAGCATGGTAATGCGTTCGATACCCATTCCAAATGCAAATCCTGTATATTTATTACTGTCTATCTTACAATTTTCAAGTACGGCAGGATGCACCATTCCACATCCCAGGATTTCTACCCAACCTGTTTTTTTACAAACATTACAACCCGAACCGCCACAAATAAGGCAACTGATGTCCATTTCGGCACTCGGTTCTGTGAATGGAAAATAGGAAGGCCGGAACCTGATTTTTACCTTATCTCCAAACATCTCCTGAACAAAAAAGTAAAGCGTTTGTTTGAGATCGGCGAAAGAAACTTCTTCCGCAATATAAAGACCTTCCACCTGATTGAAAAAACAATGCGCACGGGCACTGATGGTTTCATTGCGGTAAACCCTGCCCGGACAAATAATCCTTAAGGGCAGAATCCCTTTCTCCATCTCCCTGATTTGAACCGAGCTGGTATGGGTTCGGAGTAACCAGTCTTTTTCCCCTTCTTCTGCATGGCTGATATAGAAAGTATCCTGCATATCGCGGGCAGGATGATTTTGGGGAAGGTTGAGCGCGGTAAAATTATGCCAGTCGTCTTCTATTTCAGGTCCCTCAGCAACGGTAAAGCCTAAACGCTGAAAGATGCCTACAATTTTATTATGAACGATGCTGACGGGATGGCGAGAACCGATGGCTTGTTTGTAGCCCGGTAAGCTAAGGTCGGTATCAGCAGTACCGGATTGCTCTTGCAACCCTAACCCATCAAGCAACTGCTGAAAACGGCTTTCGGTAAACTCTTTAAAGGCATTCAACAAGGCACCTGCCTCTTTTTTTTGTTCCGGCGCTACATTTCGCATTTCAGCCATGATGGTTTTCACCAGGCCTTTTGTGCCGAGGTATTTTACCCGGAATACTTCCAGCTCATCTTTAGTTGTTACAACAGCTGCTAAAATTTCAAGTTTATGCTGTGCTACCTGCGCCAATAATTGCTCCATACCGCAAAGGTAATGGCAAGGGCTTAATTGCCAATAGCCTTGTATGCTCAGGTTTAAGAATAGGAAATTTCAGCCTGTAATAATAGGTAGGCAAGATCATTCCCTTCCGTCTAAAAGATTTCCCAAACCACCCAGGATGCTACCTTCTTCTTTTCGGCCTCCATTTTGAGGAGCATACTGATAAATCCTGCTGGCAAGTGTGCTAATAGGTAAAGATTGGATCCAAACTTTTCCGGGGCCGGTTAACTTTGCAAAGTAGAGGCCTTCGCCACCAAACATCCAATTCCGGATTCCTTTGATGAATTCTATGTCAAAGTCTATTCCCGAAGTATAAGCCACTACACAACCCGTATCTACCTTTAGTATTTCACCTTGCCGGAGTTCTTTTTCCATCACATAACCACCGGCGTGCATAAAACACAAGCCATCGCCTTCCAGTTTTTCCATGATAAAACCTTCACCCCCAAAAATTCCGGTACCCAACCTGCGTTGGAATTCGATGCCTACACTAACTCCCTTGGCCGCACAAAGAAAAGAATCCTTTTGTGCAATGATCTTTCCCTGATAACGTGTTAAATCGATCGGTATGATTTTCCCTGAATAGGGTGCAGCAAAACTTACCTTCTTCTTTCCCTGCCCTGCATTAGTAAAAGCGGTCATGAATAAGCTTTCGCCAATCAACAATCGTTTGCCGGCCTTCATCAGTTTACCCAGCAAACCCCCGCCCTGTTGCGAACTTCCATCTCCAAAAATGGTTGCCATTTCGATGCCGTTATCCATCATCAGAAAACTTCCGCTTTCGGCAATAGCGGTTTCCTGAGGATCTAATTCAATCTCTACAAACTGTAATTCTTCACCGTAGATCTGATAATCGATTTCATGGTTGGTTCTCATCTTATTTTGCTTTGTTTCAAAAGTACCAAACAATCTGAAGTGAAACCTGAAGAAATGACTAACGGTATCTAAACAGCTATTTATACTTAAATTGCAGACAAATCTTGAAAATGATAAAAACAATATTCGTTGGGGCGGTTGCCCTTTTTTCCGGTGTCCAGGTGTTTAGTCAGGCCAAACTGGTAGAGAAAGTCGCCACCAAAAATGGCGATGTAAATATTCCTTATGAAAAATATGTATTGTCTAACGGACTTACAGTAGTGCTTCATGAAGACCATAGCGATCCGATTGTTCATGTAGATGTAACTTATCATGTGGGTAGTGCCAGAGAGGAAATCGGGAAAAGCGGGTTTGCGCATTTTTTTGAACATATGCAATTTCAGGGTAGCGACAATGTTGCTGATGAGCAGCATTTCAAAATCATCACTGCTGCAGGAGGTACTTTAAATGGCAGTACCAATCTGGACCGTACCAATTATTATGAAACCGTTCCTGCCAATCAATTGGAAAAAATGCTTTGGCTGGAAGCAGACCGTATGGGATATTTCCTGGATGCAGTAACACAGAAAAAATTTGAAATCCAGCGCAGTACGGTAAAGAATGAACGCGGACAAAACTATGATAACCGGCCTTATGGTTTGGTGAATGAATTTGGCAGTAAAAATCTTTATCCTTACGGTCACCCTTACAGTTGGCTAACCATCGGTTATGTGGAAGACCTGAACCGTGTGGATGTACAGGATTTAAAAAACTTTTTTTTACGCTGGTATGGTCCCAACAATGCCACACTCACCATTGGCGGCGATTTAAAACCTGCTGAAGTGATCAGATGGGTGGAGAAATATTTTGGCAGTATCCCCAAGGGGCCCGAAGTAACTAAAACCATTTTGCCTGCGGTAGAGCTTACTTCAAACCGATATGTTTCCTACATCGACAACTATGCCAAGGTACCGATGATGATGAAAACATTTCCAACGGTGCCGAATTATCATCCGGATATGGGCGCATTGGCTTGTTTGGCACAGGTGTTAGGCCAGGGGAAGAATTCTGTACTTTATCAATCGTTTGTAAAAAGCCAGAAAGCGTTACAAGCCAGTGCCAACAGCAGGCTGAGTGAGTTGGCAGGCGAAATGAGTTTCCAGTTCGTGCCATTGCCGGGTAAAACGCTTGCTGCAATGGACAGCATGTTTACTACTGCATTGATGGAATTCGAAAAAAGAGGGGTTACCGATGCCGATATCGAGAAATTCAAAGGAGGAATAGAAGCACAATACATCAATGGATTGCAAAGTGTTTCCGGAAAAGTATCGCAACTGGCTGCTTTCCAAACATTCACCGGCAATCCCAATCAAACTGCGAAGATGCTCAGCATGTACCGTTCAGTTACGAAGGCGGATGTGCTGAGGGTATATCAAACCTATATCAAAGATAAATATTGCGTAACGGTAAGCGTGCTCACCAAAAGCAATACTACAGGAGTTGCCCAGCCTGATAATTACAAAATCGACTCTACAAGTTATGTTCGTCCGGATTATGGATATAACGGTTTAGCATATACGAAAGGGAAAGACGATTTCAATCGCAGTGTGATGCCGGGTACCGGACCGAACCCTGTGGTGAAAGTGCCTGCTTTCTGGAAAAAAGAATTGCCCAATGGCATCAGCATGATTGGAGCCCCTACTACTGAATTACCGGTAGTAAATATCTCTATCAGTATTCCTGGCGGACACCTTTTACAAGGTAATGATACGAGTAAGATCGGTTTGGCAGATTTTACGGCAGGCATGATGAATGAAGATACCAAAAATTATACGGCAGAGCAGATGGCTGTGGAATTGCAGAAGTTGGGCAGCAGTATCAATGTGAGCAGCAGGCGAGATGGCATCACTTTCAGCGCACAATGCCTGAAGAAGAACCTTGATCGTACCTTGAAGCTGCTTGAAGAACGGATTTTTAATCCAAGATTTACCGAAGATGCTTTCAGCCGTTTGCAAAAACAATCCATTGAGAGTTTCAAGCAATCAAAATCGCAGCCTGCCAGCATCGCATCGAGTGTTTACCGCAAGCTGAATTATGGGGAGAACAACATCCTCGGTATGAGTGAAAACGGTACCGCATACACGATAAAAAACCTGAAGCTTGCCGATGTTCAGAATTACTACGACCAGAACATGACGAGCCGTCAAACAAAAGTGGTAATAGTGGGTGATGTGAAGGAGGCAGAAATAGTTTCGAAGCTTGGCTTTTTAGATAAGCTGCCGAACAAACAACTCATTATCCCTGCACCTGGAGCCAAACCTGTGATCAGTAAAACAACCCTTTATATCGTAGACGTACCTAAAGCGGCGCAAACGGAATTCCGGATTGGTAAAATTGTTGACATGCCCTACAACCTGATAGGCGAATATTACCGGGCCGACCTTATGAACTATGTATTGGGAGCCAATTTCAACAGCAGGGTCAATTTGAACCTTCGTGAAGATAAGGGTTGGACCTATGGTGCCAGGGCCAATTTCAGTGGTGATAAATATGGAGTGGAATATACCTTCAGTTCGGGGATCAGGGCGGATGCAACCGATAGTGCTTTGACGGAAGTGATGAAAGAGATCAACAATTATGCGGCCAATGGCATAAAGGAAGATGAAATAGTATTCATGAAAAGCGCCTTGGGTCAGCGTGACGCCTTATCCTATGAAACGGGAAGTCAGAAAGCAGGATTTATTGGCCGTATTCTGGAATACCAATTACCGGCAAACTTCACAGAAACGCAAAATAAGATGCTGGAGCGCATGAACAAAACGGAAATAGATGCCTTAGCGAAGAAGTGGCTGCAAACCGACAAGATGAATATTTTACTGGTGGGCGATAAAGAAAAGATTTTGCCCGGTTTACAAAAATTCGGGTATGAGATTGTGGAGTTGGATACGGATGGGAATCGAAAATAATTAGACCTGTCAAACTAAAAGATACAGATCAGATATCGTGTTGTGTATTTTTTTTACCGTGGTGATTACCTACACAAAAAGAGTTGCTAAAGTGATCAACCCATTTTGACTGGGGGCATTTGCTTTGATATTGCAGATCTGAAAAGGGCTATGCGGCTTTATTGAATTAGATGCTATTACAAGATATTCCTGCGGCGAATAATGATAGTATTATTTTATAAATAAAGTTCGCATAACGTGGCATTGTGCAAAAAGCAAAAAACCCTTTCAAATATGAAAAGTATCATTAGTATTTTCTTTTTTCTTACCCTTTGGTCAGCATCATCTTCTCAATCAACAGATCAATTTAGTGATTCAATAAAGCGATA
>JAPLEF010000042.1 GCA_026391525.1 Sphingobacteriales bacterium
AGAAATACCGACATTGATGCTTCAGATGAATTATTGCTGAAAACATACTCCGAAAGAGGTGATTTGAATGTATTAGCCACACTTTATCAAAGGTATATGGACCTTATCTATGGGGTTTGTTTAAAATATCTTGAAAACAGTGAGGATGCCAGAGATGCGGTGTTGAATATCTTTTAGGAACTTACGGTAAAGGTAAAAAAGTATGAGATTCAACATTTTAAAGCATGGCTCTATCAATTATCGAAGAACCATTGCCTGATGATCCTCCGGAAAAGAAAAACGATTCCGGTTCATGCAGAAATTGATCTTATGCAATCCGGCGAATTGCTGCATCTCGACTATGATAACCAAACAGAACACCAGTTTAATTTGCTACAGCATTGCATGGAGCAATTGACTGATCATCAAAAAAATAGTATCCGCATGTTTTATCTGGAAGGAAAATGTTATAAAAACATCGCAGATTCAACAGGTTTGGATGCCGGTAAAATAAGAAGTTTTATACAAAATGGGCGTCGCAACCTTAAGATTTGCATGGAAAATAAATCTATTGAAAAATTAACGCATTGAAAGAAGGAAAAAAATATGGAGAATTTACTGCAGCAGATGCGCTAAGGTACCATTCAGGGCAAATGACTGTACAGGAGATGCATCAACTGGAGCTGGCTGCATTAGATGATCCTTTTCTTTCTGATGCCTTAGATGGATATCGCCATGATCCGGATGCTGTCAAATCGCTTGAACAGTTAAGGAATCAAATCCCTCAAAAACAGGAAAGTAAGCTAAAGCCAGTAGTTCCCATCAAACGGAAAAAATCAAACATGCTTTTCCGTATTGCAGCTATCTTATTGGTATTGGCCATTCCGGGATATTTCCTGCTGAAAAAAAACCAATCTGAATCTAAAGAGGTATTGGCAATAGAAATGAAGGATTTGCCCTTAATAAGATCAATTCCCGATGGGTCTTCCTTAACGGATTCTGCTGATCTGGCCATTAATGAACCCAATCCTGAATATAATAAAACCCTAAATCCAACACAGCAGCCTTCAAAGAACATAACGAACACGAATGCCGGAATGCCTTTAGATGATATTCCTTCCAATGCTCAAACCGAAGTGGTAAGTGAGCAAAAGGAAACTGAAAAGATGGAAGCCCCTATTGCTGTTCGTCCATATGAAAAAGATCAAATTACCAATCAAAACGATAAACAGTTGGTGATTACCGGTAAAGTTACCGACCGTCGTGGACAAGCCATTCCAGGAGCGATCATTTCCAATCAAAACAACTTTGCTCAAACCGATGCTTCCGGTAATTTTCGTATACCCGTGAAAGATAGTGCTGATTTTCTTGTTTCTGCAACGGGGTATGAATCGAAAAACCTCAGCAATAAAGAAAGAAAGGAAACCATCGTTTTGGAGCAAGATCAACAGCAGCTAAGTGAAGTGGTGGTTACAAGTGCCGATTCCAGAAAAGTAACAAAGAAATCCAAATCTGCAGCATCAACAAATATTAATGCCGGCGACCTCGAAAGGGATCAAAGCATACCTGCAGAGGGTTGGGCTTCCTTTCAGCAATATATCAGCCGAAATAAGAAACAACCTCAGAACGAATTGCTCGTACCTCAGTTCGGTGCAGTGGTATTGCAATTTAAAGTGAACGCTAAAGGAAGGCCTGAAAAAATAAAAGTAATTTCTTCTACGTGTAAAAGCTGTGAAGATGAAGCCAAAAGATTACTGAGAGAAGGTCCGAATTGGACTTATCTTAACGGAAAAAAAACCAGTTGGAGCATAATTTTTTAGTACGTCAGGCAAACTTCGTGATAAACCCGCTTAAGCGTTTGAAGCGATCTCTATTCAAAGTGAAATAATTATTTCTTCCTTCTTTTCGGCATTCTATCAATTCACTTTCTGCCAGCAACCTGATATGATGCGAACAGGTTGGTTGCGAGAGTCCGGTGAGAGTCACCACATCGCAGCAACGGATAGCACCTTTTTCCAATATCTCCTCCAATATGCTCATGCGGTAAGGATCGGCAATTGCAGCTATAGCTTTCTCATAAAATGCAGTTTCTTGTTCCTTTATTACCATAAGGATACAAAGATAATAGAGATAATACCGATTGGACAAACAATATAGTCCAATATCGGCTATCGCCTCATTGTACTATTTGTTTGATACCATCGGCATTTATACCGATTGGACAAACAATATAGTCCAATATCGGCTATCGCCTCATTGTATTATTTGTTTGATACCATCGGCGGATTATGGCGTAAAAAGTGGTTGCTGGCACATGAATCGGCTGCATTCGGGAATACCGTGCAGATGGACCTCTCTTTTTAAGTTGATCGTTAATGCAAATCAATGCTTCCAAATGATAAGGGCAATAGCTGGCCAGCCTGATCTATAACTATAACTTTGCCGGTCATTCCCGAAAGTATAAGCCTTATGGGATGTTTCATCCTTTCTTCATATTCAAGTAAACTCTGCCTGCACATGCCACAAGGTGAAACGGGTTGTTGGCTTTGGCCATTCAAATTATGGCAGGCGATTGCCATAGTTTGTATAGGAATATCAGTATATAAGATCGCTGCAGAAGAAAGCAGCACCCTTTCTGCGCATATCCCTACCGGATAGGATGCATTTTCCTGATTTGTACCTGAAACGGTTGATCCGTTAACCAGTAGCGCGGTTGCGCCAACTAAAAATGAACTATAAGGTGCATAGGCTTTTTGCGTCATCTCCCTGGCGTTCTGCAATAAAGAAAAGTCCTCCGGTGCCAACAATGCCCCATCATCGAATAAATGATAATTGAACTTGATTTCTGCTGTTTTCATCATATATATTTGAAAAAAAATCCTCTTGCTTCTGGCAGGAGGATGAGTAAGTTAACACAAATTGGGCAAATGTTTTATTTTATCCCATTGAACAAGCGCTTCCATCTTGGCCCGCCTTCCCAACTAAACCAGATCAATGAAGCTTTACCCACCACATGGTCTTCGGGTACAAATCCCCAGTAGCGGCTATCCAGTGAATTATGCCGATTATCGCCCATCATCCAGAAATAATCCATCTTAAATGTATATTGGGTTGATTCCGTTCCATTGATGTAAATTTTTCCATTTCGGTTTTCAAATTTATTGCCTTCATACACTTCAATACAACGTTGGTAACGGATAAGGTTATCTGCAGTTAAGGCAATTGATGAACCCTTTTTGGGAATGATAACCGGGCCATAATTATCTACCGTCCAGCTCGTATTCGCCTGATAATAGGGATAAAGTTGTTTGGCAGGAAAATTTAGGCTTTTCAAATCCACAATATATGGTGTTACGGAATAACCGGCAGGCAATTTCATGGATTTGAATTCGCTGTTGGTGATATTGATGAGTAAATTATTACCAAATTGTTGTAAATCGCCCTGATCTTCCCTGACAGCAATACCCCATTCGTTCAACTGTTCTTTATCAGGCATACCTGCATTTGCAGGAACCTGTAACTGGTAATAACGTTGCGATTCGGGTAACAATTGCTGCGGCTGATCGTTAATGTAAACCACTCCATTCACCACGCTAAGCTTATCACCTCCCACAGCAACACAACGTTTGATGAAATTCTCCCTTTTATCTACGGGCCGGGTGATGATGATATCACCATAATCCTGCCATACCCTATCGCGACCAAGTTGCCTCACTGCTTCATAATAGGTGGTTTTACTCCCAAACCTCTCTTCATCATTGATGAGTGTATCGTTTACCGGAAAATTGAAAACCACTACATCATTACGTTTTACCGGCTTGGCAAACCAACGGGTGTAAGGCAGTTTTATCCATTCGAGATACGATTTACCTTTGGTAACAGGTAGCGTATGGTGAACGAATGGCATGGCAAGCGGTGTATTGGGCAGCCTGGGTCCGTAACTGAATTTGCTTACAAAAAGGAAATCGTTTACCAGCAAGGTTTTTTCCATTGAAGGAGTAGGAATGGTATAGGCCTCAAAAATAAAAGTACGGATGATGGTTGCGGCAACAATCGCAAAGAAGGCAGCATCTATCCACTCCCGAGCACCGGATTTTTTATAATTATCTACTACCAGTTTACCGGCATATTTTTCATTTGCGGAAAAACCGAGATAAGGGAAATAAATGAAAGGAAGGATTACAGTTGCGGCATGATGCCAGAAACCAAAGCGCCCGAAATGCTCTACAAATTTAATGGTAATCCAGATGGTAATGAATTGCCCTGCAATCGGAATCAACTGGAAGAAAAACCATTTCTTACTCAGGGCCATCTTTTCTACCATGCACCAGGTATTGTAAAATGGAATAAATGCTTTCCATCCTTCAATACCAGCTTTTTTAAACATGCCATATAAACCGATATGCCATAATGCAGTAAAAACAATAAAAATGATCCAGCCCGTATTCATATGTGTAGATTTTTTCCTGCCAAAAGTAAGATTCCGTTTAATAATTCCTGTACCATTCAGCCTAAACCTTTGAAACTGGTGAAGTTTTAACAAAAATTATGATACTTCCATAGTTGAACTCCCTCGATTTTGCCTACTTATTTTTTGGCAAAACAAAGCTGTTGATATCTTCAACTGAAATGGTTTTACCGGAAAGAATGATAAGCCGTTCTACCACATTACGCAATTCTCTAATGTTTCCTGTCCAGTTGTGTTCCTTAAGCGCGGCAATAGCATCCTTCGTGATTGCCTTCTTGGGTTGCCCGTATTCAGCGGCTACCACTTCCAGAAAATAATCCACGAGGTGAGGAATGTCCTCTTTTCTCTCGTTGAGTGAAGGAACATGTATGATGATCACGCCAAGGCGATGATAAAGATCTAACCGGAACAACTTTTCATCTACTTCTTTGAGCAAGTCTTTGTTAGTTGCAGCAATCACCCTCACATCTACATTGATATCTTTATCGGCACCAACTCTTGTAATTTTTCCCTCCTGAAGGGCTCTGAGTACTTTGGCCTGGGCATTGAGGCTCATATCTCCAATTTCATCAAGAAACAGGGTACCGCCACTGGCTTGTTCAAATTTTCCGATGCGTTGTTTTATGGCTGATGTGAATGATCCTTTCTCATGCCCGAAGAGTTCGCTTTCGATAAGTTCACCCGGAATAGCTGCACAGTTCACTTCTACAATCTGGTTGGCATGACGGTTGCTTTTTTCATGAATCCAACGGGCTACCAATTCCTTCCCTACCCCATTTTCGCCGGTGATCAAAACCCGCGCATCTGTTGGGGCTACTTTTTCAATGGTATCTTTTATCTTCTGGATGGAATGGCTTACCCCTACCATTTCGAGTACTTTTCCTACTTTTCTTTTCAGCACTTTTGATTCTGAAATCAGCGTTTGCCGTTCTGCTGCGTTTCGTATAGTGATGAGCAGCCTGTTCAAATCGGGCGGCTTGCTGATAAAATCGAACGCCCCTTTCTTAACCGCTTCAACTGCCGTATCAATATTACCATGTCCACTAATCATGATGATAGGAATTTCGGGATTAACTTCTCTTGATTTTTCTAAAAATTCCAGTCCGTCAAGCTTTGGCATCTTGATATCGCATAAAACAATATCATAAGTTTTCTCTGTAAATTTTTTCAGTCCTTCTTCGCCATCAGCAGCTTCGTCAATTTTGTAGCCTTCAAATGAAAGGATTTCAGAAAGCGTTTTCCTGATTGCTCTCTCATCGTCAATTATCAAAATATTAACCATATCGTTTTAAGTTTTGGGAGTTGTGCCAGTTAACTTGTATTCGTAACCGCTCCTTCAAAAATAGGGATTTATGCAGCGCAAATATTTCTTTCTTATCACAGTTATCGCATCCCAACAGTTTTTAGTGTGTTGTGAGGCTCAGCATCAGCAGGAGCAGGTTCAGGCCTCAACCATTTCAGATTCCAATAAAAATCCGTATTCTCAAATTTCAGCAATTCCTTTACCTGAAGGATATACCCGTATCTCCCAGCCCCAGGGCAGCTTTGGTGAATGGCTGCGGCAATTAGCTTTGAAAGCCGACCGGCGGGTGTTTTTATACAATGGGAATCTCAAAGCCAACCAGGATGCGCAGTTTGCTGTGATAGATATCAGTGTCGGGGATCAAAATTTACAACAATGTGCGGATGCGGCTATGCGGCTAAGGGCGGAATATCTGGCGGCAAATAATAGGTTTTCAGAAATCAATTTTAAAGATAATGAAGGCAAAAATTATCCTTTTTCCGGTTCTTTTACTAAAGACAATTGGCAAAAGTATTTGAATCAGGTGTTTTCCTATTGCGGAAGTGCTTCCTTGAATAAACAACTTAAGCCGGTAATTCCATTCACTCAGATCCAACCAGGCCATCTGCTGATCAATCCCGGATTCCCCGGCCATGTAGTAACGGTGATGGATGTAGCTCAAAACAAAAATGGCGATAAAATTTATTTGCTTTCACAATCGTATATGCCTGCGCAGGACGTTCATATCCTTAAAAATCCAATATCAGAGGCATTGTCTCCCTGGTATCACATAAGCGAAAAGGAAGAAGTCATCACACCCGAATACCGCTTTTTCAAATCGGCCCTCAAACGGTGGTAATGTTTTGAAAATAAGCATGAAGCCATTAACTTCGTCCCCATAATCGGGACGTAGCGCAGCCCGGTAGCGCACACGTCTGGGGGGCGTGTGGTCGCTGGTTCGAATCCAGTCGTCCCGACAAACACTATCAAGCCTCGGCAATTGCCGAGGTTTTGTGTTTTATGCGAAAGAAGCTTGCTACAGTGAGTAATAAAACACAAAAATGTAAGTGAGTGAAACGAGCAGGCTTGATAGTGTTTGGCCTCCCCCATTTTTGGATCATTGAAAGTAATCCAGTCGTTACGACAATGTTGTTTTGTAAAACAATAATTATTTTAGAAAACATCACTTAAATTGAATGCAGGCTTTAATGGCCGGCATTTTTATTTTGTATAATTCATAAAATATATTTTTGATTCAGGTAATAAATATATTACTTTTTAAAAGTGAAAACAAATGAATTAATCAGATTGCTGCAAAAAGATGGATGGTTTGTAATCAGGCAAAGCGGCAGCGACATGATTAGGGTACACCCTATTAAAAAAAACAAAT
>JAPLEF010000010.1 GCA_026391525.1 Sphingobacteriales bacterium
ATAAAACAGAAGGTTAATCCCATAAATACTAATTCGTATCTCAAGCCTTGGGAACCAGTTGCTATTTTCTTTACCATGCTGGCAATATCATAACAGCGGCATTTATTTCATAGCCAATTCTGCTTTAAGATATGGAGCTGTAATTCCTTTACCCGATTTCGCCATCATTTCAGGTGTACCTTCAAAAACCAATTTACCCCCGCCAATTCCTCCTTCCGGTCCGATATCGATGATATGATCTGCCATCTTGATCACATCCAGGTTGTGTTCAATTACCAAAACGGTATTGCCTCTGTCTACCAACTTATTGAGTACATCCATCAGGTGGCGGATATCCTGAAAATGCAAACCGGTTGTAGGTTCATCAAGAATATAAAATGTTTTGCCGGTATCTCGTTTCCCCAATTCGGTAGCCAGTTTTACCCGCTGCGCTTCTCCCCCACTTAAGGTTACCGCACTTTGTCCGAGCGTGATATAACCGAGACCAACTTCCTGCAATACTTTTATTTTCCGATAGATATAAGGTACTGCCTGAAAAAATTCAACCGCTTCATCCACGGTCATGTTCAGCACGTCGCTGATGGATTTGCCTTTATAACGGATTTCAAGTGTTTCGCGGTTGTATCTTTTACCATTGCATTTTTCGCAGTGAACGAGCACATCCGGTAAAAAATTCATCTCAATCACCCGCATCCCTCCCCCTTCACAAACCTCGCATCTGCCACTCTTTACATTGAATGAAAATCTTCCGGCATTATAACCCCTGATTTTCGATTCAGGTACAGCAGCAAACAAGGTTCGGATATCGGTAAAAAAACCACAATATGTGGCTGGATTGCTCCTTGGTGTTCTCCCGATTGGACTTTGATCTATTTCAATCACTTTATCAATTTGTGCAAGGCCGGAAACCGATTCATATGCAAGCGGCTCCATCTTCGAGCCGAAACAAAACCTGCTTAAAATTGGATAAAGGGTTTCATTTACCAGTGTTGATTTTCCACTTCCGCTTACACCCGTAACCAAAATGAGTTTCCCCAAAGGGAATTTTACCGAAACTTTTTTGAGGTTGTTTCCTTGTGCAGCTTTGATTTCAATGTAGCCGCCGTTGCCCTGTCGTCTCGATTCAGGTACTTCAATTTTTCTCTTGCCATTCAGGTACATAGCAGTTTCGGAATCAGATTTCAGCACTTCCTGCGGCGTACCTGCAGCCACGATCCTACCTCCGTGTATTCCTGCACGCGGGCCGATATCCACCAGATGATCTGCAGCCAGCATGATGTCTTTATCATGTTCTACCACCAACACACTATTGCCAATATCGCGTAAATTTTTCAAGGCAGTAATGAGCCGTTGGTTATCGCGCTGATGTAATCCGATACTGGGTTCATCGAGGATATAGGTGATACCTTGCAATTGCGAACCAATCTGAGTAGCAAGCCTTATCCTTTGATACTCCCCTCCGCTTAAACTTTTGGAAGGGCGGTATAGCGTAAGATAGGTAAGCCCTACATCCAGCAGGAACTGCAGCCGCTCCCTGATTTCTTTGAGTAAGTCTTTGGCAATGCTGTTCTGTTTCGGGCTCAATCGGCTCTCCAGCTTTTCAAACCACGAACCCAATAATGCAAGATCCATATTACTGAGTTCGGCAATATTTTTTTCATCTATCCTGAACCAAAGGCTTTCCTTACGTAAACGTGTACCCGCACATGTGGCGCATGGAAACAACCTCATGTATTTTTCTACCCAATCGCGCATCGCCTCAGTAGAAGTTGGCGAAGCAAACCAGCGCTTGACCATATTCACAATACCCTCATAATTGGTTTCATAAAAAACAGGCTGCTGATCGGCATCCCATTCTTCAGTATTTTCAACATCCCCTTCTTCGTTACCATAAAGTAGCAGATTCATCGCTTTATCTGAAAGGGAGCGAATGGGTTTTTCCAAACTGATCTTATGCTTCTTCGCAATGCCCTGAACCTGTTTAAAACTATGCGATTCCCGTTCTTCACCCAAGGGAGCGATTCCGCCTTCATTGATACTTTTCGAGAGGTCGGGAAGAATAGCATCCATGTTCACCTGGTGTACCGTGCCTAATCCTTTACAGGCGGGGCAGGCACCATAAGGCGAATTGAAAGAAAATGCGTTCGGAGAAGGCTCCTCATAGCTGATGCCCGTGTCGATACACATCAATTGGCGGCTATACTGTGCAAGTTTACCATCATCATTAATGAGGAGGAACAATAAACCCTTTCCCATTTGCAGGGTTTTCTGAACACTTTGCGAAAGGCGCAATTTCATATCATCGGTTACCTGCAACCGGTCTACCACCACTTCAATATCATGGATCTTATAGCGGTCGACCTGCATTTTGGCTACCAGTTCCTTTACTTCTCCATCAATGCGCACTTTTAAGAAACCCTTTTTCCGGATATCCTCAAATAATTCGCGGTAATGGCCTTTGCGGCCTCGAACCAAAGGGGCAAGCAGACTTACTTTCTTATTCCTGTATTTTTCGAAAATCGAGCGTAGAATTTCTTCCTCACTGAATTTCACCATTTTCTTTCCGTTATTGTAGCTGTACGCTTCCCCAACTCTTGCAAACAACAAACGGAGAAAATCATGAATTTCGGTGATAGTACCAACGGTGCTTCTGGGATTTTTATTGGTGGTTTTCTGTTCAATAGAAATTACCGGTGATAAGCCGGTGATCTTATCTACATCCGGCCTTTCCATATCTCCGATAAACTGACGGGCATAGGCTGAGAAACTTTCCATATAGCGGCGTTGCCCTTCATTATAAATGGTATCAAATGCCAATGAAGATTTGCCACTCCCGCTTACCCCGGTAAATACAACGAGTTTATTTTTGGGAATGCTGATATCTATGTTCTTGAGATTATGTTCGCGCGCCCCGGTAACTTCTATAAAATCGGTAACTGAGGTGGTTACCTTATCTTTTGTTCTGGCCATTATTTACTCCTTGCCGTAAAGATACGAACAAAACAACCCTTTAAAAATCAAGTGAAGTCATTAATGCGAAAAGCATCAGGTTTGTTATTATCATCAGTTTTTTAATGCTGATAATGATTAACTAACCCGATGCTTTTGTTCTGATCTGCTTTCATCACCTGAGTAATGGCCGCTTCACAACTACAAAATAAATTTACAATCAATATCTACTTATTCCAAATTTTGGAGCCGTTGATTTTGCACCTGTTTTGCACAAAATAATACACATCTTTTTGATCATTTGAATTGTACATATACAAAAAAACAGAACTGCAACGGCCTCAATAAGGCAGGTTGTTGTTTATCAAATTGTTCAAGAGGATCAGATGAAAGAAGACCACCTTTATTTTATGGTTCACAAACCGGTAAATATGGTTTCGCAGTTTATCAGTGCTGATGATGTACGATTACTAGGCGATTTGGATTACTCTTTTCCAGAAGGTACGCATGCAATTGGCAGGCTGGATCAGGATTCTGAAGGATTGTTATTACTCACCACCAATAAAAAAATCACCCGCTTATTATTCAACAGAAAGGAAACCCATTGGCGGTCGTATCTGGTACAGGGCGATCATCCTTTTTCAGCAGCATCTTTGTTGGCTTTACAAGATGGCGTGCATATCCGGATTAAAGGAGGCGGCTATTTTCAAACAACACCCTGCCTGGTTGAAAGAATTGCAGATCCGGGTTTGTATCATGTAATTCCGGATCCGAGGTCGAAAGCCGAACAAGAATGGTTGCTGATCTCACTAACAGAAGGCAAGTTCAGGCAGGTGCGAAAAATGATGGCTGCCATTGGTCAAAAAACCAGAAGGCTGATCAGGGTTTCGATTGATGATCTCCAACTCGGCAACCTTCCTCCGGGGGCAGTAAAAGAATTAACAGAAGATGATTTTTTTAGATTGCTGAATCTCCCAAAAAATGAAAATGCCTCCTTATGAATGCAGGCATTTTGGTAGCATGAAATAAACTTCGTTTAATCGTTACTAATAAATCCGTTGAGCGCTTACTTACTGGTTGAAAATAAATAAGCAGAATAAACCTTGTTCGAAAAAAGGTTACCAGTTGCTGATAAAGTTGTTCAATGCTTTTTTGCTGCCAGGAGTGCTAAAAATACCGTTTACTTTCTGATAATTCCTGATATCGATGGTATGATTGAAAGCGAATTTCGCAAAATCGAGTTTGGCATTTTCCATCAGAAACAAAGAACCTATCTCTGCAACCTGATCACTTGATAAACAATTCTTATTTACCAAGGCTTTGGCTTTTTCAAGTTTGATCTGATCTGTTTTGGCTTCTGCAATATCTTTTTTGGCATTGGAATAGTCAACTTTCCACATCGGCCATTCATTCCTGCATACCCAGTTTTCAGGTTCCCGAATGGTAAAAGGCTTAACTGCAACATTTTTGTTTGCAGCAGATTGATTTTTTTCGGGAATAGTTTTCTGGTTTTCCTTTTTAACCGGACTTACACTTTTTGAAACAGGATTCTCCACTGCTGATTCCGGTGTTGCTGTTGTAATCTTAACTTGTTCTTCCTTAGAAGGTAGCGCAGGGATATCTTTTACCAGATCTGGTTTAGGATTTTGGATTGAATCCGGAACGTTACTTATATTTTTATTAGGCTTAATCACCAATACATTATCATTTTTAGTACTTATTCCTGATGGGTTCATTGCATAAAACCTCCATTTAGGTATTGAAGATGTTCGGCTTATGCGATAATAAGCATCCATCAGCACATCGTCGCCGTCTGAGATATAAACATTTTTTTTCTGAATGGGTGCTATCTCAGGCTTTTCAAACACCAGTTTCACTTCATAGGCAAGTGCAGATAATCCTTCTACGCGGATACTGGATACTGCATTTTCATTTTGCTTTTTGCCATCTAAAAATAAAAAAAATGCATCTCGCTGTTCAGAAAAAATATTAAGAGATCCTGTTCCTGTTTGTTGTGCATAAACTAAGGATGGAAGAAATATGAACCATAAAAAAAACAGTCGCATCATTTGAATAAGGTGATTTCCGATACAAAGATAAATTAGCGTAGCAAGGTTACTGTACCTTTTTTATGCAGAATTTTCTCACTATTTATACGGTATGAGGCTTGCCAAATATAAGTATCAAGATTGGCAGCACTACCATTGAAGGAGCCGTTCCATTTGATTAATGGGTTGGTGCTGTAAAAAATCCGTTGCCCCCAGCGGTTGAAAATGGATAAGCTATATATTTTTAAGGACGACAAATCGCCCACCGGACCAAAACTCTCATTGATATTATCGCCATTGGGTGTAAATGAGGTTGGGAAGAAAATACCTTTACAATCAACGGTTACCGCTATCGAATCAGTACCATTGCAACCCTCCTTATTTTTTACCTTTACCCAATAAGTACCAGATTGGGTAACATTATAGCTATTATTGATACTCCCATCCTGCCAGATATAGCTTTCAAAATTACCAGGCTGTAAAACCAGTTTTTGTCCGGGACAAATACTCGTATCAGGCCCGAAATTTACTCTTGCAGGAACTTCACGGTTGATCAAAACAATATTATCATAGCGTTTAGTGCAGCCATTTGCATCGGTAACTAATAATCCATAAGTACCCGGGAGTAATGCATTTATTGCAGATGTGGTTTCTGCATTCGACCATAAATAAGTTAATGCCCCTGTTCCCCCGGTAATAGCCGAAGAGATGCTCCCGTTAACTTGAGAACAGGTAGCTGCTTGTACTTCGATAAGCCCTTGAATGGGTAAAGGCTCCGTTAGCGTAACTGAGGAAGATACCTCACATGCACCGGCTGCTGAAACGGTAACGGTGTAAGTGCTGCCAGATAAATTACTGATGGCACTGGTGGTTTGAATGGGATTGGTGTTCCAACTATATGAATAGAGTCCGTTGCCGCCGGTAACCAATGTGCTGATGGCTCCATTAGCATCTCCATTACAGCGAATGCTGTTAGTGATTGTTGGCGTTATATTGAGGATGGTGACAGACTGGTTTCTTGTAGAAAATGTACCGTCACTAAAACTAACATTAAGGGTTACACTATATTGACCGGGACCGGAAAAAGTATGCGAAGGATTGGTTTGGGCCGAAGTATTTGATGCGCCGGATGCCGGATCACCAAAAATCCAATTTAGCGTTGAGATACAAGGAGAGGAAGCATTGGTGAAATCTACTGTATTGTTTCCAACACAAGAAAAACTAAAGTTGGCAATATTGGGAGGAGTTTCAGCTATATTAATATCATCAACGGCAAATCCTTCATAATCGTTACAAATTAAACCCGCACCAAAAGAAAAACGAAAAAGCACTTTAGATTGTCCTGCAAGAAAATTGAGTGTATGCCTAGCAGTTAGCCATTGGCCGCTACCGCCACCTGTATTACAATTCCCCGGACCGGTGGTTTGTATATTACCCGACCATCCCGGTGCAAAGCCAATAAACCGAATTGAAGCCAGATTGTACCAATTGGTTCCATCGCAATTACTATTAGAAAATTGAGATCCAACAATATTCCAACTCGCTCCTTCATCAATAGAATATTGAAGGTTAGCTCCATCAAAATCGCGTTCTGTTTCCCAAAAAATTTTAAAAGATATTTCAGGATTTATGAGGGTTGAAAAATTAAAACATGGACTCACTAAATAAGACAATCCACTACTGTAGGCTGCACCTGAAAGTCCACCTGAAATATAACAATTTTGTCCACCACCTGCTGATGTGATAACTGATTTAGTACCGGGAACAATACTCCCCCATTCCCAATGCAAAGAAATATTTGGCTGCCAATTGCCATTACCGGATTCGAATGATTGTACATAAGGAAAGCTGGAAATGGCAGTTAAACATTGCGCCTGTTGCTTCTTAGGGATGAGCACCATGAAAATACAAAAAACAAGAAAGTAGCGTTTTCTAAATGTCAATGAAGTGAAGGCGCTATTTTGCCTGGGCAAATCTACAAAAAATCCTATGTGAAATGGTTGATTATTTAATTTATGAGCTTTTTTGTTTAAGTCAACAATTTCTAAGACGGCGGTTACCTAAACAATTCCTATTGAGTGCTTTCTAATCTATTACTACCTTATCTTTACGCGCACAAATTTTTATTATGAGATCCTTCATCATACTATTGGTATTAGCCTTAAGCACCAATTATTGTTTATCACAAACCATCCAACCAGCAGATGATGCATGCATTGAAAAATGCCACCACCAATCTGCCACTTCAAGAGTTGCACAAGTTACTTATTTCCAGTATGGTACGATGAACAAATACGATCTTAAGTACCTGAAGCTAGATCTTAACGCAACAGCAGGTAGTCGTGTGATTTCAGGAACGGCTTTAACGAGGTCGGTAGTGCTTCAACCGCTTGATTCATTTGTTACCGAACTGAAGGATAACATGATTGTGGATTCTGTTTATATCAATGGCGTGAAGAAAGTTTTCACCCGAAGCGGGGATCATGTTTTTGTAAGCCTCTCCCCTTCCCTTCCAACCGGCAGTGTGGTAGAAGCGCTTTTTTATTACAACGGAACTGCCGGAAGCGGGGGTGTATTTGCAGGCACTGTGGGCAGCAACGGACTAACCTATACGGCTACACTATCAGAAAGTTATCAGGCCAGAGAATGGTTTCCAATCAAGCAGTTTCTGAAAGATAAGATTGATTCAGCTGATATTTGGGTTACCACTACTCCACCATACAAGGTGGGAAGCAATGGTTTGTTACAGGGTATCGACCCGATGCCCGGAGGAAAACAGCGTTACCGTTGGAAAACCATTCATCCGATGAATTATTATTTGCCCAGCATTTCTATCGGCAATTACATGGAGTACCTCAATTATGCCAAACCGGCCGCAATGGCGCCTGATTCCATTCTCATTCAACATTATTTGGTAGACAATATCACTTATTTTAATAGTGTAAAAACCAATCTGGATAAAACACCTCCTTTTGTTGAAAAACTGAGTGAGTTATTCGGACTGTATCCATTCAGTGATGAAAAATATGGACATGCCCATGCTAATATCGGTGGTGGAATGGAACATCAGACGATGAGTACGATGGCAGGTTTTGGATCTACCCTGATTGCGCATGAACTGGGGCATCAATGGTGGGGCGATCATGTTACCTGTGCAACATGGAATGATATCTGGCTCAATGAAGGCTTTGCCAGTTATTGTGAATATTTACTGATTGAAAAAACGCCTTTACTTTTTCCCACCACCAACGCGGCATCATACATGCAAAGTGTGCATAACAATGTGCTGAGTTCAGCTACAGGTAGTGTGAGGGTTCCGGATGCTTCGATATTTGATGAAGGACGTATTTTCAGCGGGCGGTTGAGTTACAATAAAGGATCAGCAATCGTACATACTTTACGTTTTGAAATGCAGGATGACAATCTGTTTTTCAATAGCTTGAAAAATTTTCAAATTGAATTTGCCGATTCCGTTGCTACAGCTGCCGATTTCAAAAGGGTTGCCGAACAAACCAGTGGGAAAGATTTCACCAGGTTTTTCAACCAATGGTATACCGGCGAAGGTTATCCAACTCATAATATTGTGTACTATCGCCCGAATGCCGATTCATTGCTCATCCTGGTAAACCAAACCGTAAGTGCTCCAACCATCACTTCATTCTTTGGGGGTTTGCTGGAATTGAAAATCACTGCCGAAACCGGCGATACCACTGTGTTGGTAAACCTTCAAAACAATAATCAGGTATTTGGCTTCAGAACCCGCAAAATTCCTTCCGGTATTGTTATCGATCCAAACAATTGGGTTTTAAATCAGAGTGGAACGGTTACGAATGCCATTGTTGTTCCGGTTCGTTTCAGCAGCTTTACAGGCAAGCCGGGTAAAAACTGCAGTTACGAGTTGAAATGGCAAACCGCTGAAGAAGGCCAAATCAGCAGTTATGATATTGAAATGAGTGAGGACGGCATAAGGTTTATAGTTGCAGGAACTTTACCGGTAAACACTACTAACAATTATGCCTACACGCATACTTCAGGTGATGGTAAGAAACTTTACTTCAGGATAAAAGGAAAAGATAGCAATGGGAATGCACAATACAGCAAAACCATTCTTGTTGACCCTGCATGTGATACCGATTTCAAAATCGTTATAAGTCCGAACCCTGCCGTTTCAAATTTGCAGGTGAAGCTAAATGTACCGCAAGCTGGCGATGTGGTTTTCAAATTGATACATGCTGATGGCCGAATCGTTTACAGGAGTGAGGTTTTCTTCCAGTCTGGTTCTAACAACTGGCAATGGAATGGATTAAAAAATCTGCCTAAAGGAGTTTATGTTTTACAAGCCATATTTGCAGGTAAAGAAATCATCACACAATCTCTGATCAAAGATTAGGAGTAGAGAAATTAAAATCTTATTATCCTGTCGATGATTACGGGAGGGTTAGATACATCACCGAATGCATTGCTAAGTTCAGCCTGTTCCTGAATTTTGCGAACTATTCCCATACCTTTCACTACTTTGCCAAATACGGAGTAACCTAATCCATCAGCACTCCCCTTTCTACCGGCATCGAATGTTGATTGATCACCGATACAAATAAAAAACTCCGCTTTAGCAGAACCGGCTTCGAGGCGGGCCATTGAAAGCATGCCATCCGTATGGCTTAATCCTGTTAAGGCAGTAGATTCATGAGGGATGCTTTGTAATGCAGCAATCCTTTCGGGATGAGATTTCCATATACCACCCTGTATTATGCCAACATTGGACATTGCATCAGCGCCTTCTATTTTCAAAACGCGATAAAAAGAACTTTGATCATACACATGCCCATCTATATTTTTTAAAAATGCAGCAACCGTTTTTGGGGCTTTATCAGGATAAAGTTCCACTTCAATATCACCCATTCGTGTGATGATTTCAACATGGCCAGATTCCTTTTTATTGCTGCAGCTGATTATCAACAACAAGGAAAAGCAGTGTAAGAAACATTTCATTTTATTCATTTCATCATCAATAAGAAAGACCCAGAATCGAATCAAGGTTTAAAATACAATAAACCCTTATTATTTGCGTATCCTACAAATTCAAAATGGGAATCGTACAATCCGATCAGATCGAAACCTTTAACCTGATAGTTATGTATCACAAAACAAGGTAAGTGCGGATAAACAGGTTCAATGGTTTGTGATATGGGCTCACGGTTAAACTCGCGTTGATTTTTTAGTTGAGTGATACCGTATAAATTATCCCGCTTCAGAATAATGTAATTGCTTTCCCGAGGAAATGTATATTGAAATGAATTGTCGGTAATCATATCGTATGCCATCGGTATCAGCCATTCGTTTTTTGTATTGATGACTCCTGCTTTTCCGTTTTGAAATACCGTTACCCTATCATACGCGCGCTTTACATAAGGATCCATATTCCGTTGAGCATACATCTCGCGTTCGTCGGCCTCACGTAAAACATAATCATATTTTCCTGAACTTCTGTTGGCATGAACATCGAGTTCAATCCACTTGATGCCATTATACATGGAATCGTAAATGGCAGGTATGATCGCTTTTCCCTGATCGTCGAAAAGTCCGTATTTCCTTTTGCCGCCGATGGTTTCTGCCATCATGTAATTTTTTCCGAAATATACGATTGAATCATACTTAGCTTCACCAACCATACCATTCATTACCCATCCGTATTTATTGTTCAATTTATAAACCACAGGATTATATTGCATGAAACCATTTGGTGTGGAATAAATGGGCTTTGCGCCTTCCGGTAATTTTACCTGCTCTTTGATTTTAAGGCCGGTTACCCAGAACAGCGTATCCCGAACATTCTGGTGAAAAGGTTTAAATGCTGGCGCCACATATGGCTTACCTTCACCTTTTATGGCTATATCGTCATTAGGTGGTACGGCAACATTATAAGACTCCCGGTCTGAATCAATTTCTTGTACAAGGTCTTTTCCGGAACTTATGCCCATACCCTTGCTTTCTTCAGGTTGTTTAGGCTTATCAGGCAAATCAATTATCTTAAACTGCCCGGAAGAATAGTCAACCATTTTTTGCTGCAATACATATTCCGAATTGGTACATTCAAATACGATATTTTTTCTTAGATAATCGGGCTTTGTAACTTTTAATTGAACAGCATCTTTTATAAGCCAATCTGATATTATTTGTTTATCAATATCGAAAACAAATAATCCATAATGGTCATTAACATCCAGGGTTCCGAATAGCATATATCTGGCCTGAGATTTATCTTTGCTGCTGGTTCCGGCGGTATCGAATTTTTGAATACGTTTAAAATTTTCAGGATAAATATTTTTCCCATCAAGAGAAAAGATACTTACGAAACTTTGCCTTGCCTTCTTATTTTCATATTGTTGTTTCGTTAAATTCGACGTTTTAAAGGAAGAAGCTGCAACGATACATTTATTGGGAATGATTTCGAAATCGGTATAAGGCCCATTTTCTATAACCACTTTATCACGGAACAAAAGGCCACGTTCTACAATTTTTTCTTCGCGAACCCTGGAAGCACCGTTAGCGTTTGTTACGGTGTCTTTGATGAGCAAATCATTATAAGAGATAAAATATTGGCCCGATTTCCATTCCACGCGGTCGAATTTTGGGCTGAGCAACACTTTTCCCTTCTCATCACATAAACCGAATTTGCCTCCTTCTCTATAAGGAATATAGATTGTTTGTGCTTGAATGAAACAGGAAGAGAGCAGGATCGCAACAAAAATAATAAATCGCATGAAGTATTTTTGGGCGAAGATACCTGAACAAAAGGATATGAATCAAATAAGCCTTGTTCAAGTTGCTGCCCTATAAAAAACTTCTAACTGCCTAAATCAAAGTTTAATGATTACAGCATTATATGGTTTGCCATTATCTCTACAACCAGTTCATAGCTACCAGCAGGTCAGTTGTTTTCTATTTTCAATTGCATAATAGCATGCTGCCCGGGATATTGTACTGTGTAGGAAGAATGCCTTTTCCAGCCATATTGTACAAATGCAATTGATATTCACCAGCATTAACATTTCTTAGGGAATAATTGATGGTTTTTCCCTGAACAGGATTAGGAAAAAATGTTACGAATTGTTTTAGTTACGGATATGTTCATTTTTAGCAACTGTACTATTATCAGCGGCCAAAAAGACCGGCTTTATCACAAAAGAATAAATTCCTATTCAATAACCAATTTCTCAGTTTGGAATCCTTGCTTCGTTCTGAATGTTATAAAATACATTCCTGAAGGGTAATTAGAAATTTCAATAGAATTGATGCCAGGTTTAAATACAATAATTTTAAGTTCCTTTCCTTGCATATCACTTAGTACGGCGTTTCCTTCCCCTGCTTCCAAAGCAACATTAAAAAACACCCTGGTTCGTGCAGGATTTGGATAAAGGATGAACTTGTACGGATTCATTAACAACACTGGCGTTGCATCTTTATTGATTGCAGCTGTATTTGCCGATTTCACATATGATTCGCATGAAACTACGTTGTATATCACCGTTCTGGAATTGCTGCACCCCGTACTGTTATAAACAGTATAAGTAACAGTACCTGTTCCTACTGAACTTGCAGTTACAAGGCCATTACTGTTTACTGTGACTGCACCTGCTGAAGACCATGTTCCGCCTGCAATACTTCCTCTTAAAACAAAAGTGCTAAAGAGGCAAACATTTGTTGTACCTGCTGCATAAGTTGGCCGAACAATAAACGAGATAGCTGGCGTTGCAGGTATTGCAAGCACAGTAAGATCGCGAATGGCAGCTGATGAACATGTGCCAAAACCCTGATTAGAATAATTCAATTTGTAGGTTATCCGCACTGCACCTGCACTAATACCGGTTACATTACCATTGCTATTCACAGTAGCCTTGGTATTAGAACTCAGCCATTGTTTGCTGAAATTTCCAGGTACCACGGTACTGTTTTGCAAAGCTATTACAGCTCCTCTGCAAACATTGGCAGGCCCTGTGGTGGGCTCCATGACTATATTATGAACAATCACATCTTTTGAAATACTTACAGGGCAACCCGATTGTGGTACAGTATACCTGATGCTTGCTACTCCGCTTGAAATTCCTTTTACAAAAGTGGTTCTTGTGATATTTGTTCCTGAACTCACTGATGCAATGGCAGGATTGCTGCTACTCCATACACCTCCTGAAACGGGGTGATCGAGTTTGACAGAGTCGGTTGTTTTACAAATAGCAGCATTACCTGATATAGGAGCCAAGGCAGTTAACAATGGAACGTTATACTCTGCAACTGCATAGTAATTGCATGGGTCTTTAATCCATTCATAAACAATGATGGCTTTACCATAATTAACTGCTGTAACCACTCCGTTATTATCTACCCTTGCTACAGTTGTATCTAAGCTTCTGAATGTGCCGCCGGTTGAATCATTATAAATCTGGGTGGTTCCGCCGATTACGCAGCCTGTAAAATTACCTCTTAAAGCTGGCAAGGTATAATATATAGGACAACATTTTACAAAGAAACATTGGGTGCATGTTTTACATAATACACCATTGACATAAAGTTCGTACTTGATACAATAGATGCCTTCTCTGTTAAATGTATATATCAAAGGATTAGCGGCTGAAACATTGGTTGCTGTAATGACTGGAACATTATTTAAAGTTAACGTAGCTTTTACAATGGCAACACAACCTGCAGGAAGCTGTGCTCCAATGGCACCTGCACTGATAAAGAAATTGTATCGCCTTCTACATTGCAGTTGAGTAGCCAATGAGGTTTCACATCCTGAACTTAAGCTCGAAACTACCGGAACACCTTTTACAGATCCCATAGAGAAAGTTATCGTCGGATTACTGGTAAATGCAAAGGCATTACAATTGCATGGGTTGGGGCATTCTACACTGAAGCATACGATACATTCCTTACAAATAACACCGTTCACTACAAGGTAATGCTTAACACAATATGTTCCTGATTGGGTAAACGTATAAGTAATGGGGTTCCCTATGTTTGTATTAGGGTTGATCACCAATGGTATCGGATTGCCCACCATAACAATGACCGCACTGTCTTTGGCAACACATGGCTGCGAGTATGGATTGGTGTAATTAATATAAAAACTGTAGCTGGTATTACACATTAAAGGCCTGGCCAGGCTAGTATTGCAAACGATAGGAGGAGGAAACTTGATATTGGCATTGGGTAAGTTTGCTATGATCACCGGGCTTCCCGTAAACTGAAATCCTTCAACGCAATTACAATTTACATTACAGCTAACATTGAAACAAATAGTACAACTATCGCACGCAATACCGTTCACCATCAATTTGAGTTTCACACAATAAACTCCGCCGCTTGTGAAAACATAATTCAAAGGGCTGGCTTGCGATACATTGGTTTGGGTATAGATAACATTACCTCCAAGTAAGATTTCACCTACAACCATAGTAGGGCAGTTTCCACTTGGCCATGGATTTTGGTAATTGTAATAGAACTGGTAGTTTTTCTGACACTCTAAATTACCCGGATAAGTTGTGCCGCAAGTGAGGGGCTGAGGAGTTCCTCCAACATTGAATCCATCATCAATTTGCGGAAGTATAATTATAGGTTGGCCAGTAAAATGAAATGCAGTATCACAACCGCATGGCGGTTCTGGTAAAGGACAGTTATAGAATACCTGCCTGGTACAACTATCACATTTTACACCATCGCACCATCCGATCAGTTTGATGAAGAAATTACCGCTGGTACCGGGTGCCGGGGTATAGGTATATGGTAAAAAAGGGATATTCAAAATAACGTTGCCCAGGTTATCAAGCAGTTGAGCTGTAACCGTTCCTGCACATCCGGAAGGAGAACAATTGTAAGCAGCATTAAGTGTTAATGGGTTGCAACCTATTGCAATTTCCGGTAATGCGCAGTTCCAGTTCTGATAAGTAACCCCACTATCGGTACTGTATTGCCGGAATGCCCAGTTGCTACCGGCACAATTACAACAATTTTTTACGAATACATCAAACACACCACTGCTGTCCTGGCATCCGTTCGGGAAACTAACGGTGGTCCATAGATGATGTAGACCAAGGCTGAGGAAATTGCCGGGTATGGTGATGGCACCATTACCGGAATAGATCAGCGTGCCTGCTGGTTTAATACCATCAAACCATTGTACGAAATAATTGCTCAGGTTTGGTAACTGAGCTAATGGAATGGTGATGCTGGCATCAGAACATATGGTATCACAGCCTATTGGGAACAGTTCAAGGCTTGGCGCAGGATTGATCGTTATTGCATTACTTGGGGCACTGCAACCTGTGAGTAGATTTGTAGCGGTGGCAAAATAGGTTCCGGCCAGGGTGGTATTGAAAACCGGCCCTGAAGCACCCGAATTCCAGATATAATTGAAATTGATATTGGGCGATACCACCCCAAGTGTATTCAGTGAATTGGCGCATAAACTACCAATGGAATTGATGGTCACCGAAGGGTTATTGAAGGTAGAGATACATAAACTGTCGAAAGCCACACAACCGTTGGCATCAACAACCTGTAAATAAATAATAAAATTGGCATTGTTAACCAATGTTCCGGTTGCAGTAGTGAAGTTAGATGTACTTGAATTTGGTGAAAAAGAAACACCGGCATTACTGCAGCTCCAATTATAGGTATAACCGGCATAACTCGTGGCAAGGAGGTTAAAGCTCCATGGATTGGATGCCGGATCAAAACAGACAGTTGAGGTATTTTCTATGTTGGCTACCGGGTCAGGGAAGAATTTCACAACTGCAGTATCGGAAAGCATCGTACAGTTACAGCCCGGTGTTGCCCCGGATACAAAAACACTGTACAGTCCGTAATCTGTTGCACTATACGTAGCACTTGTTGCTCCAGAAATATTAACCCCTCCTCTTTTCCATTGATAAGCATAACTGCTGCACATGGTATTTCCATTGGGATTGATATTAGCTGTTAATAACACCGACCCTCCCCTGCAAATGGTTGAAGGATTAGGCGTTACCGCTACTATCGGCTTAGGATGAACGGATACAATTTTTGTAGAAGTGGCAACACAGCCGTCGATTGTTGTTACGGTCAAAATAGCGCTAAAGTTGATAGGTGTATTGCCGTTATTGGTATACTGGTGTTGTGGTGTTGCAGCAGGTGCAGCATAAGAGTACGATCCGTCGCCAAACTGCCAGTAATAACTTGCAAAACCTGGTGTTGTATTAAAAAAGGCAATGTCTTTACTGCAGGTAGGGTTCGGGTTTACGGTAAAGTTTGCATTTGGTATCACTACATTTACCAATGCAGTAGCAGTAGCTGTGCATGTACCATTTGTTACATTGAGCGTGATTGTATAAGAACCGCTAGTAGTTGGTATAACCGATTCATTGGTTGTGTTTCCTAAGGTACCGGTATAACTGCCGCCGGTAACCGTCCATGAAAAAGTAGCCCCGGTACTGTTAGGATAATATGAGGAAGCATCTCCCATTGAAAGGATGCCCGTAGCGCAATTGTAACTTGCATTGATGCCAGCAACAACAGGAACATCAACAGACTTACAATTGCTAATGCAGCAGGTATCATTGGTACCTGATGAAGGATTAAATACCAGTGTTTTTTGTGAAATACAAACTGTATATCTTCCGGCTGCAGCATATTGATGTGACTGTGTAAGAGGCGGTAAGAGCGTTGAAGTTCCATCTCCATAACAATAATTGATCGGGAAGCCTCCTGTTGGCGTACCAGAACCTGTATAAAATCCATTAAAAACGGTTGGATTGCAACCTGATGAAGTGAAATCGATACCATAAGTAATGCTATTGCAAGATGGTGAACTGCAACAGAAATAAATATCATCCGGTATACAAATCGTATTTGATGTTACATTGCAACCATTAGCACAAGTGGCTACGCATTGGTAACAGCCCAACTGTGTTGCATTATAAGTTGGGCTCGTGGCGCCAGAAATGGGTGAAAATAGGATATTCCCAACAGGTTTAAAATACCATTGCAAAGTTGCTGCACATGGCAGGTTTAACTTCAATTGCGAAAGCGGTATACTGAAACTATTCAGGTTGCAATTGCTCACGATACATGGAGGCAATATAACAAATTCGTACCCGTCACCCGTAACTGGGATTGATTTGGTAACCGGACAACTACCTCCTCCGCCAGGATTTACGGTAACGGTGTAAACTCCCGGAGTTAAAATATTGATGGATTGAGTTGTTGCTCCGGTACTCCATAAATAAGTTTGCCCGGCAGGATTTGCTGTAAGCGTATATCCTAATCCGTTACTAAAACAGGATCCCGTCTTACTAATACTAACGGCAAGGGGTAACGTTACATTGATATTGGCTTGTGCAAATCCACCGCAATGGCTAACTTTAAGAATACCGGAATTGGTAGTATTTCCATGCCAAAGAATATTCACGGTAGGTGTTCCTTGTCCGGATTGAATGGTACCCAGATTCGGATTGCTGATACTCCAATTATAGATGATGCCTGGTAAGGCACTTGTAACAGTATAAGTAACCACTTCATCTATACACACGGTGGTTTTGGGGGCATTTAAAACTGGTGCCGGGGGGTTACTAACACTGGTACTGATGCTCGTTGAGGTACAATTGTATTTACAAAACTGTGTTGCTGTTACTGTGTATGGTCCTGCTCCGGAAAACGACAGATAAATCGTATCTTTTAAAGTCCCCGGGTTGTTTAACACCTGTGTGCCGGGGGGATAAACCCATGAAACAGGCATATCAGTAACGGTACTGCTGACCCAAAATTTGACTACAGTGCCGGGGCAAGCTACATTTTGACTTTTAAAAATAGTAAGTACCGGTTTAGGGGCAACAACTATGATTGCCTGTTGGGGGCTGTTGCAAAATGCAGAGCCGATCTGTGTAGCAGTGACGGTGAAAGTTCCTGTTTGTAGAGACGTCCAGGTATTTGAAATTCCCGGGCCTGTTGCCGTTGTTGCAGGTGTTGTGTTGATATTCCAGTTAAAATTACCCGGAGGATTTGTGCCAAATGCTGAATTACAGGTTACACAACTGGTATTAGGACCCAAAATACTATATGGTGGCCTAACCTGCACTATTTTTGATGAAGTGCCCATGCAATTTTGTAAACTATCGATATAATTACAAATGATGGTGTAACTGCCAGCTGCTGTGAAATTAACACCAAATGCAGGAGTGTTAATATTTGTTCCATTAATAATTGTAAATCCGGTAGCGGGTGTTATACTCCAGGTATAAAAAACGCCGGGCAAAGATGGTAGTGTAAATGTAGTTGCCGCATTTAAACAAACTAAATTATTCCCCTGTATAGGCATACCGCTGTAAAGAATTTTTTCTACGAAGCTGGTTGTGTTTGAACAGGACCCTGCGCAGGAAGGAGGAATCGTAAGCGTTACTGTTGGATTGGTTATAGACGCGCTCAGGGCGTTCCACACTACTTTAATACAACTGCCCGAGCCGATAACTGTTCCGCCCAATGCAGACCAATTGTATGTTGAACAACCCGTAATAGATGCGCAATAAGTAACCGTATCGCCCGCACAATGCATTTTTTTACAGTCGGGTGTTAGGATTTGCAAACCAGTGCTGTTATTAACCGTAATGGTACGCGTAAACGTATTCGAGCATCCGCAACTGCTTTGCCCTTTTGAATTGTTTACTGTTAAGGAAACCGTGTAAATTCCAGGTAATGCATATGCATGTGTAACGCTCATGCCCCCATTTTGGGTATTGCCATCTCCGAAATTCCAATACCAGCTGGTATATGCACCCAATGAAGTATTGGTAAAAGTAATGGGCTGGTTCTTGCATACCGTATCGCCTGTATTTTTTACATACAGGGCTTTGGGTGATTTCGTCAGACAGAATTCCTGTGTTAATAATTTAAAACAACTGCTGTCGCTGTTAAAAATGGTCACTTTTATAGTGCCCAGTGATCCGTTACCCCAGGTAACATCAATATAAGACAGTCCGGTTGTAAGTGTAGTCAGAATATTTCCGTTGATGGTTCCGCCGGTTACATTCCATACATACGTAAAACCCGGTATGCCTCCGGGTACCACCTGTATCTTGTTGGTACTATACTGGCACATGGTTGCAGGTGGTCTTGAGGGTTGACCACCAGTTGTACCTCCTCCACAATCCGGTGTTTCACAATTGAACTTGGGGAACTGTAATTCAAACTCCGGGCAACATGACTGTGCGGCAATTTGATTGGTTCCTACAAGGGTAATCATAAATAAAAGAAACTTTACAATAAGAATTAACTTTCTCATATAAAACAGTTTTGGTAATAGTAAAAAATAATAGGGAAACAGAGGTAGGCAAGAAATAATAAATGAATATAAACTATTTGTAATTCAATCGCCAATTTTATTTCGAAAAAAACTAGGATTCATAAAGAAAAAAGGGATTGCATTTAGGCAAA
>JAPLEF010000051.1 GCA_026391525.1 Sphingobacteriales bacterium
CGGGATTGTAATCTGCATCTGCTTTGTCTAATACCCAGGTACTATCATAAAGAAAACTAAACACATCCCTGTTTATTAGTCTTTCATTTGCGGCAGGATTATCACTCAGGGATTTTGTGGAAGTCCGTTGAGCATAAACCGAACTTATCAAATTGAATGGTAAGAAGCTTATCAAAATAGCGATATTCCAAAGGTATAATTTCATTTGCCTGCTCATCATTTAGAGTTTTTATTTTTTTTATAAATGATTATTATCATCAAAAAAATACACAAAACAACTCCGTGACGAAATGCAATAGTATTATCAAAAATCTTCATTTTTTGTAGAATTTATTCTTGATAAAGCGTGATTACCTTCAGAAAAGGTCAAACTTAAACGGTCACTTTCAGGATTACAATGCCAGTAGATTACTCATCAACATCCAGCATATCCCTGATGGAATCTATTGGTTGCAAGCAGATCATTCCGGTGAAACCCTTGTTAAGAAATTAGTAAAGCAATGATCAGCTATTTGCCTTGCTATTTTTCATAAGGATAAATCTTCTTCCAATCTGATTTCATATCCACAACCAGCCATTTATAATGGGCGGCATCATCCAATCCCTTTGAAAGTTTGCCAATGGAAGATTTTCTGTCGTAAGCAACTTCCCTGATTGAATCTGTATGATGTACGAACATTCCAAATCGCGGACCAGCACCGGTACTGGTATATTGCAGCATTGCATAATCGCCATCTGAATTACCTCCTGTAAATACCGGTCGCTTCCCGATATGCCTGATGATGCCCACAGGCTTTCCTTCCTTGTCATCGATGAAATTGATAGTTGCTTGTTTTACTAATTTCACATCATTACTATCTTTTGCATCGTAAATATAACCTCCGCTACTGCCCACAATCTGATAGGGTGGAATGCCATAGGCTTCTTCTGCCCAGGCCCGCATGAAATCAATTCCACCACCTGAAACGATAAAAGTTTTATAGCCATTGCTTCGCAGATATTGTAACAATTCCACCATAGGCTGGTAAACCATTTCATTATAATGCTTACCTGTTTTGGGATGCACAGCTGTAGCCATCCATTGCTTCACGGAAGCACTGTAAACTTCATCCGTCATTCCCGCATGTGAAGCCATCATAACTGCAGCAACCGATTTTTCGCCTCCTGCCATAAGGGTTTTAATGTCATTATCGAGTACCGATTTAAAAGGCTGCTTATTTTTCCATTCCGGATGTTCAGGCGCCATAGCTTTCACCTGGTCTAAAGCAAAAGCCAATTGGAAATACATAGGTTGCTCACTCCACAATGTGCCATCATTATCAAAACAGGCAATACGGTCGGCAACAGGAATAAATGATGTGCTTCCTTCTGTTGTAGTGCTTTTTACAAAATCAACTATTGCTTTTTTTGATGCGCCTTCATTCCAGGAAGGCAACTGATCGTTAACAGCCTGATCATTTGATGCTGCAACTTTTGCTGGTGTTGCATCTTTTGATGTTGGGCCTTTGCAGGAAATGAACCCTATACCTACAATCAATAAAAAGCTGGATATTTTCATAACCTATCGTTTTAATAAAATGCTAATTTGAAAAAATGATTATTGAATTTATTGTTTCCATTTTTCCGCAATGTTTTGAGAAACATCTTTAATTTTTGCGTGCACTTTCCTTTTCAATAGCGATAAAATAATCAACCCGATACCTGCCAGTAAAAATTGAATACCCATCATTGTGCTGATGGCAATTGCACCAACCCGGATATTGAAAATCACAAAAAAACCGAGTACGATGGAAAGTATACCGGAAATGAGTGTTATCCATCCCATTGATCCGTTAGACCTGTGGTTCCATCCCTCTTCGGTTAGCCAGAAGCCGGTAATGATCATCCAAATGCCAAACAAATTCGTAAGCAGGTTCATGGCAAACCCGATTTTAGCAATCAGGAGTATCCCCAGAACAATACTTGCAATACTCCATAAAATTCCGGAGGTACCCCTATTCTCCTTCTCGGCGGCAAACCAACCGATTATACCAGCCAAACCGGCAAATAAAATCAGCAGGCTGATCCAGAAACTCAGGCTTAACAGGGCAAGCATTGGATTGTTAAAAACATAGATACTAAGAACAATAAGGAGGATACCCTGAATGAGTAGCACCCACCATTTACGAAGTAATGTTGGCATGGCATGATAATTTTAATGATGAAGAACTAATATTTATAAATGTAATCATTAATTATTGCTAACAAAAAGGGTTGCCTGAATACCTTGGCACCAGACAACCCTTCAATAATCTCTTATCAAATTAACACACTAATCTCTGAATGCCCTTTTGGCTTCCTGTTCAAGATCAAGGTACTGTTTCTTTTCAACAGTTACACCAACGCCCAGTATTTCGCCGCCTTTATATTCACCGGGTGAATTGTACTCACCGCTCACCGCATCACCACTGTCGTATCCAACACAAAGCCCGTCGCCTGATAAAGTGAATTTACCGGGTTGGGTGCGCATTGGCCCTGTTGCCACCACCTGATCGTTGATATACAATTTGGCTTTACCAATCTGTTCGCCATTTTTACCGGTAGATTCTCTCTCAAATTCCATACCCAGGGTATACTTGCCGGGTTTCAGATCAATATTAGAAACCAGTTTTTGTTCAGGCTTGATACCAAGGAAATTATAAACATAATAAAGTTTCTTATTCTTGATAAACAAGGTATGGCCACCAAACCTTGAACCATGTGCAAATATCACACCCGATGCATTTACATCTTTTATTTCCACATCGGCTAAAATTTTAAACGACCTGCCTCTAACATTCACAGCAACACCTTCAGGTACCGGTGCGGTATGAGGATAATAAATATATCTTTCGCGAACGGCTTCTTCTGAAGGACGCTCGATTCCCAATTGCTCAACGGCAGTACGGTCATCTAAAGGTAATACCAGATTTTTATCAGCTTCATCAAACCATGCCGCAATCATTTCTTTTAATTTGGCAGGATTTTCTTTTGCCAGATTTTTTGATTCAGCCCTGTCGATATTGGTATTGTACAACTCCCATTCATCCTGATCGAATTTACCTCTACCGATCAGGGGTACATGCATGGCAACCGCTTTCCATCCATCTTCCCAGATGGCACGTGTACCCAACATGGCATAATACTGACGGTGCTTTTGTGTAGGTGCATCAGGCGATGCGGTAAATGAATATTTCATCGAAACACCAGATAATGGATACTGTTGTACACCTTTATATACTTTAGGCATTTCAACACCACAAACATCCAAAATGGTTGGAACAATATCCGTAGAATGATGATACTGATTGCGAACTTCCCCACGCGCTGCAATTCCCTTTGGCCAGGAAATCACTAACGGGTCGCAGGTTCCTCCGGCATATTCAGAATATCTTTTAAACATCTTGAAAGGAGCAGAAAACGCTGCCGCCCACCCGGTAGGGAAATGCTCATAAGTATCCGGGCCACCCAACTTATTGATGAGTTTCATATTCTCACTAAGCTCATCAGGGTAGCCATTGAAAAATTTATTTTCATTCACAGAACCATTAGGAGATCCTTCACCGCTAGCACCATTATCGGCAGCATAAATCACGATGGTATTGTCTAATTGTCCTGATTTTTCCAGATAATCTACAATTCGGCCAACCTGTGCATCGGTATACTCCGAGAATCCTGCATAAACTTCAGCCAAACGGGCAAATAATTTCTTTTCATCAGGTTTTAATTCATCCCATGGACGAACATAGTCACCTGCTGCAGCTAAACCCGGAGGCATTGGATTGAAAGGAGTAAGTTCAGTGCCTTTTGGTATGATGCCTTTTGCAATCATACGGGGCAATACCCATTTGCGGTAAGCATCATAACCGCCATCAAATTTTCCTTTGTATTTGGCGATGTATTCTTCAGGAGCATGATGCGGGGCGTGATTGGCACCCGGACAAAACCACATGAACCAGGGTTTTGATGGATTGGTAGCTTTTTGATTCTGGATATACTGGATGCTTTTGTCAGCAAGGTCTTTCGACAAATGATATCCTTTCTCAGGGCCATAAGGTGCTTCGATGAAACCATTGTCTTCAATCAGATCGGGATACCATTGATTGGTTTCGCCGCCAATGAAACCATAAAAACGGTCGAAGCCCATCTGAGTTGGCCATTGTTTGCGGCTTCCTCCAGAAGAAACATCCTGCTCCGGTACATTGTGATTTTTACCGATCCAGAAAGTGCTCCAGCCATTATCCTGTAGAATTTGGCCGATGGTTGCAGTTTGCTCCGGAATACGACCATGTGCACCGGGGAAACCATTTGCTCCTTCAGTGATGGCTGCGTTTCCGGTAAGGTGATGGTTACGTCCTGTTAATAAAGTAGAACGCGTAGGTGAGCAGAGTGCGGTAGTATGCCACTGAGAATAAATAATGCCTCTGTCGGCCAGCTTTTGTAAAGTAGGCATATTGATAGCACCTCCGTAAGGTGACCATGAAGCCAATCCGGTATCATCATATAACACAAAAAGGATATTAGGAGCCCCTAAAGGTGCACGTTTAGGAGTATAAGGCCCCCAATCGGCTTTTGAATCGCGCACATCGAGTTTGATATCCCCTTTGAAATTCTCTTTTCTTATATCTCGTGGATCAACCTGCGCAAAGGAGTTGAACATGAGGCAGGAAAAAAAGACAGATAACCCCGATTTATAGAGGTTTTTGTGCCAGAGTTTTTTACTTTTCTTCATCATGATTGTTTTAAAGGTCATTTATATAGCAAAAAATATTTAAAAAATTATAATTCAAATTGGGCTCTGAATTGCCAGAAACCAACTTTTCCTTTGATGTCGTTCTTATCCAGCTTGCCATGACCATAATTCACTGAGAACCTAAAATGAGCATTGGGATACCAGCTAACGGCACCGGTTAGTCGCCCAAATTGTCCGCCCTCGATTGCCTGATCATTTGCATCCAGATAAGTATAGCGTGCGCCAACTTCAAAAGCCCCGGATCCGCTTCCTTTCCTGAATTTAAAATTCTTTTTCGGGATAAGTTTACCCAGGTTACCTGTGTTTTTATTGTAACGCCTGTTCTCGCCGGTAATAAACCAACTTCCTCCAACATGAAAATAGTGGAAAGAGGGATTTTTTTCAGGCACATGAACTGATACAACCATATATTCTGCAATCAGGCTCACCGGGCCATTCACTTTGATGGCTTCAAGCATGAAAGTGTTGGAGGCTTGTGCAACAAAAGATCCTGTATTGATATAAGATGGAGCCGTGTTAGATTCGGGCTTTGCCTTATAACTGAGTTTTCCTTGCTTGGCATCAGAATATCGGTAACCCAAGCCAAGGTGTAATAAATTGGCATCCGTTTTATATTGAGGCAATAGGGTTAATCGGGATGTTATTTGAGAACCGTTATCAGAAAAGGAGAGCCCCGACTCCAGGAAATCATTAAACAATCCGAACGTAAAGGTCATCCGGTTGTTCTTCAAACTATTGCTATACCTGATACCAATGTTGCGTTGGCGAACCAACATCGGTGCACCGCTACCCCTTTCCATAAACATGGCCTGGGTTCCGGGAAGTACATATTCGTGGCCTACACCTTCTTTTTGTTTTCCTAAGGTTAACCAGCCTGCAGTTTTTCCTAAGGGTATTTCGATATTATAGTCGATAAAGCTGAATTTTTTACTGCCTTGAGGGGCATCTAACCCATTAAAATTGGCACTCACCATATACCGCCAGGGATACTTGAAAAACTTGAGATTTCCTGTTACAATAAAACGCTCACCCCTGAATTCGGTAGCTGCATTAACTTTTCCAACCTGTGTGATGTTGTTGTCGTCCTGTACCGCAATGTTATGATCGAGAATGAAAGCTACTCCAAAACTTAAGGAGAAATTTTTGCCTTCAAAATGATTCCAGCTCTTCTTCATTACCGGTGCGGCAGTAGACGTTACTTCAGCATGATTTACCGTAGCCGTATCGTTCAAAGACGCCAATAAATCCTGCGATTGGCTACTTAACGAAAGTGCCAACAAAAAAGAAAACAATAGAAAGAATGATTTTAACATACCTAAATGTAGTTCCAAAACTAGTAAATAGTATATAGAAGTTTAAAAGTAAAGGAACCAGTTAATGATATATGTAGAATAAAATCTATTTTGCTTTTAGCTATTTTCAAACTCACTCAAAAATGTAAACCTATCCAATTACAAATAGGATGGTATTATCATTTGCTAAAAACCCAATTCCCTTTGAAAAAAATCGCAGGTGGCCAATACAGCTTTTCTTGAAGCATCCTGAGTGGATTTCAAATCATCAGCTTGCCAACCATGTCCAACGCCATCTATATAAATCACTTCAACCTTTTCGCCTTTTTCGCCCATCCTTATTTCCATGGCTTCGGTTTGTGAAAGAGGCACCAGCTGATCTTTTTTGCCATGAATAAGTAAAGCAGGGGGATCCCGTTCATCAACAAAATTAATCGGACTGGCATTTTTGATGATTTCGGGTGAGCAGCCTTTATCCGTACAATTATAAAACGCGAGAGGAACAACGATTCCAGACTGGCTGCTTGCAGGCTTTCCTTCACTGCTTTGGATACTCATTCCTTTGATCAATTCCGAAAGATCATAATTGCCATACCAGCCTGCCCAAGCCTGAACAGCTTCTGAATATTGACCATTAGATTTGTCGGACGAGGCTATTCCATCTTCACCTCCTGTTAGTGCAACCAATGCAGCCAATTGCGCCCCGTTTGATGCGCCCCAGATGCCCACTTTTTGGGGATCGATGCCATACTTTTTGCTGTTGGCCCTTAAAAAACGCAGGGCCGATTTTACATCATCCAGTGGTGCAGGGAAGCTTACCTCACTACTCAAACGGTATTCCACTGAAGCTACCACACATCCTTTGCGAGCTAAGCCTGCCAACACTTCGGGCCAGTTTTCAAAATTCGCTGTGGCGCGTTTATTGCCTGTTGTAAATGCACCCCCATGAATGAATATTACCAATGGAGCAGCAGCCGGTTTTACCGTTCGGCTATACAAATCGAGACGAAGAGACCTGAAGCCTGGGATGGTTTCGTAAACGATATCAGAATAAACGGTGATCTCTTTCAAATTAACAATGGGCTGCGACAAAGGATCGGAGGTGACCTCTTGTGCAGCCACCGGAAATTCGATGCCGGGTTTCTGGATAGTTGCTGGTTTTGTTTTAGGAGGCTGAGCCAACAATTGGTCTGAAGCCAATAGAAAAGCAAAAATGTAAAGGAGTTGAATAGAATATTTGATCATTGTAAAGAGATAATTATTAATGTAACATACATTCATTAAAGATAAGCGTTTAGGTAGCACAGAAAATAAATTCATCAGGAAGTTTTCAATAGCCTGTACAGTCCTTTTCCCTGATGTTTTAAAATCTTATTCATATCCACTTCTTCTTTTGCCAGATAAGTGATGGCTGATTGATTTACGATATAAACCTGACCTTCTGTAGTGCCCGGTTTTGAAGGTATGAAAACCACTCTTTTACCATCGGGCCATTCCTCAACAATAACGCCGGCTTGCTGGGCATCGTCGATCTGCACCAATACGGCAGGACGTGAACCCTCAACTTTATCTCTGGATATTTTTTGTTCTAGGGATGTTTTATACAAGTCGTATCCCGGAATGATGCCTGAAAGCTTCTCATCAATCCAATTACGGAAATTACGCAGATAAGGTACCCGCAACATCAACCCAAAAATGAGGCAAAGGAGTACGATCATAAGAATGGTAATAAACGGACCGATATGCACTCCAAAAACATGTTCCCGAATGCCCGTGAGCTTAGTAAACTTTTCCCTGAAGCCCGACATGGTTTTCCATAGCTTCCCTATAATTATGGCAAGCACGAACAATGGGATTACAAAAAATAAGCCTCCTTTGAGGGTATCTTTTAAAAACCGGTTGATTACATCCATAGAAAAAAATTGGATATTTGAAAAAATAAAAGCACAGCAATAAAATACAGGGCAGCCATCACTTTTCAAACTTAAGCAAAATACAAGCATGAATTAAATAACTAAAAAATGGTTATTTGGCTTAGATAGAATTAATTCTATTCAAAGCACCATAAAAACAAATTAGGTTTACTCCTTTGGTAAATTCCGTTATCCAACCCATTCGTGTAACTTCATCAACTATTGAACCATGTCGGCTCTAAAAATTCTGATTACTGACGACCACAGCATGATCCGTAAAGGAATGAAACTTTATTTACAGTTGAACCTTGGTGTGATGTCTGTTCAGGAAACAGATTCATGTAATACCTTGTTGATGGCATTAAAAAAAGACCATTTTACGCATCTGGTAGCCGACTTGATTCTTTCAGACGGAAATACTCTTGAAGTGATTCCTACCATACGTAATCTTTATCCCGATTTAAAGATCATGATTTTCTCCATGCAGCCTGCAGAGATTTATGGAAAAGCACTAAAACAATATGGAGTAAGTTACTATTTATCTAAAACAGCCGGAGAAGAGGAGATCATCAAACAACTCACCAATTTCATTCATAATCAGGCTTCAACCGAAACCGAAAATAACTTTCCCGATCATACCCGAAATCCATTCAGCCAACTGAGTCCACGTGAACTTGAAATCCTTCATTATCTGCTGAAAGGAATGGGCACCAAGGAAATCGCTGATTCCTTAAACATCAAGATGAATACTGTTTCTACCCTAAAATCGCGTGTACTCGAAAAAACATCCTGCAATAATTTTAAAGAATTACTCGAGCTGGCCACTTTACACAATGTTAATTATTAGCGGGTTTTGTGTAATTTGAATTTCTTAATCTACCAGCATTGCGTGTAATTTATCTTTTCTGTTTCCTTTTGTTTAGTTTGGTTATTCATGGGCAGCCCCCGAAAGGTTTCCTGATTAAAGAATACAGTTCTGAAAATGGATTACCTTCTAATGGAATCAAGGGAATGGAATTTGATGAAACTACAGGTTTTTTGTGGATAGGCACAGAAGCCGGGATAGCACGCTTTAATGGCATTGATTTCAAGATATTTTCAAAGAACAATCTCCCCTATCTATCTACTGAAAGGATTGCTTATCTTTTAAGAAATGATAAAGGAGCGATTTTTACTGCCGATCTTAATGACCATCTGTTCCGTATCAATACCAATACCATTGCTCCATACGATAGCAGCCTCTCTAACCCCAATACCCTTTACACCAGGATAAACGCTCAGGCTGTTTCATCACAGGCCTTATCAAAAAGAATCCGTTACCCTGCAAAAGTACTCCCGGGTTCGGGTATCAGCAAGGTTATACCAGTAAATGAAAGCATGTGTTTATTCCTGGATGGATATAAACATATTTATAAATTATCGTTAAGCAACCCCGATGCCATTTTATTACCTGAACAGCATTTTGAAGTAAAAGAAATATTTAAAATAGGAACAACCATTTTCTCTCAAACTTCTAAAGGGGCTTTGCTGATAAACCCATATGATGGCAGCTTCTATAAAACTCCGGTTGTAAATGAAAATGAACAAGATTTCAGCGATAGCCTTTCAAATGCCATGATTCATTGGATGAATGGCATGGATCAACCCATCATTTTTAATGGGAAAAATGCATGGCTATTGCGTTATGAAAATAACAGGATTGTTGCCCAACTCATTTGTGATGAAGTGCCGGTGAACTCATTAATCGTATTTGCCCAATATAGCACTAAACTAAAAATACTTTTTCTGGGTACCGACTCCAAGGGGCTTATCATCATCAGGCCTAAACAGGTTTTACCCATGAAAAGTGCCTCATTCTCTTCCATTGAAAAGAATGCAACTTATGCACAGGTAGAGCTGAATGATGGTAATATACTTACCAATAACGGTTCAATTATCGGCACAAATAAAACAGACAAAACCAACCTTCCGATAAATACCGGATTTAATTTAACCGTATTTCAATTGGGAGATTCACTGCTCTATTATGCAAAAAACAGCCTCACAGATTATATCAATTGCCTGCATAGTTACCATTTAAAAAAAGGAGTTACAACTGCTTTCAATAAAATTCGAACCAGTGAAAATTTTGCCATGTGTAAATCTGGACAACGCATTGTGGTTGCTACTAATTTTGGGATTGGAATACTAACTGAAGACAGCCTGAATTATGTTTACAGAAACAAGGATTCTGCATCGGTGGTTTATGCTATGGAAGAGATTGGTGCAGATAAAGTGATGCTGGCTTATTGCGACCGTTTGGTAACCTTTGATTTGAAAAAGAATATTTCGGATACGATATTGAATACACCGGGCTACTGTGTGCGAAGTATCAATAAGATAAGAGATTACTTTTTTATAGGTACCTATGGCAATGGTTATTTCATGATGCACAATGGAAAAATCAGGAAAATGCCGTTAGATAAGAATAATTTCCTGCTATACACCCATTGTATTGTGCCTGATGAATCGGGTTTTTGTTGGATGAGTACCAACAGGGGATTGTTCAAAGCATCTGTTGATGACCTGATTGAAGCTTATCAAACTGGAAGAACAACAGTATATTATCATTATTTCGGCAGGAATGACGGGATGGATATCACCGAAATGAATGGAGGTTGTTATCCTTGCGCTTTATGGATGAAAGACCGGAAAATTTCATTCCCTACCATGGACGGATTGTTGTGGGTGAAGCCCAATGAAATCAAAGAAACCCTCCCTTATGGCGATATTTATATTGATGCCATACAAAGTGGAAATACCATTATAGAAAATGGAAGTAAACAACTCAATGAGCTTCCGTCGCAAACCAGCAACCTAACTGTAAGCCTCGGCTATCCTTCCTGGTGCAATGAAGAAAATATCTACCTCAGTTACAGAATAAAAAAGGAAGGGCCCTGGATACCTATACCAGAAGGAAAGCAAAGCCGCATAGAAATCAATAACCTGCATGAAGGACAATACCATTTGCAAATCAGGAAAATCAATGGCTATGGCCCGAACAACGAAAAAATGATTGAAATTCCTTTTACCATCAACGCTCCATGGTACAAGAAGTGGTGGAGTTTGCCTTTAGCCCTGTTATTATTAACAGGAATGACTTTTTTCTTTTTAAAAATCCGCACCAGGCAGTACCAGATTAAACAGGCAAAATTGCAGGTTCAGATTGAAGATAAAACCAAAACCCTTCAACTAAAAAATAATGAATTAGAAAAGAACAATAAAATCAACATGAGGTTAATTTCTATCATCAGCCATGATATTGTAACCCCTTTAAAATTCCTGGCAATCGGTGGTGAAAACCTGGTAGCCAAAAGAAATCTGATGAGTGATGAACTGCAGCAGGAAACCCTTCAGGAGATCACCAATACGGCACGGGAGCTGCAACAACTCAGTATCAATATCATGAACTGGATAAAATATCAAAATGAAAACAAACGACTGGAAAAAGAAAATTTTCATCTTCATGAACTCGTGAATCAGGTTAAAGCAATTCTTGATCCGATCAGTTTAAGTAAGGGTATACAGATCATCAATGAAATCAATCCCGGTTTACAACTGTATCAATATCGCGAACCGCTAAAAATTCTTATCTATAATTTAACCACAAACGCCATCAATTTTTCTTCTTCGGGATCAGTACTCATTTCCGGCAATGCCACTGCTAACAATGTAGTGATTACTGTAGCAGATAAAGGGATCGGTATGACGGATGCCCAGATTGCAAACATTTTGTCTGATGAGTACATCATTTCATCTGCAAATATTGATAATAGAAAAGGAAATGGCCTGGGTTATCTCATCATCAAAGACCTGCTCAAGATGATGGGCGCATCCATGCAAATAGAAAGTAAAAAGCAGGAAGGTTCAAAAGTGATCATCAGCATTCCTGTTTGATTTCTTTAAATAGAATCTTTCAGGTATAAAAAAACCGGGGTGATGTTCCCCGGTTTTACAAAATCATTTTTCTTAGTTTGTGGTGACCACAATATTGCATCCCTGCGATGAGCCTCCATTCGCTGCGTAAGTATTGGTTCCAGCAGTTTGAGGGGTGCCGGTTCCATTCAAGGTAACGTTATGTATTCCCGTTACATTGGTTACCAGTGAACCAAGGAAGTAAACGCCATTAATATTATTGGTCATGATACTTAATGAACCAACTGAAGTTACGTTTACCTGAATCACGATTTGGTTATTGGGGTTTAGAGGTACACCCGCTGTATAGTTTCCATTAACGATGGCATTTGCACAATTGCCCGGAGCGCCAGGGAAAGTATAAACCGCCGAACCGGTAGTAGTTGAATTTACAACAAAACTACAACCCGAAGTACCATTGCTTTGTAAGGTGTAAGTATTGCTTCCGGCAGCTATTGGAGTGCCAGTTGCAAAAAGCTGTACCGGGTAAGTTCCAGCAGCCTGAAAATATCCTGAATCCTGAAAACTGATCCCATTGGCGGTATTGGTATAAACATTGTAATAGCCCGGAGAGGTAACCGAAAGGTTAACCGTTACATAGTCTGTAACCTGTGTAGGATAATTCACTACATAATTGCCGGATACAACTGCGCCTGCACAATTACCCGTACCCAGATTAATTCCAGCATTCTGATTGGGCTGGCCTACGAAAACACTCACCGCACAGGTTTGTCCACTACCGCCACTCAATTGAAAAGTATTGGTGCCTGCATTAACAGGTGTGCCGTTGCCAAAAAGCGTAATGGTAGCAGGACCAACTGAATTGAATGTTCCACTTCCGGAAAAGGAATAGCCGTTGTTGGTGTTAGAAGTTATCGTATACGTACCGGGCGTTAGTACATTGATGGTGCTACTTACGGCATTTGAACCATTCAAAGTAGTACCTGCATAATAATTGCCCATTACTGTACAACCGGTAAGTACATAGTTAGCAGCCTGAGGCGCATTGCAGGCAGTTTGAGCAGGTACAGTTATGGTATTGCCGCTTACAGGAACCGTTACCGGCCCGGCAAAAGCCTGAGTGCTATCGTCTACCAACCAAACAGTAGTATTGCTGATACTACTGCAAAAACCTGTAACAATACTATAATTACCATTGATTATAGGTGTAGTGATATAATTATAGTTGCCTACCAGAATGGAAGCTGTGCCGGTATCTACCGGCTGCCCGTTACAATCATTCAAAATTCCTGAAATGGTGAGCGACTGCTGTGTATTTAGGGTAACCGTTACTGTTAAGTTGCTGTTAGAAGAAAAAGGGCCGATGGTTTGACTGAACAAACTACCGTTACAGGTAAATAAATTGGTAGAAACCGACATTTGCAAAGCAAGATTTGCGGGCACCAACCCGGCAACCACACCGGCACTATCGGTGTGTCCATAGGTACTTGCCCACCAGCTATTATTGTTCGGAATGGTAAGCGTAACAAAGGTATTCGCTAAAGGCTGGTTGTTTTGGTTTTGAACCAGTAGGGTGAGATAAACTGCATTGGCAGGCACATCGCAATTCCAGAATGAAAAATGGCTAACCGGCATATCATAGTAATTACCATTGCGAATTGCCGTTCCTTCTTTAACCCAAACACCACGGTCATCAAGGCTCCAGGTGTCGATGGTTGTTGGTGCTTTTCCGGTGAGTGATGATGGTATGGGTAATTTTACATTTGCTGAACTTCCTGTAGAAAGCTGTAAGGGCACACCTGTTGGAGATTCCAGATCAACTGCAATCATTCCGGTAGATTGAAGTACATAAAGGTTGTTGTCTTTTTGACCCATCATACTACCCGGAATTCTGGCTCCGAAATCTTCAGCCGTAGGATCGATATAAGATGCATATACATTCACAGTTCCGGTATAAGCAGCTCCGGTAGTTTTTACAATCATTCCCGAAGCAGGTAAATCAATTACAGTTCCATTGCTTAAACTCACCGTTCCGCCTGAAGCTGCATCGATAGTTCCGGAGAGTGTTTTAGGGATTAATTTTATGCTCAAGTAGTTGCGGCTTGCGGTTGCAGAAAAAGTGCGTACACTTTGAAAATATCCTGCTTTATTGATCTTAACAGTGGTGATATACTTGTCTATGGTCACATTGCTGAAACTGAAAAAACCACGACTATCCGTCATTGTTACTATAGCACCAAGTGAAACTTCTGCATTTTCAACAACCACATTGTTTTCATTCACCACTACGCCGGTAATATTTCCTCTTAACGGACTGGGTGCAGGCAATTCAAAGCCTGGTGTAAGGTCGATCGGAGGAGTTTGCACATCAATATCTTTCTGGCAGGAAAAAAGAAATAAAATCGAACAAACACTTAGTAAATTAAAAATGGATTTTCTGTTCATGAGTATGATTTTAATTGAAAAGCAATTTTAAAATATGATTTAGTTTTTATTCCCTGTTATTAGTTTTAACAAAAGCACCTAAACTTAAACCTTTATTCTATTTAAATTTGGTAACCTTTTATAATCATCTTACTTGATTTTATGGCCATCAAACGTTTCGTTGTTTCTGTTTACTTTTTATTGATCTGCCTCCTATCCGCCTTTGCTCAAACCGACCGAATCCCGCAGTTCAAAAACGAATATAAAGTAGACACGCTTTATTTTCCTTATAGCAATAATATACAGATGATTGCGATACTGAACTTTTCCTGTTGGCAGCGGTTCATTGATCATAAAGAATCCACACAACCTCGCGGGCTCAGTTGGTCGGCCGAGATTCCGCCCCATTCTCCCAATCTGTACCTTTTTCGCGACCAGCAAGGTAGAATCATCAAATCTTACCACATCGCCCATCCTGAAAAACTGAAACTTCGTGCTACCTCATATACGACCCCCTCAATACAACATATGTTGCCTGCACAAATCGAAATTGCCCCAAATAAGTATATTGTTTACGAAAACACTAAGGAACCTAACCCTTCAGATTTTAGGTTCAGTACAAAAAAAGGGTTGATCAATCAGGAGGGCACGCTTATTTTGCCCTATGAATATGATGATATCAGCGAATTAGGCAACCATCTTGCTGTGTCTAAAGAGGGGAAATATGCTATTATGAACCGGCAATTGGAATTGCTTACCCCCTTTCATTTTGATGAAATACCTCATACCCCTCTTTATACCAATAATTTTTTAGAAGTGCGTATAAACCAGTTATTGGGTTTTGCAGATCTGAACGGACAAATTTTAATACCCTGCAAATATGAATCCTTATCAGGTTATAGCATTTATGATATAGCGGGATATATGGTAATGGAGAAAAAATTGTTTGGTATGCTGAACACAGACCTCAGCATCCGGATTCCCACACAGTACGAGTCTATTCAGGTAATGAAAGATTGTAATAAAAAAACAGTTTTCAATGTGAAACAAAATGGAAAACATGGTATTCTTGATAAATCCGGCAATGTTTTGCTGCAGACCGTTTATGATGATATTGGTTATTCCTGTCCTTACAGCATCGCAAAAGATGGCAAGTATGGCTTATATAATGCACCCTTCCATGAATTGATTCCGCCAGCTTACGATACCATCATCAAATACAAAAACATCCGGGCCAGGAAGGATGCGAAGTGGGCTTTTTTTACTGAAGATGGAAAACCAATAACAGAAGGAGCTATAGTTGATAAGATGGATTGGTATTTTGGCTATTACATCATTCAAGCCAATGGATTATATGGATTGATTAACGAATTACAAGCCAATGCAGAAATCTATATTGCGCCTCAATATGAAGCACTGCGGGCTATTCATCCGGATTTCAGCAAAAAAACGAGGTATTTTTTTGTTCAGAAAAACGAACACTGGGGCATACTCGAAGCAACCGGCAACAAAGAAGTAGTTCCCCTCGTGTATGATCAGATAAAAGGAGTGCCCTTTTACCGGGATAGCAAACTATCACCTGATGGTGAAAAGGTTTATGTGCGGAAAAAGGAAGGAGAATGGAAAGAAGTGATCTTGAAATAGGTTATCCAAAAAAAAGAATGATCCCCATCGGCTTTCCTAAAAAACAGAAATTTCCGATGAAGACCATTAGTCTATAAAAATCACACTTGATTTACTTCTGACTCTTCTCCAATGTTTTCATCACATCATCAAGATTGAATGAAGCAGCACTTTGCCGTGGTGGATAATTCTTAAAAGTAGTTAAAAATTCACCCACATAAGGTTGGGCTGCTAACAATAAATACGACCTATCAATCAACCAATCATAATAAGTGTTAGAAGTTACATCAGCCCTTTCATAAGGATCTGTGCGCAAATTAAAAATCTTGGGCAGGCGTAGCGTAACAAAGGGTTCAGCCCAAATAGCCATTGTTCCTTTCATTCTTTGCTCCATAAAAACGATCTTCCAATTATCGTATCGTAATGCAGTTAATTCAGCATCATCATTGAAATATAAAAAATCTTTGCGTGGGCTTTCAGTTACCTGTCCGGTTAAATAGGGCAGCATATTATAACCATCCAGATGAACTTTATATGTTCTGTTTCCAACGTTATAACCGGTGAGCAATTTTTCTTTTACATCGGGCACGCCTGCTGCTGCCAATAAGGTAGGCATCCAATCGAGATGTGCGATCATTTCATTGGATACTGTTCCGGGTTTGATGTGGCCAGGCCAGCTAACGAGTGCGGGTACACGATAAGCACCTTCCCAGTTGGTATTTTTTTCACTGCGAAATGGTGTAGTACCCGCATCAGGCCATGAGTTTTGGTGAGGGCCATTGTCGGTACTGTACATGATAATCGTATTACTTCCGATGCCTAATTTTTCAATCATGTCTAAAACAGTACCCACATTCTTATCATGGTCGATCATGGCATCATGATATTCGCTTTGAGAGCGGCCTGCCTGAAATTCACTTCCCGGTTTTACGTGGGTGCGGAAGTGCATATGGGTGAAGTTTACCCAAAGAAACACGGGCTTGCTTTCTTTCACTTGCTTTTCAAGAAAACCTGCCGCCATAGTGGCTGTTTCATCATCGATGGTTTCCATGCGCTTCTTGGTAAGCGGACCTGTATTTTCAATACGTTGTGTTCCATCAGCATTGGCATAACAATGCAATACGCCACGCGGGCCATATTTCTTCCTGAAATTGGGGAATTCCTGTTCGGTGGGATAATCGCGGTTTTCGGGTTCTTCTTCTGCATTAAGGTGATAAAGGTTTCCGTAGAACTCATCAAAACCATGCATGGTGGGTAGGAATTCATCCCGGTCGCCTAAATGGTTTTTACCAAACTGACCAGTAGCATAACCCTGGCCTTTCAACAATTCTGCAATGGTTGGGTCTTCCTTTTGCAAACCTATTGTTGCATTAGGTACACCCACTTTGGTTAATCCTGTGCGCAAACCACATTGGCCTGTGATAAATGAAGCCCTTCCGGCAGTACAACTTTGTTCAGCATAATAATCGGTAAAAAGCACGCCTGCTTTTGCCACACGGTCGATATTCGGGGTTTTGTAGCCCATCAAACCCATGGAGTAGGCACTAACATTGGTTTGCCCGATATCATCTCCCCAGATGATAACAATATTTGGTTTGCTGTTGGCAACAGGAGCACTTTTTTTTGCCCCCTGTGAAAATCCTTGAGTTGAAATCAGCAATGAGGCTGTCTCAAAAGGGTAGCCTCTTTTTTTATTTTTTATCCCCAAGTATGTGGATAGTGTTAGTTTGAATAAACTGAGAATACTTTTTGTTGTTTTCATCTTATGCGCAAACGAAACATTCCTTTTAAGACGTACAAC
>JAPLEF010000183.1 GCA_026391525.1 Sphingobacteriales bacterium
GTTGGTTTTTTTGCCAAATTTCCTTTTTCTAAAAGTTGTAGGACTCCTTTTTTGTCTTTACTTAATGCAAGTCTTTCAAATAAAGAAGAATCAATTTGTCTTTGCAATTCCCTAACCGATAGGTTTTCATTTAAAGAATGCTTTAAGTAAAACTGTCTAGACGTATCATCTGAGAGGCTTATTAAAATTACATAGTGACTCCAACTTAATTTGGCAGACACTGTCTGCCATTTTGGATATGCCAGAAAAAATCGACGCATATCTAACAAATTTCGTCTGCCAAATCCTTTGCCATAATGAAGAACCAAGTCCTTTGAAAGTCTAGCCAGTAAGCTACTTCCATATTCAGCTCTTTCTTGGCCATGTTGTTCGAACTCAACTATGTGTCTGCCGATTTCCCAGTTAGCTTTTACTAGTTCAGAATTAATAGCTTTTATTGCATTTTGTCTAGCATTTAATAATGTAACACCAATATTGTTTAGTAACTCGATATATTTATCTTTATTGATTTTCATTGCCGCAAATTTATGTATTTCATAAACGAAAGAAACGGTAAAAAATAATAAGCTGAAAAGTTCAATAAAAAGAAAAATTCTAAAGTGTCGTCCTGAATTGGGTTGACATTAATTTTGATTAAAGTTATTCAAATATATTATTTCCCAAAGGGGATCGGTTTTTGTTTTACGAAGTACACCGCCCCGGTTTGTGTCCTCACGAAACGGAATAGTACCGCCGCTGCATGGTCTCCCGACCTGCAGCGAAAAAGAACTTAGGTGTGATTATTATCGCAAAGCTTTTTCGAGAGACATTTATTTTTAACGCAAAGTCAGCTAAGAGAGACATTACTTGAAATGTAGTTTTTTCAACACAAAGTACGCTAAGAGAGACTCGGCCGCTGTGTGGTCTCCTGACCTGTAGCGAATACGAACTTAGGTGTGGTAATCAACGCTATGTTTTTCGAGAGACATTTATGATCAACGCAAAGTCCGCTAAGAGAGACATTACTTGAAATGTAGTTTTTTCAACGCAAAGTACGCCAAGAGAGATTTGGCCGCTGCCTGGTTTCCTGACCTGAAGTTGTAAAAGAATGGGAAAGAGATAAAGCCGAAATAACAATTTTCTACCCCAGTTGAACCAGGCGACTTGTATTAAGCTGTGCATTATGTATCAATTTCTAAGCAAGAAATTTCTTGTAAACTTTCATCATAAAGGAAAGAGAATATGATGTCCTTACGAGAAGAAATAGCTTCGACTAAATTCTTCGTTAAAGTATTTCCTATGCGTAGCCAAATTATTTTAGGTGGTAAACCAAAGAGTGTTGCAAAATCATTGAAATCCGAATCAAGAGTAACAATAGCAAAATCTTTCTCTTTGGCAAAATTCCAGATTTCTTTGTCTGATGAAAATTGTAAATTGAAATCTCTAACATGCTTTGCTTCCGGAAAATTATCTTTCAATTTACTGACTACCCGGTGTGAAATATTCTGATCAAATAATAATTTCACGAAGCAATTCTAATTTTATGTTCACGATCAGCAGCATATGCTAATGATGCTTTAATATCTTCTATAGTTAGTTCAGGAAAGTCTTTTAAAATGTCTTCTTCAGTCATACCGGATGCAAGCCAGCCGAGAATATCAGAAACAGAAATTCTCATGCCTCTAATGCATGGTTTCCCAAAACGGATTTGGGAATCTATTGTTATTATTTCTGAGTAATGCTTCATTAAGGAACTAAGTTAATAAAATTAACTCAAAAAGTGAACTCTATATGCCGTCCTGAATTGGCTTGACATTCTCCGCCCCGGATTTCGTGTCCTTATGAAACGGAATAGTACCGCCGCTGCGTGGTCTCCTGACCTTTAGCTGTAAAACAATGGGATAGAGATAAAGCTAAGCTTACAATTGTCAGCTCCGGTTGCGCTCAATGCCTTGTTGTACACTGCTAAGCGACCTTTGAATTGAAAGCTTTGATAGTTTTTAAAATACTTCCATTTGCTGACATTTCTTCCTCTATATCAAAATCATCTTGTATACCAAGCCAAAATTTTGCCGAGTTTCCGAAATA
>JAPLEF010000108.1:0-888 GCA_026391525.1 Sphingobacteriales bacterium
CCTGCATCTTGCCAATATCTTGTAATTATTTCTTTTTTCTCCCCACCTTCAAGGTCTATACATCTTATTACATCATTTTCTGCAAAGGCATATGTACTATTCCAAGGATATTCCTTACTTAAAGGGTCAACACTCAAAAACTTCCCGAGTCTATTATCATATATCCTTAATCCATAATCCTGCCCACCTTCACTAATATCCTTATCATTCTCCTTCCCATTAAACCCATACCTATATAACCCGCCAGTAGCTGGATATTTACGCCCTGGCATCACCATTCCGCCCGGAGTATGCTAGTATTCTTGCTATTCTACGCTAGTACTACATCTTAGCCAAATCAAAGAACTTTTAAAACTGCTTAAATATACGAAACTTGGGGATTTTAAGGTAGTTTTTCGTACTAGATAAGGTGACTATGCAATACGTATTAGGGTACGGTAGTGTGTCCAACTGAATTGCGAACGCAGTGCGTTCGTAATCGGGAAACTTCTGTAAAACTGGCGGCACATTTCTAACTGGCGAATTGAAAAGCCACTACCAAACTGGGGTTGTAGGGTTTCAGCTTCAATGAACTATCAGGTTCCTTGATTCGTGACACACCCAACGGAGGCGAAAGATGCAACGCTTGTGATGATAAGTATAAAATTCCATATCGTTGATTATGTTGTAATTTATGGACAATTTGACTAACTTTATGGGGTTAAATACTTTGTCTAGTATGGATATAGCTAAAAACTTAAAAAAATTCCGTAAGGAACGGGGATTGATGTAAAGGGGGTAGCCAACGCAGTTGCTGCACATCCTTCCAACTATTCCAAAATGGAAAAAGGCAAAAGAGAATTTGGGATTGAAATCATTGATAAACTTGCTAAATTCTTTGTACTTACC
>JAPLEF010000108.1:970-2106 GCA_026391525.1 Sphingobacteriales bacterium
GATTTCTCAATTAGATGAAGATGATAAAACGGCTTTATATCGTATCATTGAAGGGATGCTGACGAAAAACAAATTTCAAACTTTCTTTGAACAAAATATTCAAATCGCTAAATAATAAAATTATGCTAACAATACATCCACAATACATAACAGATAGTAAAGGTAAAAAAATATCTGCGGTGCTTGCTATGAAGGATTTTAAAGCTATTATGGAAGAACTGGAAGAGTTAGAGGATATAAAGCTTTTTGATGAAGCCAAAAAATCCAATGAGCCTTCTATTCCTATTGATGATGCTTTTAAAATGATTGAAGCTAAACGCGAAGCGAAGTAATGGCTTATAATGTAACCTTAAAGAAACGAGCCATTAAAGCTCTTGAAAAAATCAATGAGCCGTATTATTCCAATATCAAGGAAGCCATTTATAGCCTTGCTGATGACCCACGACCAAAAGGCTATAAAAAACTAAAAGGCAGAGATGCTTATCGTATTCGTGTCGCTGATTACCGCATTATCTACGATATTTTTGATGATGTGCTTTTGGTGGATGTCATTGACCTTGGAAATAGAAAAGATATTTATGAGTAAATCAAAACGCCTTGCACAAGTATTTTTTTGCCCCTTTTTCACAGTTTCGCTGTGTTTAATTTTTTACCCCTTTTTTAAAACACAGCGAAGTTATGTTCACTCTGGCTTTTGTTGTACTAAAGTACCCATTTCGTAATTATAAAATACAGAGTATGTTTCACGAAAATCCCAAACACTATCTACTTTTATTTTAGGTTCTGCTGTTATATTATACAATCCTTGAAAAGATTTCTTGCTATTGGAATAAAAATATATCTCTTCATTTATATTTTTAATACAACCTATGTAGTACTCGGATTTCAACTTTTTATTTGCGTACAAACCTATTGTAGTGTCGTTTTGATTAACCCATATTGAAACATTGTGTAATTCAAGAAAGCCAACACACAAAACCCATCGCCTCATTTCTGCGCCAGTATGAGCCATACGGACAGTGGGGTTTTAATCTGCGCCAGTAGGTTCTATAATTTAAATATTTTTAGCATTGCTAATTCATATAGAAAAACAATGATAATAAAATTGCATACCTCAAAGGCATTAGGTTTTCTGA
>JAPLEF010000082.1 GCA_026391525.1 Sphingobacteriales bacterium
AATAAATGGGTGGGCGTTAAGGAAGTTGATGTGTTGTTTGCTCCGCTTGAAGGGTCGTCAAAATTCCAGTTGACACTTGATACTGTTGCACTGGTTGTAATTGAAAATGGGATACTATTTTCAAGGCATGTATCATTTGCATCGATTGAACCACCGGATGGAGTTCCGCTTAAAACGGTTACTTGTGTTGGTGAGGAGGCACAGCCATTCTGGTCGGTGGCTGTAACTGAGTAGTTGCCGGATGCAAGGCCGGTTACAAAGTTGCCTGTGGCACCATTTGACCAACTGTAGGTGTAATTGCCAGAACCTCCGGTGGCAGTGGCAGTGGCGGTGCCGTTTGGCAATCCGCAGGATGCTGAAACAGAACTTGCTGCTACCGTGGGCAAACCGGTAATGGTAAGGTTCACGCTCACAATACTGTCGCAGCCATTCACGCTCGCGAGAGTATCGGTATAGGTTCCGCTTTGTGTGTACACAGTTCCCCACGAGGCGGTGTAGGTGCTACAATCGCTTGCGGTAATGGTTGGAGCAATGATTGCTCCAGTAATAGTAAGGTTCACGCTGATGATACTGTCGCAGCCGCTCACATTGGTGAGTGTATCATTGTATATTCCACTTTGCGTGTAAACAGTACCCCAAGGTGCCGTGTAGGAACTACAAGCGGTAGCCGAGATGGAAGAGACGGAATTGCTGCCGCTAGAAATCACAATAGTGTCTTTGAAAAGATTGGTTATGCAATTTTCAGTAAGTGCGTAAAAGACTTCGTAAGTGCCGGGATTACTTCCCGAAAGATTAACCACTCCTGTGTTTGTATTGATGATCAAGCCGGAAGGAGTGGAGAAAAATGTGCCGGAGGAGTCGCCCAGTAAAGTGGGTAGTACTTGCCCGGATCCACCACAGAATGGCCCTGGTGGATAGGACAGGGTCGCTATACCTGGGGTAGTGTTGCAACATCTTCCAGAAACATTGCTCAAACGGTACGGAAGCGTGTCGCTCCAACAGCAGTATTGTACTTTAAGGCCACGTAGGCTACCTCCAAAGCGTGTTTGAAATACATCTACTACCTGATCAATGGTATTCGCGCCGCCCTGGTAGGTATTAATATCGCAACTGGTAACGCCAACGATGCCGAAATTATTACCATTGGGCAGGTTTCCAATATTAGCGGGGTTAGGTGGACTGATAATGTTCACTGGAGGAGTTACAGCCACTGTTGTCAGGGCAGGATTTACACCCACAAAACTGGTGGTTGTAATGGGAAAGCCGCAATTGTTATTGTTTACAGAAGAGTTGAATCCGGCGTAATATACATCCGTAATGTTTCCAACGAAGGGACCACTAAAGGTCACTATCACGGGTTCATAAGTGCAGATTCCAATTTTTAGGTTCGGAATGTTCTGATCCACGATAATATTCAGTTTTCCTCCGTCATAATTACCGAACAAAAACCAGTTCCCTGTTGAGTCACAGTTAACGGGGCTAGTTGTTGTATTGCAATTTACCACAACCACTCGGTCAGTACCCGTTCCGCAATCTCCGGTAACCGTCACCGAGTAGGTGCCTGGTGTGTTAACTGTGATGGATTGAGTGGTGGCTCCAGTTGACCAGAGGTAGGTAGCACCGGGATTTAACGCATTCAACGTATATGAACCCCCTACATCGCACAGATCGACCGTGTCTGGGCCGAGCGCAACATATGTGGAATCATAATTTTCAAAGAGCCATGCAGGATAATTGGGTGGAGCTCCGTTAGAAAAAGGGAACTGGTTATTGCTATAAGTATACACGTCGAAATCTATTGAGGCAGCGGTAGTATTGGCGCACGCTATCCTATCCAAATTATTAACATTATTACCTAGTGAATCAGCTCCGTAATTTATATAGTAAATTTTCCCGTCGGGCGCAAGTTGAAGTCCGGCCAGGAAATAGAATAATCTGCTACTAAACAAAGTTTGTGCTGATGTGATGATATTCGGAGCTTGAAGGTCATATTGCACCACACGTTGTGGAAGTGGGGGAGCCGTAGCGCTATCCGCTTGAATTGTGTACAGAAACCTGCTGTTTGGTGAAAATTCGAAAGACACGGTGTTTCCTTGATTAGTTGTTGTTGGGATTTGAATAGGGAGCGAGAGTTGGCCTGTACTGTTATCGAAGCGCATAAGGTAGGGTATTCTTAGATTTGCGCTGTTAAAATCAAGCAATGCTCCTACATATTCACCGTTGGGAGATGACTTGATTAAACCAAGGCTACCTGATGTTAGCCCATAGGTGCCTGCACCGGTATATGTATTGGCAAGCGCTACTCCCCCATTTTGGGTCACACTGTAAACACCAAGGCCGATGCTGTCCTGATAAATGATGACCCAGTAATCTTGTCCATTAGCATGCCGAACTGCACATAATCCTTGTATTGATGGGGCGTGCACTGGTACATCAGCCATTACAACACCGCCCAGTCCCCCGTTCAAACGCATATCCACCGTGAAGTAGCAAAGTCCCCGGGTGGATCCCAGAAACAGATAGGAATCCTGATCCTCCATGGTAAATACGTAATATACCGAATCCTGACCTGGTGCTTCAAAAACCACTGCTGATTGCGTCGCTCTGAATCCACCACCCTGGATGCCCAGCATGTCATACATAACGGCATTGTTTCTATTCCATATGCGGCCTGTTTCTGTTCCGAATGCTTCTCCACCCCCGTTCGTATAGAAAAGTAAATTGCCAAATTTATCTGAGTACGATCCAGATGCTCCGGCAGCAAATATCGGGCTGCCTGTTACAGACACCGGTGCACCATTGGAGAAATCGATACACTGGCCGTCGCCAAAGTGCCAGATATTGGCTTGCTTTTGGGCAAAAGAGGTAACGTTTATTAGTAAGATGATAAATAATATTAGGTACTTAATGATTTTCATTTTTATCATTATTTTTTAGTTCCGCTTCTTAAATTATTGCAATATTTTTCTTAGTATAGAGTTGCGTTTTATACCGATTGGACAAACAATATAGTCCAATATCGGCTATCGTCTCATTGTACTATTTGTTTGATACCATCGGCATTTATACCGATTGGACAAACAATATAGTCCAATATCGGCTATCGCCTCATTGTACTATTTGTTTGATACCATCGGCATTTA
>JAPLEF010000072.1 GCA_026391525.1 Sphingobacteriales bacterium
AACCGTTCTGCAAATAGTGGTTACCGGAAACCCGGGCTCTTGAAAGCTAAGGCATACATTATAGGTGCCTGCAGCAGAAAAGATATGGGGGGCATTTGGATTGGCAGGCGTTGAAACATAAGTATTAGCGCCACTATTGGGATCATCAAAAGTCCAGTTTAGGGAAGTTGCATTGGATGTTCCAATGGGTTGAAACGAAAAGTTTGTAGCAACATTGCAGGTATCGCCTACAATGTTAAATCCGGTTATAGTTGGCGGACCACAACTTACCACCACCACCCGGTCGGTGCCTGTACCGCAGGTGCCGCTTACTGTCACCGAATAAATGCCTGGAGTGTTCACTGTGATGGATTGAGTAGTAGCACCGGTAGACCAAAGGTAACTGGCACCTGGATTCTGTGCATTAAGAAGGTAAGAGCCACCTACATCACAAAGGCGAATGGTATCGGGCCCCAGCGACACGTAGGTAGAATCATTATTTTCAAAAAGCCAGGCTGGAAAATTTGGTAAAACGTAATAGTTGGGAGCACCTCCGAGGCTGATGACGTTACTTTGTATGGAAGCATTCCTTGTATTAGGGCAGTTAATCCGATCCAAACTGCTTGTGGTAGCGAGAGCAAGAGCAAGGTAAATTTTCCCATCTGGAGCCAATTGCAAACTGGAAGGTGGGTTGTTGCCGTAATTACCTAAAATCGTTGCTGAATTGAGTATATTGGGTGCTTGCAAATCATATTGCAGAATATCGAAGGTTACGGCTGCAGTGACTTTAGCTACATAAAGATACCTACTGTTTGGTGAAAACTCCTGAGCAAAAGCATCCGGAATTGCCAGTGGATTTGAAAACTGACCGTTGCTGTCATTAAACCGAAGCAGATTTAAAGTATTTAATCCACCATTGGTGACAAACGAAGTAATCACATAGTCGCCATTGGGAGAGGCAACAATGGGACTTGGAGCGGATGGCAATGGGTTGGTGTAAACGCCGTTAAAGGTAATGCCGGTAGGTGTAACCAAATACACGCCAAGCCCGGTATTGCCTTTGTGAAACAGAACCCAGTAATCGCGCTTGTTGGCATGCCTGATGGCACAAAGGCCTTCACCAGATGGAGTATGCAAACGCTGATCGGCAAGCACAACACCGCCAAGGCCGCCATTCAATCTCATATCAACTGTGAAATAGGAAAGACCTCTTCCGCCGGGCTGGTTGGCAATGGTGGTAGGCGTGGCACCTACGTCCCATTCCACTTCGTCCATTGTAAACACATAATAAACCGAGTCTTGTCCCGGAGCTTCAAAAATCACTGAGGACTGAGCTGAAGAAAAACCCCCTCCTTCCGTACCCTTCATATTATACATTACCGCATTGTTGCGGTTCCAGATCGTACCGGAGTCCAGTCCTCCCAATTCACGGCCACCACCATTGGTGTAAAACAAGAAATTTCCGTATTTATCGCAGTAAGAAGCGCAGCCCTCGTAGGTGAAGATTTGGCTGCCCGTTACATTTACGGGCGCACCACTGCTGAAATCGAGGCTCTTGCCATCGGCAAAATGCCATATGTTGGCTTGCTTTTGGGCAAAAGAGTTGTTACCTATTACTAAGGTGGCAAAAACAATTAGCTGTTTAATGATTTTCATATTATATATTTATTTTCACTATTGTATAAAATATAATGTATTTCATTTTATGCTGAAATGGCATCGAACATTTTGGAGTTTTCTTTATCTTAAAAGTGTAATTGAACCGTAATCCTTTTTTATTGGTTGCCTTGAAAATTTATATTTTATAAAATAAACATAAACACCGATAGCACAATCTGCTCCCTTATATTTTCCATCCCATTTGTCTGTTTGCTTTGATGTTCTGAAAATCAAATTGCCCCATCTATCATATATCAAGCATTCAAATTTCAGTTGGGCAAATGGTTTGTGGATTGAACTTGTCATTTTTGCCGTCATTATTTGGCGTAAATGCGCTTGGAACGAACAATTGACAATCTGCTACAACACTGTCGCATTTTATTATGGAAAGCGTTTTAAAAATAGTATCCACACCACAACTTAAATTCACAATAGCACGAATGTTGTATGTGCCTGTTGCTGAAAATAAATGGGTGGGCGTTAAGGAAGTTGATGTGTTGTTTGCTCCGCTTGAAGGGTCGTCAAAATTCCAGTTGACACTTGATACTGTTGCACTGGTTGTAATTGAAAATGGGATACTATTTTCAAGGCATGTATCATTTGCA
>JAPLEF010000037.1 GCA_026391525.1 Sphingobacteriales bacterium
CTCTACTAAGGTAACAGCAGGGCTAAAGAATAATGCAACTGCGAATCAAAAAGAAACGGCTAAGCAAACTTTCTTAATGCGGTTTTTATTAAGTGGTTTGATTGGTTTATTTGCCTTTTTTGTTGGTAATGTGCAGGCACAGGTAACCGTTAGTAATCCGGGAAACACAACACCTGCATTAAATGCAACATACCCTTCTCTTGCAGGAGCGGTTACTGCGTTGAATGCTTGTACTGCTATCAGTGGCCCGGTTGTTATTACACTGAATTCAGGTAATTCGCAAACATGCCCTTCCGGCGGGTATTCCATCACAGCTACACTTTCAGGAGCATCCAATACCAACAGGGTTACCTTTGAAGGTTCTGGAAATACCATTACAGCACCCAATCCGGCTGGTACTGTGGGTAATTTGAATGATGCTATTTTCAAAGTGATAGGATCGGATTTTATTACGATTCAGAATTTCATCATGACTGAAAATGCATTAAATACGGTTACAGCTGCTGGAACGAATACGATGGTGGAGTGGGGTGTTGCCGTATTATACGGTTCAACAACCAATGGTGCACAAAACATCATCATACAAAATAATACGATTGACCTGATCAGGACTTATCAAAATACATTTGGAATTTATAGCAACGCTACCCATTCGGCCACAACGATATCAACCAGTGCTACTGCAACAACTACTGCAGGATCGAATAGCGACCTTAAAATTTATGGTAATACGATCACAGATGTGAATAATGGTATCGTGGTGGTTGGGCCAACTGCTGCAGCAGATTTTAATACCGGAGTTGATATTGGAGGAACAGGAGGAGCGCAGAGCAATACTATCAGTAATTACGGTACTACCGGAACTTTTTCCAGTTATGCAAATGTTTCCGGAACAGTTAATGGCATACTGATGCGCAATAGTATTGGTTATAATATTTCTTTCAACAGCATCAGCAGTTCAAATGGCGGTACTACTGTTGGTACATTAAGAGGTATTTATAATATTTCAGCTTCAATTGCCCCAGTAGGAACCTATACCAATGCTATCAACAACAATACCATTGCACTCACATATGGAGTAGCTTCAGGAACGATGCAAGGTATAACAGTTGAAGCAACCACTTCAACTGCTACTTCATCTCAAACTATCAATAACAATAATTTTACCTCATTAACGGCTTCTATTGCAAGTAGTGTAACCATAACCGCAATTTCAACTGTAGCAACTCATTTATCAACCAACATCAATAGCAATACACTTACCAATATTACTACGAATACAACCGGAAGTTTCACCTTCATCAATGCCGGATATACCATTCCAGCGGGTGGAACACAAAATATCAATGGCAACTCCATTGTTACGGCTTTGAATAAAACCGGGGCAGGTGGAACAGTAGCTATGTTAAACAATACAGGTACTTCCATTGCTGCAACTGCAGTTAGTCATAGCAATAATAATTTCTCCAATATCACAGTAACCGGAGCAACTACCTTAAACGGTATTTCAAGTACCGACGGACTTTCAACCATTGCTTTTGGCAGAACTGTAAACGGAAATACCTTCAGCAACTGGACGGGTGGTACAAGTGCCCTTAGTGCAATTAGTTATTCTTATGTTGGGGGTAATAATGGAAGTATTTCTTCGAATACCATCTCAAACTTAGCCGGACAAGGCGCTATCACCGGTATCACTATCACTTCATCCGGTAACGCAGCCAACCCGTTAAACATTTCGAGCAATACCATAACGGGTTTATCTTCTACTGGAACCGGAGGTACTGTTCAGGGTATATTCATATCTAGCAATACATCGCCATTGATCAATATCAATAATAATAATATCAGTGGATTGGCTTCTGTTTCCTTAGGTAATATTAATGGGATACAAACCGTTTCAACCGGAACGGCTGCTCAAACGGTTAATATTTTCAAGAATAGAATCTGCGATATTGCAAACAATGGACCGGTTACTAACCAGTGGGCTACCGGTATATTTGTAACAGGTACAGGTACCGGTACGGTGGTGAATGTTCATACCAATGTAATCTCTAATTTAAGGGCACCAAATGGTACCGGGCAGGAAAATGTAAATGGATTAACATTTAATTCTTCAGCAGGTACGATAAATGCTTCCTACAATACGGTTTACCTGGATGCAGTAATGAATGGCGGTGGTGGATCAAATGCCGTTTATTCCAATGTCGGTTCTACCCAAACATTTAGAAATAATATCTTTTACAACAACTCAACCATTGCTTCCGGTTCAGGTTTTGCAATTGCATACAGGAGGAGTAGCGCTGCTTTAACCAATTATGGAGCAGCGTCGAACAATAACCTGTTTTTTGTAGGAACACCGGGAGGTTCCAGGGCTATTTTCTATGATGGGGTTAGCCCGGCGGCACCAACAATTATCACCCTTGCTAATTATAAAACTTATGTTGGCCCTGCAAGAGAAACAAACTCAATTTCTGTACTTCCCAATTTCTTAAGTACCAATTGTGGCAATGCTAATTTCTTAAGAATCGATCCGGCCATAACTACACAAATTGAAAGTGGAGGAACACCTGTAGCCGGCATCACGGACGACATTGATGGCAATACCAGAAATGCGAGCACACCAGATATTGGAGCAGATGAATTCAATGGTACCACACCAGCTCCTTCGATTAATAATGTAACTATTCCTACTGCTACTTGTACCGTAACCGGGCATGTGATTAATGCTAATATCACTACAGCTGTTGGTACAATCTCAACAGTTACTATCAATTACAATAATGGATCAGTTGGTTCTGTGCCGATGACATTGGTTTCAGGCAATACCTATACGGGTACAATACCACCCGGAACTGCCGGAACTACGGTTACCTGGAGTATTACGGCTACCAATGATTTACCCATTAGTACCACATTCAATGGAGTACCTTATACTGATGATCCATTGGCAACATCTACGGCTACTGCAACGGCAACACCTACATCAGTTTGTTCAGGAGCCGCCAGTGTACTTAATGCAGCCTTAATTACACCCAATATAAATGTAACAGTTGGTGCGGGAGCAACAAGTATATCATCATATAACGCACCTTTTTATAGTTTATGGTCAAATAAACACCAACAAATATTGATAAAAGCGAGTGAGCTTACTGCTGCAGGACTTGCACCGGGGCTTATTACTGAAATCAGTTTTCCAACTACTTCAGGAACAATCAGTCCGCTCGATTTTACCGTTAAACTGGCAAACTCCAGTGTAACTGATATGTCGGCTTTTGTTACAACCGGACTTACACAAGTTTATTTCCTTGCCACTCAACCTCAGGTTGCCAATACGAATAACACTTTGGTGTTAAATACGCCATTCAATTGGACAGGATCTAATTTGGTAATAGATATTTGTTTTGGTAATAGCGGATCAAGTGCTACATTATCCAGTACTTCACCTGCAGATAATACTTCCTACATCTCGGTAATCAAAACACATACCAGTGCTGCTACTTCATCTACAGTAGCCTGTCCGGATATCACTTCACAGGTTTTAACTTATAGTGTTAGACCACGTATTATTTTTAAAGGGTTTGGATTAGCTGCAAATTCTGGTATTTCCTGGAGCGATGGAAGTAATGTAGTGGGTACTACCAACCCATTAACCGTGAACCCGCTAACTGCAACAACCTATACGGCTGCAATTTCGGCTTTGGGATGTACTAAAATATCGAATCCTGTAACTGTTACTACTATATCTTTGGATCCTGGTCCAACTGGAGCTAATTCTATACAGTGCGGTACTGCTGTTCCCAGTTGCTTTGTTGCCGGAGCTGCCAATGGCCAGTACCGCTGGTACACGGTACCGGTAGGAGGAACTGCCATACCTGGAGAAACCGGAGCGGGACTTAATACTTTGAATGGAGGTACCAATACCTATACCATTTCATCAACTACTACTTTCTATGTTTCTATCAATACTGGCGGGCCTTGCGAAACTGCCCGTACTGCTGTTGTTGCAACGGTAAGTGCACCTGATCCAATTGCGGCTTCTTCTAATGGGCCAGTTTGTGCCAATAGTCCTCTTCAATTAACGGCTACTATTACAGGAGGTGCAAACAATAATAATTATGCTTATACCTGGACGGCTGCCCCTGCTACCGGAAGTGGAATACCTTCTTCAGTGAGCGGTGGAAGCGGAACAATCGGCAATCCTTCTACTGTTACAGTTACCCCTACAATCGGTGGTACATATATCTATACCCTAAATGCATTGGATAATGTACAGGGTTGTGCCACCAGTACAACGGTTTCTGTAAATATTATTTCCCGTCCTGTAATTGACAGTACAAAAGCTGCTCCAACTGCTGTTTGTGCAGGTGCTCCGGTTACTTTGAATGTGTATTCTGCCGCTGTCACTACAGGGCCACAAACGCAACCGAGTGGTTATTGTGCAGCTACTTTCTCTTCAACCACTGAAGATGATATCGGTCAGGTTAGATTTGGAACCAGTGGTTCTCTGATTAATAATCCTGCAGTTAGGCCTACTCCTCAACAGAGCAATGCTGCTTCAGTAAATGTATACACAGACTTTACGGGTACAGTACCGGCACCTACCATTACAGCCGGAAGTACTTACCCGATGACTATTTATCATTTCCATAGCACAACCAATACTACAGCAAACTTTGTAAATGTCTATATCGACTTCAACAGGAATGGCGTATTTACGGATGCCGGCGAAACATTCTCTTTGAGCAAGCCCGGAGGAACCTTCCTGGAAGATTTTGTAGGTAATATCACTATTCCATCAAATGCCACACCTGGCGTTACACGGATGAGGGTTATTGTAAAGGAAGGTGCTATTACTACCCCTTGCAGTACAGTAGGATCCTGGGGTGAAGCTGAAGATTATCTTGTAAATATCCAGGGTGTGGTTGCGCAAAACCCTGCTTTAACTTATGCATGGAATAATGGCATCACAGCTACAACGCCAACGGCATCAATAAACCCAATCACTACCACTACTTATCAGGCTACTGTTACCAATGGTTTTGGTTGCAGTAGCACATCAAACGTAACTGTTACGGTAAACCTGATACCTGCAAATCCTTCTACTACAGGATCTGACCAATGTGGTACGGTAATACCTACAGCCAGTGTTTCTTCAAACTCAGGAGAAACGTCGCCTATCTTTAAATGGTACACGGCAGCTTCGGGCGGCACTGCGGTTCAAACGAATGTATCAACCACTTATTTGTCAACTGTTGGTACAACTACCACATTCTATGTTTCAGAAATCACCGGTTTCGGTTGTGAAAGTGGAAGAACACCGGTTACGATAACGGTTTCATCACCTGATCCATTAACCGTTACTTCTTCAACAGGCTTAACTGCATGTGTGGGAGAAACCTTTTCATTAAGTTCTAGCTATACACCCGACTTTAATACATTCGCTACATTCGATTTAACTGCTACAGGTGGTGCAGCAAGTGGGGTTACAGGAACGGTTAGCTTAACAGCAAATGGAACAGGTTCTGACCCATTCAATATAACCCCAACCGCAATCGGTACTTACATATATACAATTACTGCAAATGATCCTGACAAAGGCTGTACTTCTATAGCTTCAATAACCATTACTGTAGCGGCTTTGCCACCGGTGAACAATGCCACTGCGACCCCTTCAACAGTTTGTGCCGGACAACCTGCACTACTTGCTGCTCAGGCAGGAGCTTTTGCACCAGGTTTTGGTACTATTGGAACTCAAACTACTACAATTGGTGGCAATGATGGTAACCCTTACCGTTCTGGTAATGGAACAGGTAATCAAATAAGAAACCAAATATTGGTTACCGCTGCTGAACTAACTGCTGCCGGTTTCACTAGCGGTAACTTAACAAGTTTAGGATTTACAACAACCGGAATAGGTGGTACTGTGAGCAATTTTACTATTGATTTGGCTCTCACATCTGTTACTTCATTATCTACTACTTTTGAAACATCTGGATTTAGTACTGTATTCACACTTGCTAGTTTAACCACTGTACTTGGGTTGAATACACATGTTTTCCAAACACCATTCTTCTGGGATGGTACTTCAAACATTGTGATCAATACCTGTCAAACTAATGCAGTTACAGGAACCAATACAGTAGCAGGTTTTACTCCGGCATTTTCTTCAAATCTGCACAGGGCAACTTCAACCACTTCTTGCACCACTGCAACTGGAACATTAGTTGCAGCAAAGCCAATTGTAACATTTGGAGGACAGGTGGGCACAAATAATACAGCTAATTACAACTGGACATGGAACCCTGGCAACATCAATGCCGGTACAACAGGAACCACAACAGTTAATCCTTTAACAACCACTATTTACACTGCAACTGCAACAGATCCTGTTACCGGATGTGAAAAAAATTCTCTTCCCGTAACCGTAACGGTAAATCCATTGCCGGCAGCACCAGGTTCTAACAGTCCTGTTAGCCGATGTGGCACCGGACCGGTGAGCCTCACGGCAACAGGAACCGGGGGCAGTTTAAAATGGTATAATGTTGCCACTGGAGGTACTTCATTACAAAACGGTGCTTCTTATTCTCCAACAGTAACGGGTTCCACTTCATTCTGGGTTGCTGAAACATCTGCTCAGGGCTGTGAAGGTCCACGTACTCAAGTAATCGTTACTGTTACAGCAGCACCAACTTTAGTGATTACGCCTTCGGGTTCAATTAATTTCTGTAATGGTGGATCAGTTGCTTTAAATGCCGCATCAGCAAGTTCTTCTTCATATGTAAACTTTACCTGGAGCCCTGCAACCGGATTAAGTGCAACAACCGGACCTACTGTTACAGCCAATCCTAATGTTACCACTACTTATACCGTAACTGCTAACGATGGTTTACCTGTAGCAACGGGTTGTGCCAGTACGGCTACTATAACGGTAACGGTTAACCCAAAACCTGTGGTTAGTTCAGTTACGGCTACTCCTTCCACTATCTGTGCCGGACAAAGCAGCCAATTGGAAGCTAAGAGCAATATCGGTTCTCCTTTGAGTGTAAAAATTGGAACGGGTACTACTGGTTATACTGGTGCTGCCAATCCATATTGGTGGAGTGCAGAAGGCTCAAAAGGCCAAAATTTATACTTAGCAGCAGATTTGATTGCTGGTGGATATACTGCAGGGCCTATCGATGGTTTAAGTTTCAATGTAACGGCTTTACCTACGTTGATACCTTATTTTAATAATTTCAAAATTTCGTTGGCTCAAACAACAGCCACAGCACTTACCACGGTAGCGCCTCAGCAAACTACCGGCTTCCAGCAAGTGTATGGCCCGATAAACTATACAACTGTTCTTGGAACCAATACCCATTTGTTTAGCACACCATTCATCTGGGATGGGGTTTCAAACATCATTGTTCAAACTTGTTACGATAATGATCCTAACAATACTTGTGCATCAGGTTGTAGCGGAACATCTGCTACTATTGAATACACAGCATCAACACCATATGTTGCTTCCAATTATTATTATGGTGCTAATACATCAGATCCGAACAGAGATTTCTGTACTACACCAACAGGAACATTCGGCAGCCAGTCTGCTCGTCCAAATGCCACCTTTATCCGCACCTTTACCAATAATACAGGGTTGTATAACTGGCAATGGACACCAGGTGGAGCAACAACGGCTATCACATCAGTAAGTCCTGCCACTACTACAACTTATACTGCAACTGCAACAGATCCTGTTTCAGGATGTACTACAACCAGTGCTCCGGTTACTTTAACCGTAAATGCAGTTCCTAGTGCACCGGTTACAAACGGACCGATCACCAAATGCGGAGCAGGTTTTGTAACCATGACGGCAACCAATACCGGAGGAACGATGAACTGGTACAATGTGGCTACCGGTGGTACTTCTATAGCTACCGGTAATAGCTATACGCCAACGGTTACTGGATCTACTTCATTTTGGGTTGCTGAAACGTATTTTGCAGGGTGCGAGGGTCCGCGAACGGAGGTTGCCATAACTATCACTTCAGCACCAGCGTTAACCATTACAGCTTCTGCTTCAGCAACTATTTGTCAGGGTGGAAATGTTGGTTTAACAGCAAGTGGTACAGGTTTTGTGAACTTTATCTGGAGCCCTTCTGCTGGCTTAAGTGCTACTAATACGGCTACGGTTACAGCAAATCCTACCAGCACAACTACCTATACTGTGGTTGGTGATGATGGTATTCCAGTAACCGGTTGTTCAAATTTGGCAACGATTACAATTACTGTTAATCCGAACCCGGTTATAAGCAGTGTTTCTGCGTCAGCCACTACAGTTTGTGCAGGCGGATCATCAGTGCTGAGTGCTACTTCTTTGGGATCAATTGGAGGCAATCTTTTTGCAGAACCATTTGAAACATTCCCGGTTGCAAACTTTACTACAACTGGCACAGGAGTTACCTGGACAGGCAGTTCCAGTTATTTCATAGAAGGAGCAGGCGCTGTTCAGAATACTTATATTGCCAGTGCAGATGGAAGCCTCGCGATGGCTGCAAGTGTTAACCTGGTTGGAACAGTAAATCCTAAGTTAAAATTCTCTCATATAGCAGCATTGGAAGGATGTTGTGATTATGGAAAAATTGAATATTCGCTTGATAACGGCGCTACCTGGATCGTATTTCCTTCATCAGCTTATGCCGGTGCAGGAACATTGTCGCCGAATGTAGCGGTAGCGGGAACAATCGCGTTTAACCGCGTTAGTTATTCTGATTGGAATACGCTGTTTACGAGTTCAACAATCGTTTACCCAACAGCACCTGCCACATCACTTTGGAAAACTGAAACGATTAACCTTTCAGCATACAATAGTGCTACGAGTTTCCGTATACGATTCAGGCTTACTTCTGATGTAAGCGTTCAATATGCAGGCTGGAAGATTGATGATGTGAAAATAACAACAGATGCGGCGGATATTACCAATACCTTAAACTGGACATGGAACCCGGGTAACCTTAGTGGTGCTTCTGTAACCGTTAATCCAACTACAACAACAACCTATACGGTTACTGCCACAAATCCTCTTACTTTGTGTAACAGCTCAAGTGCGCCTTTAACAGTTAATGTGGCACCCGTTGCTGCAATTGCAACAGCATCACCTTCAACGCCTGTTTGCGCAGGTTCAGCAGTTACGCTGAGTGCCGGTGCAACCGGAGGCGGTCCGTTCACTTATGCATGGGCATCAACACCCGCAGGTACTTATGCTGCAACAGGTAGTATAGTTGTTAACCCAACTGTTACTACTTCTTACACTGTAACAGTAACGGATGCTTGCGGAAATACCACCACGTCTTCTGTAACTGTAACGGTTAATCCATTACCTACTGTAACAGTTACACCTGCTACGGCATCATTCTGTATCCCCGGTGGTACACCTGCAACCTTAACGGCTTCAGGTGCTACAAGCTATGCCTGGTTACCTGCTACCGGATTATCGGCAACAACCGGATCTGTGGTAATTGCTTCACCAACAGTTAGCACTATCTATACTGTTACCGGAACAGATGGTAACGGTTGTGTAAATACGGCTACTGCTGCTATTACTGTAAATCCAAATGTAACGGCACCAACTGCAGCTGCCAACCCAACCACCATTTGTGCAGGAAGTACGCTAAACCTTACCTCTTCTGCCACACTAAATGGCCCTGTTAACGGTTATTCAATGAATACAAACAGCGGAGTGGCATTTGTTGATATCAGTGCTACAGGCACATCAGTAGGTGTTGTAACAGATGATTCAGAACATAATATATCCATACCATCTTTCGACTTTAACGGAACTACATATACAACGGCCAGAGTTGGTGCAAATGGTGCGATCGTTTTTGGTTCAACCACAGGCGATGTTACAGTTACCAACGCTGCGCTTCCCAGCACAACCAACACAGCAGGTAACTCATTCCTTTCTCCATGGTGGGATGATCTGGATGTTAATCTGGGAGGTACCATTAAAACTCAAACAGTGGGTAACCTCTTTATTATACAGTACACAGGAATGGATCATAATTTGTTCACTACCGGTACAGTAACATTTGAAGTGCAACTTGATCTTGTAACCAAAGCCATTCATTTTGTTTACCAAGATGTGATTTTTGGAAGTGCAACCTACGATGCAGGTCTTACCGCTACCGTTGGTATTCAAAGAACCAGTACAAGCGCTGTTCAATATTCATTTAATACCGCAAGCCTTGTGAATGGGCAAAGTATTTCCTTTATACCAACCTATTCTGCTTTACCGATCACCTTTTTATGGAGCGGCCCTGGAGGATTCACTTCAACACAGCAGAATCCAACAGCAACAGCAACAGTTAATGGTACTTATTCAGTAATTTTCACTTCTTCAGCTGGTTGTTCTGCAACTGCAAGTACCAATGCTGTTACAGTTAATCCACGCCCAACTGCAGCAATCAGTGGCGGTGCTATCTATTGTTCTGGTCAGGGAAGTACATCCACAACATTGAATATAGCTTTAACAGGAACCGGGCCATGGAATGGTACTGTTAATCCCGGCAATATTCCTTTCAGTAGTGTAACAAATAGTACAACCATTACCGTTACGCCTTTATCAACAACAACCTATAGCATAGGCTCATTAACTGATGCCTCTTCTTGCACTCCTATTACAGCCGATCTTACGGGTTCTGCTACGATAACTATTAACCCAACTCCTGCTACACCAACCATAACAGCAGGTGGGCCAACTACGTTCTGTAGTGCAGGCGGTTCTGTTGTATTGACCTCATCAGCAACAACAGGAAACCAATGGAGCCTGGATGGTACTCCTATTCCCGGAGCTACCAATCAAACACTCAATGTAACGGCTTCCGGTAGTTATACCGTAATTACTACAAGTGGGGCAGGTTGCAGTAGTACTGCATCAGTCGCTACTGTTGTAACGGTTAATCCAACTCCTGCTACACCAACCATAACAGCAGGTGGGCCAACTACGTTCTGTAGTGCAGGCGGTTCTGTTGTATTGACCTCATCAGCAACAACAGGAAACCAATGGAGCCTGGATGGTACTCCTATTCCTGGAGCAATCAATCAAACACTCAATGTAACGGCTTCCGGCAGTTATACTGTAATTACAACAAGTGGGGCAGGTTGCAGCAGTACTGCATCAGCCGCTACTGTTGTAACGGTTAATCCAACTCCTGCTACACCGGTAGTAGCGGCTGGAGGCTCGATATCATTCTGTGCAGGCGGTTCAGTTACGCTGAGTTCAAATGCAGCAACCGGCAACCAATGGTATTTGAATGGCTCACCTATCAGTGGCCAAACAGGAACTACATTGCTGGTTAATGCTTCCGGCAGTTATACGGTAGTATCAACCAGTTTAGCAGGTTGCCCAAGCGCAACATCTAATGCGATAGTGGTAACTGTAAATCCATTGGCAGCCAATCCAACAGCAACGGTAACCCAACCTACTTGCGCCGTTGCAACGGGAACGATTACAGTAACTGCTCCATTAGGAGCGGGTAACTCATATACCTTAGACGGAACAACAACCATAACATGGCCATCGGTGAGCTTCTCAGCTGTGGCACCGGGTGTTCATACAATCAGTGTATCC